>NZ_JAUSXL010000002.1:4713799-5016842 GCF_030815975.1 Variovorax paradoxus
CCTCACGAGCCAGGCCTTCACCGTGTTCCTGCCCGTGAAGAGCGTGGGCGTGATGGGCGACGGCCGCACCTACGACTACGTGGTCGCGCTGCGCGCCGTGCAGACCAGCGACTTCATGACCGCCGACTGGGCCGAGCTGCCTTATGCGCTGCTCAAGAAGGTGTCGGGGCGGATCATCAACGAAGTGCGCGGGATCAACCGCGTGACGTATGACGTGTCAAGCAAGCCGCCGGCGACGATCGAGTGGGAGTGAGGGGCGCGGATATTGCCTATATAAATCAATGACTTAGATCGAGTTCTGATGCCCGTGAGCACGACATCAATGGTGCTTCTCGAGAACTCTAAGTTGTTGAAAGATATGGGGTTTTTTGTTGCAGCAAAAACCCTTCCGAAAGTGCTCAACGAAGAATGCAGCGCTTCTTTTGACGATATTTCTGACGGCAACCCGGCGTTGCTGATTGACGCCGATTGCTCGAGGCCGCGTACTGGCGCTGGAGGATGGGAGCGAACGGGCAGCCCTATCGGCGACGGCAGCGTGGCAGAAAGTATTGACGTTGTATATACTTCGTCGATATCAACGTTTCCGGAGCCGGCCATGTCCAAAGAAGCCATGTTCACCATGAAGCTCGAGTCGTCGCTGCGCGACGCCTTCATGGCCGAGGCCGAAGCCAGCCACCGCCCGGCGTCGCAGGTGGTGCGCGAACTGATGCGCGAGTTCATCGAGCGTCAACGGCAGGCCCGTGAGTACGACGCCTTCCTGCGCGACAAGGTCGACACGGCGCGCGAGCAGATCGCTTCCGGCCAATACGCCAGTGATGCCGACGTCGAGGCACGCTTTGCTGCCCGCCGCGCTGCGCTGCGGGCCAAAGCCGGCGGCGCTGACGCATGAGGGTCCTGTGGACCTTGTCCGCCGAGCAAGACCGCGCCGACATCGTCGACTTCATCGCTCAGGACAACCCGCTCGCCGCCATCCGCATGGATGAGATTTTCTCGGCAGTCGTCCGCCGGCTGGCCGAGCACCCCCTGCTGGGACGGGCCGGACAGATCCCGGGCACCCGCGAGTTGATCCCACACGAGAGCTATCGGCTGGTCTATGAGGTGCGGGCTGATACCGTCTGGATCTTGACCTTGGTGCATACCGCTCGCCTGTGGCCACCGACCCGGTCGTGATCGGAGGCCAGCAAAAAGCGCTCGGTTTTCGACGGTAGAAGTGGCGGTAAATACTATGCCCCGACCCATCAAGCAGGCGCGGCCATGCCCAGCGCTGTGGCCAGCACCGCTGCAAGGCCGCTGCCGGCGCTGCCGTCCTCGTCGAGGCGCGGGTTGTAGATGGTGACCTCCATGCCGAGCGCCTTTCCGCTCGCCAGGATGAGCCGGAGCGCCGTCGACAGTTCGTCCCATGACAGCCCGCCCGGGACGCGGAAATCGACTGCCGGCATGATCGCATCGTCGAGGCAATCGGCGTCCAGATGGATGAGGAAACCGTCGAGCTCGGCCCGCGTCAGGTGGTCAACGGCCGCACGGGTGGCGGCTTCGACGCCCAAGCGGCGGATAGTGGGGAGATCGCAGGCCATGAGCTCCGCCGGCAAAGGCTGGCTGCCGAATTGGGCCTGGTCTTTGTGGTCGCGAAATGCGAAGGCGACGGTGTCTTCGGGCCGCACCAGCGGACGGCGGCCCTCCAGGTCGGTCAGCAGCGCCGGCCCGTGGCCGGTGACAAGGGCCAGGTCCATGGACGCGCATTCGCCGTTGGGCTCGGCCTCGGGCTGGAAGAAATCGGCGTTGCCGTCGATGAAGAACAGGCCATAGCGACCGCGCCGGCGCAGCGCGAGCATCGAGCCCAGCACGATCGTGCAGTCCCCGCCCAGCACCACCGGGAACTCGCCCGCGTCCAGCACCTTCTCCACGGCATCCGCGAGCGTGGGCGACCATGACGCGATCGCGCCGGCATTCAGCGTCAGGGTGGCTGGATCGGGCTTCGGGTCTTTCGGCGGAACGGCGAGTCGCCCGGCACACCGCGCATGGATGCGGTCCGCGAGGCCCAGTTCCAGCAGCCGGCCGGGCAAGCCCTCCACGCCGTCGGTCGCCAGGCCCAGCGTGGAGGGCGCTTCAACGATGGCATAGGGTCGGGTCGGCATCAGGTGCTCCACAGCAAGACCTGTTCTTTCATTGGACGTCTCGCATTTTCGGCGGCCCTGCTTCGCGGTAGAAGATCTGCGTTCCGCCGACGCTGATGTATCGGTGCCTTGGCGAAGACATGACGCCCATGTTCCACCTCCTGCCGATCACAGCCAAGCCCTTGACCCTGCGGGCGTTGGGGACCTGTTGATGAATCCCGGCGGCAGGCAGTCAGGGCTCGATGGGGCGCGCCTCGGCCAGATACCGGTCGTTGTCGAACGCCTCGGGCCGATCTCCCGCGAAGCGCCACATCTGCCTCTTCGTGTGCAGCAGATTGCCGAGGTACACATGCAATGCGCCCGAGCGCGCCGTGCCCGGATTCGCCACCGCGTGCACGGTATCGGGAGGCAGGTGAACCACCTCGGGTGCGATGGCTTCGCTCCGTTGCGGAACTCGCAGCCGGCCGTCGGACAGTGGATAAATGAAGTTCGTCTCTTTGCCCCGATAGATGCCGATGAGGGCGTCCATCAGATGGTTGTGAGGCGGGTACTGCAGACCCGGCGTGAGCGTGATGTGATAGATCGTCAGTGTGTCGTTCGCGCACAGCAGGACTTCATCGTCACCCGCCTCGTGGACCAGCTCGCCGAGCGAATGGAAGCGGGCAGTGATGTCGCGCAACACCTTGGCGACGCGATCGAGGCGATCGGCCTTTCCGGCAGCGTCGACGATCTCGTCGATCGCAGTCCGAAGGGTTGAACTGACGGGCAGGGGTGAAGTCATCATGCTGAATCGGCGGATCTGCGGCAGGATAGATCAGGTGCGTGGGATCGGTCCACCGGCGGCAGGCAGCGGTGATGCGTTGCACGGCCAATGACGAACTCCCGGTGAGTTTTCCCGCAGGGTTCTCTACGCGCCGTCCCCGCGGGCGCGGTTGCTGGTGTTGGTGCTGGATCGGTTGGAAATGTGGCCAAGGCTGGCGTGGCGCATGAACGAATAAATTGAGCTTGGCGCGGTGACATAGGGCAGGGCGCGCAGCCCTGACGCGATTCCGAGCCCGCACCGGAAGATCAGCCTTCAAGCATTCGCCAGCTCCACGAGATGACTTGAAAAGTCGCCCCCGGCACCGGCGGCATTCACGTGTTCGAAATGGTCGTACCAACCCGTCGCCTTGATGCCTGCCAGCAAGGCTTCGCGGGCCTGGGCATCGGGGAAGCGCCAGATGCCGAGGAAGCGATGGCCGCTGGCCTGGTCGATGCCCGGTTCGGTCTGGCCCAGCATCAGGATTTCGACGCCAAGCTCGCTCAGGCCGCTCATGCCTGCCTTGATTCCATCCAGGAACCGGCTGCGCTGCGCCGCCGACAACGCCAGCCAGCCGGGCTTGGGGGAATAGAGTTCAACGAGGTAGTGGGACATGAAAAGCTCCTTTGCTTGAGGTTGTGATGCGCGGCGCCGTTGGTCATGGCCGACCTCCCGCCCCATCGTTGCGGTCGGCCATTCCTGCCGCCACCTTTTGCAGCAGGCCATTCAGCGTCTTTCGCTCTTGTACGGACAGATGGAGGAACAGGCTTGCAATCCAGCGGCCGTGCTGATCGAACGCCTTCCGGGCCATCTGCTTGCCCTTGCGCGTCAGTCGAATGTTCAATGAACGCCGATCGCTTGAATCGGCATGCCGCTCGATCAACGACTCGCGCTCCAATCCATCGAGCAGGCCGGTGACGGTGGCGCGCGTCACGCCAGCCTGCTCGGCCAGCGCATTGGGAGCCAGGCCGTCACTGGCAGCGTCGAGCAGGAACAACAGCACGAAGCGGCCTTCGGACAGACCGAGCGGGGCCAGCAGCGCGGCGCAGTCGCGGTCGATGGACGAGGCGAGCGACAGCACCTGAAAGCAAAGCCGGATGCTGTCCAGGTCAGGGAGCTGGCGCCGTTCGGCTTCGCCCAGAAGGGCCAAGTATTTCTGTTCGAGTTTTTCCATAGCCACCATATTGTATGGTGACTAATCATATATTGAGTCATCCAGAGATGCGAAAGAACTTGTTGTTATTGCGAATGAATTCTCAATTGCAATATAGTCCGGGGTATGGAACAGTCGACCCGCCAACCTGAAGCAATGCGCAATGCCTCCCGGGAGAAGCCGCAAAGCCTGCTGATGGCCAGCGTGTGGATGCGAGTGGCAGGCGCGCTGACGTTGTCCGCGGCGCTGTGGCTGGCTGTTGCGTGGGCGCTGACATGAACAAGGCCCCGATGCTTCCTCCCGCCATCCTGTTGAACAACCTCACGGTGGCCTATCGCGGTCATCCCGCCGTGCATCACCTGTCGGGAGAGTTCGCACCGGGCTCGCTCACCGCCATCGTCGGGCCGAACGGTGCCGGCAAGACCAGTCTGCTCGCCGCGATCATGGGGCGCATCCGGCCGAGCGAGGGCCGCATTTCTCTCGATGGCGTTTCGCACGATCGCATTGCCTGGCTGCCGCAGCAGGCCGAGATCGACCGGAGCTTTCCGATCCGGGTGTTCGACTTGGTGGCGCTCGGGCACTGGGGGCGGCTCGGCAGCTTCAAGGGCATCGTCGCGCGGCAGCGCGACGCCGTGGGAGAGGCGCTGGAGGCCGTCGGCCTTGGCGGCTTCCAGCGCCGCAGCATCGCCGAGCTGTCGGCAGGGCAGTTCCAGCGCGTGCTCTTTGCACGCGTGCTGCTGCAGGACGCACCGGTGATCCTGCTGGACGAACCGTTCAATGCAATCGACGCGCGCACCACCGCCGACCTGCTGGCCGTGGTCGCGCGCTGGCATGCCGAGGCGCGCACCGTCATCGCGGTGCTGCACGACCTCGAGCAGGTGCGCCTGCATTTCGATCGCACCCTGCTCATGGCGCGGCGCTGCGTGGCCTGGGGGCCCACGGCCGAAGTGCTGCATGCCGAGAACCTGTTTCGCGCGCGCCAGATGGCCGAGGCGTGGGACGAGGATGCGCCCGTGTGCAAGGAGGCGGCATGAACGCAGCGCCGGGCCGCCCCAAGCAAGCTCGCACCGCAGTGCGCAGCACGGAGGTTCTGGCATGAACGCCGGGGCCTTGCTGGTGCAGCCCTTCGTGGAATACGGCTTCATGCGCCGCGCGCTGGTGGCCACGCTGGCGCTCGGCTTGGGCAGCGCGCCGATCGGCACCTTGCTGGTGCTGCGGCGCATGAGCCTCGTGGGCGACGCGATGGGGCACGCGCTGCTGCCGGGCGCAGCGCTCGGCTTTCTGTTTGCCGGCTTCTCGCTGGCGGCGATGAGTGCCGGTGGATTCTTCGCCGCGCTCGCCGTGGCGCTGGCGGCGGGTTTCGTCACGCGCGTGACGTCTCAGCGCGAAGACGCGAGCTTCGCGGCCTTCTACCTGATTGCGCTCGCGCTGGGTGTGCTGCTGGTGTCGACCCGCGGCAGCAGCGTCGACCTGATGCACATGCTTTTCGGCACCATCCTTGCCGTGGACGACGCGGCGCTGCTGCTGATGGCCGGCGTCGCGAGCCTGACCCTGGTCGTGCTGGCGGTGGTCTATCGGCCGCTGCTCGTGGAATGCCTCGACCCGGGCTTTCTGCGCAATGTGGGCGGGCCCGGCTCGCTGGTGCACGGCGTCTTTCTGGTTCTTACCGTCGCCAACCTGGTGGCGGGCTTCCAGGCGCTGGGCACGCTGATGGCGGTCGGCTTGATGATGCTGCCGGCCACCGCGGCGCGCTTCTGGGCTGCCGAAGTCTGGAGCCTTGCGCTCGTTGCCGCCGGCATGGCGCTGCTGTCCGGCTTTGCCGGGCTGCTGCTGTCTTTCCATGCGCAGTGGCCCTCGGGTCCCGCGATCGTGCTGGTGGCGGGCGTGGCCTACCTGCTGTCGCTGGCCTTCGGCCCGAATGGCGGACTGCTCGCCCGGTTTTTGCGTTCACGCGCTCATCGAAATGCCTGACATGAACTTCCCATCAGATTCCGCGCGCCGCCGGTTCTTCACCGCGTCGCTCATCGCACTGCCGCTGCCGGTGCTTGCCCAATCCACTGCGCCGCATCCGCTGCGCATCGTTGCGAGCTTTTCGATCCTCGCCGACATGGCACGCGAGATCGGCGGCAGCACGGTCGACGTCGCGGCCCTGGTCGGCCCGGATTCCGACGCGCACGTCTTCCAGCCGAGCCCGGCCGATGCGCGTCGCCTCGCCAATGCCGAGCTGGTCGTCGTCAACGGGCTCGGGTTCGAAGGCTGGATGGACCGCCTGGTGCGCTCATCCGGCTATCGCGGTCCCGTCCTCGTGGCCAGCGAGGGCGTGCCGGTGCGCCGCATGGGCCGCGCGTCCGATCCGCACGCATGGCAGGACCTTGCGAACGCGCAGCGCTATGCCGCGAACCTTCGCGATGCCATGGTGCGGGCACGGCCGGCGTTCGCAGCCGAGATTGGCCAGCGCTGCGCCAGCTACATCGAGCGGCTTCAGGCGCTCGACCGCGATGTTCGCGCACGTTTCGACGCGGTGCCGCGCCAGCATCGCCGCGTGATCAGCTCGCACGATGCATTCGGCTATTTCGGCGCCGCCTACGGCGTCGAGTTTCTTGCGCCGCAGGGCATGAACACCGACAGCGAAGCCTCGGCCGCCTCGGTTGCGCGCCTGATCGACCAGATCCGGCGCGAGGACGTGCGCGCGGTGTTCGTCGAGAACATTTCCGACCCGCGCCTGGTCCAGCGCATTGCGCGCGAAGGCGGTGTCACCGTCGGCGGCCGGCTTTATTCCGACGCGCTGTCGGCGCCGGGAACCGAGGCGGACACCTACCTGAAGCTGTTCGCGCACAACGCCGCAACCATTGCCTCGGCTCTCTCGGCGAAGCGCTGAGCTTGTCGAGCGCCCGATCAACCTTCACTCAGAGCCCATCCATGAGCCTCATTCCCGTCACCATCCTCACCGGCTTTCTCGGCAGCGGCAAGACCACGCTGCTCAACCGCATCCTGAAGGAGCAGCACGGCCACAAGGTGGCCGTGATCGAAAACGAGTTCGGCGAAGCCGGCATCGACAACGAACTGCTGATGCAGGACGAGGGTGAACAGATCATCGAGATGAACAACGGCTGCATCTGCTGCACGGTGCGCGGCGATCTGGTGCGCATCCTCGGCGAGCTCGCGGAGCGCCGCAGGAACGGCAGCGCGAGCTTCGAGCGCGTGATCATCGAGACCACCGGGCTGGCCGATCCGGCGCCCGTGGCGCAGACCTTCTTCGTCGATGAAGAGATCAGCCAGACCTATCTGCTCGATGCGATCGTGACGCTGGTCGACGCCAAGCATGCGATGGCGCAGCTCGACGAGCACCATGAAGCGCAGGAGCAGGTGGGTTTCGCGGACCGCATCCTGTTGTCCAAGACCGACCTGGTGTCGGCCGACGAGGTGAGGGCGCTCGAGCAACGCCTTGTGCGCATGAATGCACGCGCGCCGATCACCGCGGCGCATTTCGGCCAGGCGCCGATCGACCAGCTGCTCGACATCCGCGGGTTCAACCTGAACGCCATCCTGGAGATCGAACCCGACTTCCTGACCGATGTGGAGCACGAGCACGACGATGATGTCTCCAGCTTCGTGTTTCGCGCCGAGCGGCCTTTCGATGCGGCGCGGCTGGAGGATTTCTTCGGCGCCATCCTTCGGATCTACGGCACCCATCTGATGCGCTACAAGGGCGTGATCGCGGTGACCGGCCTGGACACCCGTGTCGTGCTCCAGGGCGTTCACATGCTGATGGGCACCGAGGCCGGGGCGAACTGGAAGCAGGACGAGCCGCGCCACAGCCGCATCGTCTTCATCGGCAAGCAGCTGCCCAGGGATGTGCTGGTGCAGGGACTCGAACAATGCCTGGCCGCAGCATGAAACCATCCGCGAACTGCCCATCGATCCGCCGCCACAGGGCGATGCGCGCCATGGCATGCATCGCCGGCCTGGCGATGCACCCCGTCGCATCGCGCGCCCAGGCGGCGTTGCCGGCCGTCGAGGTATCGGCCGGCGAAACCGCTCCCGGCAGCAGCCTGGGCCTCGACGCACCGAGCGCGACCGGCTCGCGCCTGGGCCTTGCGCCGCGCGAGACGCCGGCCAGCGTCAGCAGCCTGGGCAGCGCCGACATCGCCGAACGCAACCTGGCCCGTGCGCAGGATGTCGCCGTTCGATTCCCCGGCGTCACCGAATCGCCGGCGCCCGGCAACGGCGGCACCCGCCTGGTCGCGCGGGGCTTCGCGGGGCACAACTCGGTGGCGCAACTGGTCGACGGCACCCGGCTGGTGGTGGCGTCCGGCACTGTGACCTATCCGTTCTCCACCTGGCCTTTCGAGTCGGTCGAGGTGCTCAGGGGGCCGGCCTCGGTGCTCTTTGGCGACGGTGCGATCGGAGCGGCAGTCAACTACATCACCAAGAAGCCCCGGTTCGACCGCACGGAGCGAGAAGCCTTCTTCAGCCTGGGCTCCTTCGGCACCCGGCAAGGCAGTATCGGCCTGCGCGGGCCGATCAATGACAGCCTGGCCTATTCCGTCTACGTCGACGCGGGCAAGAGCGATGGCTTTCGGCGCTTCGAGAATTACGACCGGCAGAACTACGCGCTCGCCCTTGCGGCGCGCCCGAGCAGCGCGCTCAAGTTCACGCTGTCGCTCGACGGCGGCCGCAATGACGATGCCCGCTACTTCGGCACGCCGCTCGTCGATGGCGTGCTCGACGGTCGCCTGCGGCGCACCAATTTCAACGTGGACGATTCCGTCGTGAAGTATGACGACCGCATGTGGCGCGCCAAGGCCGAATACCAGCTCGGCGACAGCATTCAGCTGCGCAATGAGCTCTACCACCTGACGGCCGGGCGCCACTGGCGCAACACCGAGGCCTACACGTTCAACAGGGCAGGCACGCGGGTCGGCCGCAGCGACTACGTCGAGATCCTGCACGACCAGGAGCAGACCGGTAACCGGTTCGATGCCACGCTCGACGGCACGCTCGGCGGCCTGAAGAACCGTTTCGTTGCCGGCCTGGACTGGTACCGCACAACCCTGTTGCACACCAACAATTCGCCCTACGGCGGCGCGAGCACGGTCGATCCGTTCTTCTTCACGCCCGGCAACTTCATCAGCCCGGTGCCAACGCGCCCGGGACGCCATTCGACACTGGAGACGACCGCGCTCTTCGCGGAGGATGCGCTGGAACTCGCCCCCGGATGGAAGCTCGTGACCGGCCTGCGCAGCGACCGCATGAGCTTCGACAACAACGATCTGCGCACAGGCACCCGTCTGTCGAAGAAATACAGTCCGGTCACGGGCCGCATCGGCGCGGTGTGGGCTCCCAGCGATGCGGTTTCCTTCTATGGCCAATACGGAACGGGAACCGACCCATTGAGCGGTGCGCTGTCGCTTCCGAACGGTGGCAACACCTTCGACCTGACCAAGGGCCGGCAGATCGAAGTGGGCGCCAAGGGCAGCCTGCCCGCAGTCAAGGGCGAATGGACGCTTGCCCTCTACCGCATCGAGAAGCGCAACCTGCTGTCCCGCGATGCCAGCGATCCCAGGGCCACTCAACAGGTCGGGCGCCAATCGTCGACCGGCATCGAACTGGCCATGGCGGCAGAGCCGCTGACCGGCTGGACGGTCGATGCCAATGCGGCGTTCCTGCGTGCCCGCTATGACGATTTCAACGAGGTGGTCGCCGGGCGTGCTGTCTCCCGCGCAGGCAACATCCCGATCGACGTGCCCGAACGCACGGCCAACCTGTGGACGGCTTACCGCTTCCTGCCTCGATGGCAGTTGGGCATCGGCGCACGTTACGTTGGCGAGCGGCAGTCCAATGCTGCCAACACGGCGCGGCTGCCGGCCTACACGGTGTTCGATGCGTCGCTGGCCTATGCGTATTCGCGCAGCCTGGACTTCAGCCTGGCCGTCAAGAACCTGACGGACCGCGACTACGCTGTTTCGGGCACCGGCAACGTGCGCTGGCTGCTCGGGGCGCCGCGCACGGTGCAACTGACGGCGCGTGCGCGCTTCTGACTGAGCGATTTGGCTGGCGGCGTGCGGCCGGCGACTGGCCCGTGATGAAGAAGGCGCTCATCTTTCTGCACAAGTGGCTGGGCATCGTGCTTGCGCTGTTCTTCCTCATGTGGTTTGTGAGCGGCGTCGTCCTGTACTTCGTGCCGTTCCCGAGCCTCACCCCCATCGAACGCCTGCAGGCTTTGCCGCCGCTGCAGTTGCCATCAGGGTGCTGCCTGACCGCCGACGAGGCGGCTCGGCGCGCCGGACTTCGCTTCAGCGAAGCGCGCCTGGGCATGGCGGGCGCGGAGCCGGTCTGGCGGCTGCGGGCGCATGAACGGCAGGGCGCCGCGCCATTCCATTGGCGAACGATTGATGCGCGCAGCGGGGCCTTGCAGCCACCGCTTTCGGACGCGCAGGCCGCCGCCGTGGCCGAAGCTTTCAGCGGGGGCCGCGCGCAACATGTCGAGCGACTGGAACGCGACCAGTGGACCGTGCCGCAGGGCCTCGATCCCTATCGGCCGCTGGTGAAGGTCGCTCTGGCTGGCGAGGACGGGCTGGAGCTCTACGTTTCGCCAGGGGCAGCGGAGGTCCTGCGCGACACGCGCCGTGCCGAGCGCTTCTGGAACTGGCTGGGTGCCGTGCCCCACTGGATCTATCCGACCGTGCTGCGGCAATTCCCTGCCGCCTGGCACCACGTCGTCGTGTGGCTCTCCCTTCCTGCGGCGCTGCTGGCCCTGAGCGGCGTGGTGCTTGGTCTCTGGCAACTGTTCCTGAACCGTTCGCGCTGGATTCCATACCGCAAGTTCTGGCTGCGCTGGCATCACATCGCGGGGCTGGTGGCAGGCATCTTCACGCTCACATGGATCTGTTCGGGCCTTCTGTCGATGAACCCGTTCGGCGTGTTTTCAACGCCGGGCGCGACGGCGGACGAGCGCGCGCGCTGGGCCGGTGCACCGGCCGAGGCCCGGCTCGATCCGGCCGAGGCGTTGGCACAGGCCAACCGGCGCGGCCTTGCAGCGCGTGAACTGGAGCTGTTGCAGGTTGCGGGGCAGCCTTGGTATCGGTTGCAAACTGCTGAAGACCAAGTGCTGGTGCGTGCGGACGTGCGCGATCCCTCGATGCCGGCGCAAGCGATTCCTGCACTGCCCGAGGCCACCATCCAGGCCTCGCTGGCAGCGTTGCGCCCGGAGGCCGGGGCTCCCGCGGTGCGCCGCATCGATTCCTACGACGATCTGTACTACGCACGCGAGGCTGCGGACCCGAACACCCGCCATACCCGTCCGCTGCCCGTGTGGCGCGCCGATTGGGCCGATGGCGTGGCCGTCTTCGCGGATCCTGCGTCGGCGCGCATTCTCTTGCGCAGCGACGCGTCGGGCCGCTGGCAGCGCGTTCTCTACCATGGTCTGCACAGCCTGGACTTTGCGCCGCTTCTCGCGCGCCCGTGGCTGCGCCATGCGCTGGTTCTGGGCTTCTCGCTGCTGGGGATCGGGCTGTGCGTCACTTCGTGCGTCATCGCCTGGCGCGCCCTTGTTCCCTCGCGGCGACGCCAGGCGTCAGCAGCAGCGGCGGCGGGCGCGCTCAGGCCGCAACAACGATCGGAAAGCGCGCCTGCAGCCCGTCCGCACTGCGCTCGAAAGGCACGGTGACGGCCTCCCTCGCGGCCTGCGGAAGGTTGCGCCAGATGAAGTCTCGCGCATTGCCCGGGTCGCCCGACACGTAGAGCTGCGTGGTCAGCAGTTCGCGCGCGCCGAGCTTCACCTTGACGTGGATGTGCGGCGCGCGGCCGCTGTAGGGCACGGGGCGGATGGTGCGGAAGCGGTAGTTGCCGTCTTCGCGCACCGTGACGCGGCCGAAGCCCTGGAAGGCGGCGTCGGCGCGGTCGCCGTCGCCGGGGTGGTGGTAGTGGCCGTTCTGGTCGCATTGCCAGATCTCGACCTGCGCGCCGCGCAGCGGCTTGCCGTCGAGATCGGTCACCGTCCCGTCGACCCAGGCCGGCTGGCCGCCGCGGTAGTCCAGCGTGCCGTTGCGCAGCAGATCGCCGTCGGAATCCTGCGGCAGGCGGACGGGGTAGAAGGGCCCTTCGGTCTGCGAAGGGGTGGCGAGCCGGCTTGCCGCCGGCTGCGCGCGGGCGCCCAGCCAGAGCGCGGGCATGGCGACGAGCGCTGCGGCGACGGTGCGCCGGGGAAGGCCGGGTGCTGATAGGGCGTTCATGGCAGGTCAGAGCCGCGGCGCATGCGCCGAGTTCCGCGCGCGGCCGAGCGGTGTCCGGTCGTGCTTGAATGCACTGGTGAATCCGACCTTTCTCATGCCCGAACAGCTGCCACTCCCAGGCATCGATCCCGCGCCCCCGCCGCTGCGCCGTGCGCGCAGCACCGCGCCCCGCAAGGAGCGCCCGCCGCGCTCCCTGTTCTTCGCGATCTTTCCGCGCCCTGAAGACGCCGCGTCGATTGCCGCGCTGGCGGCGCGTCTCAAGGACCGGCATGCGCTGAAGGGCAAGCTGACCGAGGCGCATCGCCTGCATGTCACGCTGCATCACCTCGGACATTTTCCGGCGGTGCCCCGCGAAACGGTGCAGACCGCCCTGGAGGCCGCTGCCGCCGTGGCGCCGCCCTCGTTCGACGTGGTGTTCGACGAGGCCATGCGCTTCGAGCAGAGCAAGGCCTTTGTGCTGTGCGGCGGCGGCAGCGGCACGTCGGCGCTGGTGGCATTCAGGCAGCGCCTTGGCGAGGCACTGGCGGATGCGGGCTTCAAGCCCGAGCGCGGCTTCACGCCCCACATGACGCTGGCCTACACGCCGCGGAAGATCGAGCCGCATTCCATCGAGCCGGTCCGGTGGATGGCCGGCTCGTTCTCGCTGATCGAAAGCCACGTCGGCGAAGGCATCCACGAGGTGCTGGGGCGATGGCCTTGGGACCGGACTGCCTGAGGTTAGGCATCGTCTGTTGTGCATCGCGCCTGTGCGATCTGTATCTGTTCTTGAAGGACCGGATGGCGACAATGAGGCTTCGCCAGATGGAAGCCAAATGACTGCGCAAACCCGAGACCAGATTGCCGACCGGATCGCCGCCGAGCTGGGCCACAGCTTCGAGGGCGAGCTCGTCGCCGGCGGCAACTACATACCCGTCGTGCGCGACGGCCGCACGCTCTACACCAGCGGCCAGGTGCCGCGCGTGGGCACCACGGTGGTCGTCACCGGCCGCGTAGGCGAGCAGGTGCCGCTCGGCAGGGCCCGCGAAGCCGCGCAGATCTGCGCCTTGCGCTGCCTGGCGCTGCTGCGCCGCGAACTGGGTTCGCTCGACGGCATCGAGAAGGTGCTGCGCGTCGGCGTCTTCGTGCAGTGCACGGCCGATTTCACGCAGCAAAGCGAAGTGGCCGATGCGGCCTCCGAGCTGCTGCACCGCGTGTTCGGCGAGGCCGGCGTGCATGTGCGCACGGCGGTCGGCGTCTATGCGCTGCCGAAGAATGCAAGCGTAGAGCTGGAGATGACGGTGGCGGCCAAGGAGAACGCAGGCCGTGGCAACTAGCGCTTCGGCAGGCCGGCGATGTCCCGCGCAAGCGACGCAATCGTCAGCGGCGCACAGCCTTCGGCGTTGTTGCTCACCGTGACGTAGGCCAGCTGGCCCGCGCCGGTGGTGCCCGTGATCACGCGGGCCAGTGCCTCGCGGGTTTCGGGATCGGGGTCGACGATCCTGTCGAACGGACCATAGAGCTTTTCCGCATCTTCATAGCCAAAGCGGCCGTGGCGGCGGTGCAGGTTCCAGCGGCACACCAGCGGCCCGGGCCAGAGCGCGCGCAGCATCGGCAGCTGGTCTTCGATCGGCGGCATCTTGGCGTGCAGGCCCATGCAGTAGGTGGCGCCCACGCTGCGCAGCATGTCGGCGAAAGCGGGGCAGAGCAGTTGCGGATCGCGCACTTCGACTGCGATCACGGCATCGGGCGCTGTCGGCTTCAGGCCGGGCAGTGCTTCGAGCATCTCGCCGATGCGGGCGAGCAGCGCGGGCTGGTCGGCCAACAACTGCCCAGGAATCGGGCTCAGCTGGAACACCAGCGCGCCGATGCGGTGGCCCAGCCCGTCGAGGGCCGGCTGCACGAATTCCTGGATCGCGATCTCGCTGTTCAGGAACACCGGGTTGGCCTGCGTGCCGCGGCCGCTTTCGTCGCGCACGGTGGCATCGGTCACGAGGCTCGGCGCCTTCACCACGAAGCGGAAGTCGTCGGGCACCATCGCCGCGTAGCGCGCGTACTGGCTCGCGGTGAGCGCGCGGTAGAAGTTGCGGTCCAGGCTCACCGTGCGGAAAAGCGGGTGCCGGGCGAGGGCGGACAGTCCGTTCTTCGACAGCAACGCCTCGGCGTAGTCGCCGTCCCAGACGAGGTTGGCCCAGCCAGGGTAGCTCCATGAAGAGGTGCCGAGGCGCAAGCCGGCCGGAAGCGCCCCGGCCAGCTCGACCAGTGCCGGATCGGTGGGCGCCGGCACCACGGTGCCGCCGCGCGGCTTCTTCTTTGCGGGCGGCTCGGCCTCGGCCTCTGGCGGCACGGCCGGGGGCGCCTCGGGCGGGCGCGGAAGATCGGGGAAAAGGGAGTCCTGCACTTCATCAGCCATGTTGGGGCCGCATTCTCGGCCAACACCGGGTGGCCGGGCCGCGCCGGGCACAATCCGCGCCATGAAACAGTGGTTGCGCACGCAGGGTGGCTGGTGGCTGGCATGGCTGGCCCTCACGGCCGCGGGCGCGGTGTGGCTGGCGCGCGCCGAGCTCGCGCAGCTGCAACAGGATTTCGAGACCGACGCGCGCATCGCCCACCGGCTCATGAGCCAGCAGGTGGTGCAGTACGACGCGGTGCTGGCCACGCTCGCGCTGCTCGAGCCTGGCGACGGCGCAGACCGTCCGGAGCAGCGCCTGTCGTCGGTCTATCCGTCGATCCTGCGCGTGCAGCGGCGCGGACGCGACGAAACCTGGCCCGACGAGAAACAGGCCAGCGCGTTGAGCGCCGCGGAAGCGCGTTCGCGCAGCCAGCGCCGCGCCGAACTGGCGGGGCTGGACCTCGCGCAGGGCCGCTACCAGCTCGTGATGGGCGCCACGCCCATCAGCTACGCCCTCGAAATCGATCTGCCCGGCTCGGTGCCGTGGCGCGACTGGCCGATGGACCCGAAGCAGAGTCCCGTGCGCGTGAGCCTGCAGCAGGGCGCGCAGCAGTTCGTTCTGCAACCGGGGCGGGCGGCGCAGCCGGGCGCGAATGGCTGGCACTTCCGCCTCGCCAAGCCCCTGGCTTCGCCGAGCCAGCCTTTCGATCTCGTGGCCGAACGCCACGTGGGCTGGGCCGAACTGCCATGGCGCAGCATTGCCGGCTGGGCCGTGGCGGCGGCGCTGTTGCTGGCCGGCCTGTGGACCGTGCAGCGCCAGCGCATCGCGCGCCGCCGGGCGGAGGAGCTGCTGCGGCTCGGCCAGGTGGCGCGGCTCAATGCATTGGGCGAGCTCTCGGCAGGGCTGGCGCACGAACTGAACCAGCCGCTCACGGCCGTGCTCGCCAACGCACAGGCCGCGCGCCGGCTGCTCGACGACGATCCTCCCGACCTGGCCACGGCACGCAATGCGATGGGGCAGGCCGTGGAGCAGGCGCGCCGCGCGGCCGGCGTGGTCGGCCGGCTGCGCCGCGTGATCGAACGCCCCGAGGCCGGCGGCGACGTGAAGCCGCTGGTGCTGCAGGAGGTGGTGCGCAGCGCCATGCATCTGCTGGCGCCCGAGTTCGCACAGCGTGGCGTTGCCGCGCAGTTCGACGCCACGGCCCAGGCGCCGATGCGCGTGCAGGCCGAAGCGGTGGCACTCGAGCAGATCGTGCACAACCTGCTGATGAACGCCTTGCAGGCGCTCGACCTGGTGCCCGCATCCGAACGCCGCCTCGCGGTTTCGGTCGGCCGCAATGGCCAGGAGGGCGTGCTGACCGTGACCGACAACGGACGCGGCATTGCGCCCGAAGCCATGCCGCGTCTCTTCGAGCCCTTCTTCAGCACGCGCGAAGGCGGCCTGGGCCTTGGCCTGAGCCTCAGCGAAACACTGGCAAGCGGCATGGGCGGCAGCCTCTCCGCGGCCAATGCGGCGCCGCGCGGCGCGCGCTTCACGCTGCTGCTGCCGCTGGTGGCGGCGTCCAAGGAGCGCATGGCATGAACGCCTCGGCCACCCACCAGCCGCAATCGCCGCTGATCCATCTCATCGACGACGACCAGGCGGTGCGCGACAGCCTGTCGCTGCTGATCGGCACGGTCGGCCTGCGGGTGCAGGGCTGGGCCGATCCGCAGGCCTTCATCGACGGCTTCGACCGCGCGAGCGTCGGCGCCATCGTGCTCGACGTGCGCATGCCCGGCGTCAGCGGCCTCACGGTGCTCGACCGGCTCATGGCGCAGGGTGTCGACCAGCCGGTGATTATGCTCACCGGCCATGGCACGGTCGAGATGTGCCGCCGCGCCTTCAAGGCCGGCGCGGCCGAGTTCCTCGAGAAACCGGTGGACGATGAGCAACTGCTCGAAGCCCTGCAGCAGGCGGTGCGCCAGCATGTGCGTTCGCGTGCACGCTCGCAGGCCGATAACGCGGCGCGCGAGCAGGTGGCGCAGCTGTCGGAGCGCGAGCGCGAGGTGCTGGCCTTCATCGTGCAGGGGCTCACCAACAAGGAGATCGCGCGCATGCTCGCACTGTCGCCGCGCACGGTCGAGACGCACCGCGCCAACCTGTTCGCCAAGCTCGACTGCGATTCGCTCGCGCAGCTGATCCGGCGCTACGCCGTGCTGGCGACCGGCGAAGACTGAGAGCCGGCGCTCCGTAGAACTACGCAGCGCCGGGCGTAGCCGTACGAATGGCTGCGGCGGGCCGTGTTTTCTACAGTGGCGCAGCCGCCGGCAAGCAGCCGGCGCCATCACCCTGCATCCACTGGAGAAAACCAAAAATGCGTTCCAACCTTCGCTTCGGCAGCCTCGCCATCCTGCTTGCCGCCTCGGCCGTCCAGGCCCAGACGCCGGCACCTGCCGTGCGCACCGAAAAGAACATCTCGCTCGCGCTGGCCAACCAGATCGCGGCCGAAGCCGTGGCGGCCTGCGCCGCCAACGGCTACAACGTGGCCGCCACCGTGGTCGACCGCGCCGGCACCGTGCGCGCCGTACAGCGCGCCGACAATGCCGGCCCGCACACGCTGGTTTCGAGCGAGCGCAAGGCATGGACCTCGGCATCGGCCAAGAGCGCGACGCAGGCCATGATGGAAGGCGCGCAGAAGAACCCCGGTGCCGCGAACCTGGTGTACCTGCCGGGCTTCCTGCTGCTGGGCGGCGGCGTGCCGGTGAAGTCGGGCAACGAAGTGATTGGCGCCGTGGGTGTCGGCGGTGCGCCGGGCGGCCACCTGGACGACCAGTGCGCCAACGCCGCCATCGAGAGGGTCAAGGGCCAGTTGGGCTGATGATGAAGCACGGCATCCGGTGCGGGCTGCTGGCGGTCGCGCTGGGGCTGGGCGCATCGGCCGGTGTGTCGGCCCAAGTGCCGCCGCAGCCCGCCGAGCTGCTGGCCTATGAAGGGCTGCACCGGGCGGCCTGGCAGGGCGACCTGCCGAAACTGAAGGGCTTGATCGCGTCCGGCGCCCATCTCGATGCGCGCGATGCGCGGGGCCGTACGCCCCTGCATGTCGCCACCCATGCCCGGCAGCGCGAGGCGGTGAAGCTGCTCGCCAAGGCCGGCGCGAACCTCGACCTGCTCGATGACGACCGCTACGACGCCGTCACCATCGCCTCGGTGGCCGACGATGCCGCGACGCTCGCGGTGCTGCTGTCGCTCGGCGCGAAGGCCGGGCAGGTGACGAGCCGCCACGACGGCACCGCGCTGATTGCCGCCGCGCATCTGGGGCATGACGAAGTGGTGCGCCAGCTGATCGCGGCCGGCGCGCCGCTCGACCATGTCAACAACCTGCACTGGACGGCGGTGATCGAATCGATCGTGCTCGGCGACGGCGGTCCGCGCCACCAGCGCACGCTGGCCGCGCTGATCGATGCCGGCGCCAACCTCGCGCTGGCCGACCGCCAGGGCAACACGCCGCTCCAGCTGGCCCGGGCCCGCGGCTACACGGCCATGGTGAAACTGCTGGAGGCGCCGCGTGCAAGATAGGGCGGCTCGGGGACAATCGGAGTCTCGCCAGGAGGAAACCGCCCCATGTACATGCCGCCGCAATTCAACGCCAAGGACCCGGCCATCGCGCTGGAACTGATGCGCGCACACCCGTTTGCCAGCTTGATCTCGAACGACGACGAGGGCCTGCCCTACGTCACGCACCTGCCGCTGGTGGCTGAGCCGCAAGAGGACGGCCAGCTGGTGCTGCTGGGCCACTGCGCCAAGCCCAATCCGCACTGGCGCTACCTGCAGGCGCGGCCGCAGGCCGTCGCCACCTTTCTCGGCCCGCATGCCTACCTCTCGCCCTCGGTCTATCCGGACCTCGCGCGCGTGCCGACCTGGAACTACCTGGTGGTGCACTGCACCGTGGAGGCCCGGCTGATCGAAGAGCCCGCGGCC
This sequence comes from Variovorax paradoxus, assembly GCF_030815975.1. Lineage (NCBI taxonomy): Bacteria > Pseudomonadati > Pseudomonadota > Betaproteobacteria > Burkholderiales > Comamonadaceae > Variovorax > Variovorax paradoxus. The sequence goes on from NZ_JAUSXL010000002.1 coordinate 4,732,426, forward strand.
AAGGACGCTCTGCTCAAGAAGCTCATCGGCGAGCACGAGCCTGGCTACGCGCAGCAATGGCGCGACCTGGGCGAAGAGTTCCAGCTCAAGATGCTGGCCGGCATCGTCGGTTTCGAAATGCGTGTGACCGCACTGCAGTGCAAGGTCAAGCTGAACCAGCACCGGCGCGAATCGCATGCCGCCATGCATGCCGTCTACAGCGCCGGCACGCCGGACGAGAAGGCACTGGCTGCGTGGATGGATCGCCTCGGCATGATGGCCGAAGCGCCGGTGGCGGAAGGAAGCTGAGATGCGCGTGTTCGGATTGCTCGGCCTGGTGCTGGCGCTCGTGGTCGCCGGGCTGGTCGCGAAGAAGCAGCTGACGAGCGCCGCGGCGCCCGCACCCGGCGAGGCGCCAGCCGATGTGCGCACGCAGGCCCAGCAGGTCCAGAAACAGGTCAAGGAAGCGCTCGACGCCGCGGCGCAGGCGCGCAAGATGCCGGATGACAACTGATCCCGCCTCCAGGCAAATGGACGACGCGCACTGGATGGCGCTGGCGCTGGCCGAGGCGCGCCTTGCGGCCGAGGCGGGCGAAGTGCCGGTCGGCGCGGTGCTGATCAGGAACGGGCAGCTCGTCGCCACCGGGCGCAACACGCCGGTCGCGCAGCACGACCCGAGCGCCCATGCCGAGATCAACGCACTGCGCGCCGGCGCCGCCGCGCTCGGCAACTACCGGCTCGACGGCTGCGAGCTGTTCGTCACGCTCGAGCCTTGCGCGATGTGCGCGGGCGCCATGCTGCATGCGCGGCTCGCGCGCGTGGCGTTCGGCGCGGCCGACCCCCGGACCGGCGCGGCCGGCTCGGTGCTCGATCTCTTTGCCGAACCGCGGCTGAACCACCGCACGCAAGTGCAGGGCGGTGTGCTGGCGGCGGAGTGCGGCGCGGTGCTGCAAGCTTTCTTCCAGCAGCGCCGCGACGCAGCGCGCGAGCACGCCGAGCCCTTGTGCGACGACGCGCTGCGCACGCCGCCCGAGCGCTTCGACGCGCTCGCCGACTACGCCTTCGAACCGCGCCACGTCCAGGACCTGCCCAGCCTGCAAGGCTGGCGCATGCACTATCTCGACGAGGGTCCGCAAGACGGTTCGGCCGCCTGCTGCCTTTGCCTTCATGGTCCCGGCGAATGGGGCTACTTTTTCCGCCACCTGGTCGGTAAGCCCGGGCTGCGCACGCTCGTGCCCGACCTGATCGGCTTCGGCAAGAGCGACAAGCCCAAGCGCGAAGCAGCGCACCGGCTCGAATGGCACTGCCAGGTCTTGAACGAATGGCTGGCCCGCATGCAGCCGGCGCCGATGGTGCTGGTGCACAGCGCCGCGGCCACCGGGCTCGCCACGCGGCTGCGGGCCGAAAGGCCCGGCCTGTTTGCGGCCGTGCTGCTCGCCCCCGATGGCGGCGAGCCGGTGGGCGATGCATGGCGCGCACCGTTCCCGGACCGCGGCTACCAGGCCGCGCTGCGTGCGCTCGGCCCCATGGCGTCGTCCTCCGGCCCGAGCGTCGAGCAGGCCGCGCTGCTCGCACTGGAGGTGCGCAACGCAATGGGATACTCGACGCCGTGAGCAAACACATCTACATCTTTTCCCCTTCCAGTTCGATCCGCGACAAGGCCGCCTTCCGGCGCGGCGTGGCAAGACTCAAGGCCCTGGGCTACGAGGTCGAAGTCGACGAAGCGGCGCTGGCCGTGCACCAGCGCTTTGCAGGCGACGACGCGACGCGGCTCGCCTCCATCAGCCGCGCTGCCGCCAGCGGCGCCGACATTGCGCTGATCGCACGCGGCGGCTACGGCCTCACGCGCATCCTCGACGCCATTCCGTACAAGGCCGTGGCCAAGGCAATCCAGCGCGGCACCGAATTCGTCGGCCTCAGCGACTTCACCGCGCTGCAGTGCGCGCTGCTCGCCAAGACCGGCGCCGTGACCTGGGCCGGCCCCGCGGTCGGCGAAGACTTCGGCGCCGAAGGCGGTGCTGACGACATCATGGAAGCCTGCTTCGACGACCTGGTGAGCGGGCAGGGCGAAGGCACCGGCTGGCGCATGCCCGTGCGCGATGCCGGCCTGAAGCTAAAGCCCGTGCACGACGCCACCTTGTGGGGCGGCAACCTGTGCGTGCTCACGAGCCTGATCGGAACCCCCTATTTCCCGGCGGTGGAGAAGGGCGTGCTTTTCATCGAGGACACCAACGAACATCCCTACCGCATCGAGCGCATGCTCGAGCAGCTGCGCATGGCCGGCGTGCTGGCCAAGCAGCGCGCCATCGTCTTCGGCCAGTTCACGGGCATGCGCAAGGTGCCGGGCTACGACCGCGGCTTCGGGTTCGATGCGGTGGTCGACCGGCTGCGCGCCACGCTCAAGGTGCCGGTGCTCACCGGCCTGCCTTTCGGGCATGTGCAGACCAAGGTGCTGCTGCCCGTGGGCGCGAAGGTCGAACTGGCGGCCGAAGGACGCGACGTCTTCATGGTGTGGGGCCATCAGCATGGCCACCACGAGCATGACCACGATCACGCCCAGGCGCATTGAACGCAGGGCGCTGCGGTATCAGTGCACTCAGTGGGTGAAGCGCTGATGGGCGCGCGGGCCCATCGAGCCGGGCAGGCCGCCCTTGAACATGCTGTTGATGGTTTTCATCTGGCGGCGGGCCGCGGTTTCGCCGTCGATGGCGCTCAGGGCAAGCATCACGTCCTGACGCAGGTACCAGAGCGCTTCCACGTCGGTTGCAAAGCGCACGCGCTGGGCCACGCGCTGGACCGAGTGCCCGCCGTGAACCTGCAGCACCGACAGCATGGCGGCCCGGATGCGTCCCAACTGGTTCTCTCCCACCCGGGGAGACCCGACACCGGGAATTCCGAGGAGGCGGAAAAAACGACGAAAGAGCAGCATGAGGACAAAAAGCGTATTGCCGGGAGCCAGAACGGTCGCTACCTTAAGCTTCAGGCGCACGATTAACAAGTTCTGGAACATTGTTTCTGTTTGCAAACAACACACTTTACGTCGCACTTGAAGAAGCAGCAGAGATTTGACTACTAAAGTTATATACGCATAAGCAACTGCTGCCACAGCATGGACGTCAATTCCACAGTCGTTTTCGCGGACCTGACCGGAAGCTCCAGGGTTTTCGAGGCCATGGGAAATGCGCGCGCCACCGACATGGTGACGCGGCTGACCCATTGGATCGGCAGCATCTGCGAGGCCCACGAGGGCCGGGTGGTGAAGTCGCTCGGCGACGGCGTGTTTGCCATTTTTTCCAATGCCGCCACGGCCATGCAGGCCGTGATCGAGCTGCAGCGCTACCACCAGAAGCGCCTCATGGCCTGGCCGGTGCCGCTGCGCATGGCGCTGCAGATCGGCGTGGCGAGCGGCGAGGTGGTCGAGGTCGAGGGCGACTGCTTCGGCGACGCGGTCAACCTGGCTTCGCGCCTGAGCGACTTGGCCGGACCCGGCCAGATCTGGGCCACCGACACGGCCATTGCGCAGCTGGGCGAAACCGGCGTCCGGCATCGCGACCTGGGCCTCATCACCATCCGCGGACGCAGCGAAATGTCGGCCGTCCACCGCATCGACTGGCAAGAGGAAATGACGTCGCTCCTCACGCTGCCGGCCGCGCTGGCGCCGCCGCGGCCGCCCGATTCGTCGCCGGGCCAGATCGAGCTGGCATGGCTCGACGTCCGCGCCATGTTCCGCACCGAAGAGCTGCCGATCCATCTCGGGCGGGTGCACGACGCGCAGTTCGTGGTGAACGATCCGCGCGTCTCGAGGCTGCATGCGCGCATCGAACTGCGGCACGGCAGCTGCGTGCTGACCGATCTGAGCACCTACGGCACCTGGGTGCGGTTTCATGGCAACGGCGCGCCGAGCCACGAAGTCGCGCTGCGTCGCGAGGAATGCGTGCTGCACGGACGCGGCGAGATCGGCCTTGGCGCGCCGCTGAGCGATTTCACCGCGCCGACCATCGCCTTCAACACGGCGGGCGCCGAGGTGCAACTTTCGCGCCGCGAGATCACGAGCTGAGTGCCGCATACGCGCGCGCAGTGACGTTTGGCAACGATCGGGCGCGGCTGCAGGTGCACTTGCAGAGTGCCTCGAGCGTTGGAACCACCATGGGGAGCTGGTCGTCAGCACCCTCTCAAGGGAGCCGCAGTGAAATTCAAAAACAAACGTTCTTCTGTCTTCAAATGGATGGCCCTCGGCGCGATCGCGGCCAGTGCGCTGCTGGCCGCGGGTGCCGCCAGCGCGCGCGGCAGCTGGTCGGTGCAGATCGGCGCGGGCGGCTATCCGGCGCCGTACTACGCACCGCCGCCGCCCGCCTACTATCCGCAGCCGATCTACTACGCGCCGGCACCGCCGGTGTACTACCGGCCGCCGCCCCCCGTGTATTACCGCCCGGCGCCCGTCTATGCACCGCCGCCCGGACGGATCTACTACGGGCCAGGCTATCCCTATCGTCCGCCGAACGGCGACGAATGGGAGAACGACCGGGAATACGAAGACCGGGACTGACCGGCCGAACGCGCTCAGCGCGGCGCGGACAGGATGGCGGACAGCTCGCCCATGTCGATGGGCTTCTGAAGATGGTGGTCGAACAGGTTCCGCGTTGCGGCGCCGCCCGCCTCTTCCTGCGAAAAACCCGAAATAGCCACGAGCAGCCGCGGGCCGCGGTCCGCCGCTGCCGATCGCAGCCGCCGCGCCACCTCTGCGCCGGAAAAGTCGGGCAGCGTGAGGTCGATGAGCGCCGCATCGAAGCGCTCCTCGGCAGCGGCATCCATGGCCTGTTGCGCCGTGTAGGTGCAGCGAGCGGTATGGTCCTGCAGCGTCAGGAGTTCCTGCAGCAGGTCTGCCGCAGCTTCGTTGTCATCGACGATCAGCACATTCATCCACCCAGTATCCCGGTCAATTGCCTCCCGTGCAGTAGGAGGGCGCCTACGCCTGTACTTGCGTCGCAGCCTTGGCGGCAGCCTGCAGCGGCAGCTCGACGTGGAACAGCGAGCCTTCGCCGGGCCTGCTTTCCACCTCGATGCGTCCGCAGTGCAGGCCCACGATCTTGCGGGTGATGTAGAGCCCGAGGCCCAGCCCGGGCGCGTGCTTGCGGCTGTCGTCGGTGCGTTCGAACTGCTCGAAGATGCGCTCCTGGTCTTCGGGCGCAATGCCGATGCCCTGGTCGCGCACGGTGATGTGCGCGGTGCCATCGAGCTCGTGCAGCACCATCTCCACGGGCTTGCCGCCGCCGTAGCGCAGCGCGTTGGTCAGCAGGTTGGTCAGCACCTGTTCGATGCGGAACTCGTCCCACACGCCGCGCAACTCGCGCGGCGCTTCCAGCGCAATGTCCGAGCCAGCGGCCTCCGCCTGCTGCTTCAGGCCTTCCACCACGGCCCGCGCGAGCGCGGCAAGGTCGACCGGCTGGGGCTGGATCGACAGCGCATCCCTTCGCATGCGCGTGACGTCGAGCATGTCGTCGATCAGCCGCACCATGTTGCGGATCTGCCGCTGGTCGCGCTCGATCATGCCGGGCAGGCGGTCCACGGCAAAGGATTCCAAGTTGCCCTTGGACACGTGGAGCTGGCGCAACTGCGTTTCCAGGTACAGGGTGTTGAGCGGCGTACGCAGCTCGTGCGAGACCATCGACATGAAGTCGTCGCGCATGCGCACCGCATGCTCCAGTTCATGCTGGGTGTGGCGCAGCTGCTGCACCAGCTCTTCCTGCTTGCGGTTGGCAACCGCGAGCGCGTCCATTTCGTGCCGCAGCGCCTTGCGGTGGCAATGCAGGTCGACGAATACGTTGACCTTGCCCGTGACGGCATGCGCATCGAGCGGCTTGTACAGGAAGTCGACCGCGCCGCTTTCGTAGCCCTGGAAGGCGTAGTTCGAATCGCGGCCGGCCGCGGTCACGAAGATGATCGGGATGTGGCGCGTGCGCTCCGTGCCGCGCATCAGCTCGGCCAGCTCGAAGCCGTTCATGCCGGGCATCTGCACGTCGAGGATGGCCAGCGCGAACTCGTGGTCGAGCAGCAGCGCAAGGGCCTCCTCGGCCGAGGAGGCGCGGTACACCGCACGCCCCGGGCCGCGAATCAGGGCCTCGAGCGCAAGCAGGTTCTCGGGCAGGTCATCGACGATCAGCAGCTTGCTTTCGACCTCAATGGGCATGGGCGGACTCCAGTTGCAACAGCAATGCGCGAAGCTCGCGCAAGGCAAGCACGTGATCGGGTGAATGGCGGGCAATGGCTGCCTGGGGCATGGTGGGAATCTGGGCTTCCTTCGGGTCCTGGACGGCGGTGATGCCGCCGGCCTGGTGAATACGGTAGAGCCCTTCGGCGCCATCATCGTTCGCGCCCGTGAGCAGGAATCCGGCCAGCGCGGGCCCGCAGGCATCGGCGGCCGAGGCCATCAGCACATCGATCGACGGCCGCGAAAAGCGCACGGGCGGCTCGCAACTGAGAGAAAAACACCGGTCGCGCTCGATCGACAGGTGATAGCCGGGCGGCGCGAAATACAGGCTGCCGGGCGCGAGCGGCATCTTGTCGGCGGCTTCGTGCACCGGTATGTGCAAGCGCTCGGCAAAGATCTCCGCCAGGTGGCTTTGGTGCCCTTCAGGCAGGTGCAGCACCACCACCACGGGAAGGCGCCACGGCGGCGCAATGCCGTGCAGCAGCACCAGCAGCGCCTCGATGCCGCCCGCGGACGCGCCGACCACCACGGCCTCGACGCGCCTGCCCGGAGATGGGGGAGCATTCGAATTCATGTGGCCTTGCGGTAGATGCGCTCCGGCTGCGAATGGGTGTCGAAGCGCTCGGAGTAGCTCGAGAAGTCGATGCTCTCCTTTGCACCCAGCCCCAGAAAGCCGCGGTGGCAGAGCGACTCGTGGAACAGGCCGAGCGCCCGGTCCTGCAGTTCGCGGTTGAAATAGATGAGCACGTTGCGGCACGAGACAAGCTGCGTCTCGGCGAACACGCTGTCGGTGGCCAGGCTGTGGTCGGCAAAGATGACGTCGGCGCACAGCGCCGGGTCGAAGCGCGCGGCGTCGTAGGCCGCGGTGTAGTAGTCGGAAAAGGAGCTGCGGCCGCCGGCGCGCTGGTAGTTGGCCGTGTAGCCGCGGATCGATTCGATCGGGAAGATGCCTTGCCGCGCCTTCTCGAGCGAGGCGGGGTTGATGTCGGTGGCGTAGATCTGGGTGCGGGAGAGCAGGCCCTCTTCGCGCAGCAGGATGGCCAGCGAAAAAACTTCCTCGCCGGTGCTGCAGCCCGCCACCCACACCTTGATGGACGCATAGGTCTGCAGGATCGGCACCACGTGCCGGCGCAGCGCCAGAAAGTAGGTCGGGTCGCGGAACATCTCGCTCACGGGAATCGTCAGGTACTCGAGCAGCCGGCCGAACAGCAGCGGGTCGCGCAGCACCTTCTCCTGCAATGCCGAAATGCTCGGGAGCCCGAGCTGCGCGAGCGCGTGCAGCACGCGGCGCTTCTGCGACGCCACCGTGTAGTCGCGGAAGTCGTAGCTGTAGCGCAGGTAGATGGCCTCCATCAGCAGCCGCAATTCGATCTCCGTGTTGCTCAACGGAGAGGCGAGGGGCAGGGAGGCGGAATTTCGGTTCACAGCCGCTCCATTTTGGGCATCCACACGCGCAGAAGCGAGAACAGGCGCTCCAAATCCACAGGCTTGGCCAGGTAGTCGCTGGCACCGGCGGCCAGGCACTGCTCGCGGTCGTCCTTCATGGCCTTGGCGGTGATGGCGATCACAGGCAGCTTCTCGAAGCGCGGATCCGCGCGCAGCCGGCGCGTGGCCTCCAGGCCGTCCATCTCCGGCATCATCACATCCATCAGCACCAGGTCGATCTCGCGCGCCTGGTCGAGCTTTTCGAGCGCCTCGCGGCCGTTGCGGCCGATCTCGACCGCGGCGCCGCGCTGCTCCAGCGCACTCGTGAGCGCGAAGAGGTTGCGAACGTCGTCGTCCACCAGAAGGATGGTGCGGCCCTCGAAGATGCGGTCGCGCCCGCGTGCGGCCTTCAGCATGCCCTGGCGTTCGCTGGACAGCTCGGCCTCGACCTTGTGCAGGAACAGCGTGACCTCGTCGAGCAGGCGCTCCGGCGAGCGCGCGCCCTTGATGATGATGGAGCGCGAATAGCGCTGCAGCTCGGCTTCCTCGCCACGCGTGAGGTTGCGCCCGGTATAAACGATCACGGGCGGGAACGAAACGATTTCTTCCGATGCCATGCGCTTGAGCAGCTCGCTGCCCTGCATGTCGGGCAGGTGCAGGTCGGTGATCATGCAGTCGAAGACGCGCTTGCGAAGCAGTGCAAGCGCCTCCTTGCCGGAGCCCACGGCGGCGATTTCGATGTCTTCGTCGCCGATCAGCCGGATCACGCTTTCGCGCTGCAGCGCATCGTCCTCCACCAGCAGCACGATCTTGACCTTCTGCGTGAGCTTTTCCTCGAGCCGGGCGAACACCTGCATCAGCTCGGCGCGCGTGGCCGGCTTCTGCGCATAGCCGATGGCGCCCATCTGCAGGGCAGCGGCCTGTGCGTCGTCGGCGGCAGAGACCACGTGGACCGGAATGTGGCGCGTCTGCGGCGAATCCTTCAGGCGCTGCAACAGGCCGAGCCCGGTGCTGTCGGGAAGGCGCATGTCGAGCAGGATGGCATCGGGCAGGAACTGGTGCGCCAGTTCGAAGCCGTCGGCGGCGCCGTGGGCAACCAGGCAGCGGTAGCCCAGTTCGTGCGCCAGGTCATAGAGGATGTGCGCGAACTGCGGCTCGTCCTCGATCACGAGCACCCGGCGCACCTGGTCGGGCGGGAGCGTGCGGTCGTCGGCGAAGAGCGGCGGCGGTACTGGAACGGCTGGCGTCGGCGCAGCCGGAGCGGCAGGGACAGGCGAACGCGCCGCGGCAAATCTTGCCGGCGCCGGAGCGGGTGCCTGGGCTGCTCGCTGCGTGTCTTGCGGCGCGGCTTGCGGCGCCACGGCCGGCAGCTGCAAGGTGAAGGTGCTGCCCTGTCCGGGCTGGCTTTGCACCGCGAGTGTGCCGCCCAGCAGGCGCGTGAGATCGCGCGAAATGGAAAGCCCCAGGCCGGTGCCGCCATAGCGGCGGCTGGTGGTGCCGTCGGCCTGCTGGAAGGCTTCGAAGATCAGCTCCTTCTGCTCGGGCGAAATGCCGATGCCCGAGTCGCTCACCGCGAAGACCACGCCGCCGTCGGCCGCGGCGAAGACAGCAAGCGTCACTTCGCCGCTGTCGGTGAACTTGAGCGCGTTGGAGAGCAGGTTCTTCAGTATCTGCTCGACCCGGTGGCGGTCGGTGACCAGCGTGGCAGGCACACCAGGCTGCATTTCCAGGCGGAAGGCCAGCTGCTTCTCGGCGGCCAGGGGCTTGAAAGTGCTCTCCAGGCTCTGCGCGAGCTTGTCGAGCGCCACCTTCTCGGCCACCACTTCGAGCTTGCCCGCCTCGACCTTGGAGATGTCGAGGATGTCGTTGATCAGCACCAGCAGGTCGTTGCCCGACGAGTAGATCGATTCCGCGAACTTCACCTGCTCGGGGCTCAGGTTGCCCTGCGGGTTGTCGCCGAGCAGCTTGGCCAGGATCAGTGCGCTGTTGAGCGGCGTGCGCAGCTCGTGCGACATGTTGGCCAGAAACTCCGACTTGTAGCGGCTGGCGCGCTGCAGTTCGTCGGCGCGGTCTTCCAGGTCGCGCTGCACGCGGCGCAGGGCGGCATTGCGCTGGTCCAGCGCCTCGGTACGCTCGGAGAGCTGGCTGTTGGTCTGCTCCAGCTCGGCCTGCTGGTTCTCCAGCATGGCCTGCGAAGCCCGCAGCGCGCGCGACTGCTCCTCGAGTTCTTCATTGGCGGTGCGCAGTTCTTCCTGCTGCACCTGCAGCTCCTCGTTGAGCTGCTGCGTTTCGGCCAATGCGTCCTGCAGCTGCTCGCGATAGCGCGCCGCCGCGAGGGAGTCGCCGATGTCCTCGGCCACCAGGTCGAGCAATTCGTTGGTGCGCGCATCGGGCACGCCCGGCAGGCCGAGCTCGACCACGCCGTTCACGATGCCGTCACTCGATACGGGCACCAGCAGCACGGCCGCGGGTGGCATCTCTCCGAGGCCCGAATTGACCTTCAGGTAATCGGCCTGGATCGGCTCCACGAGCATGCGGCGCCGTTCGGCGGCCGCCTGGCCGACCAGGCTCTGGGTCGGCGAGAACACCTGCGGCGAAGCCTCGGCTTCCATCGAGAAGCCGTAGCTCGCGGCGCGGCGCAGCGTGCCATGGCGCTCGCGCACGTACAGCGCGCCCACGGCGCTGCCCAGGTGGCGAGAGAAGAAGGCCAGCACCTTGCGGCCCAGGTCGTTGGCGTTCAGTTCGCCCACCAGTTCACCGACCAGCTCGGTCTGCGCGCTGCGCAGCCACGCCTGCTGCGCCAGCCGCTCGGCATGCGCAGCCTGGTCGCGCAGCACCGCGTCGTAGCTGTTCGAAAGCCGCATGAGCTGCCGGCGGCCGAAGTAGGCCACCATGCCGGTGAACACCAGCGTGAACAGCAGGAACACGCTCACCACCAGCCAGCCCGTGCGGTTGGCCTCCTCATTGCGCTGGTAGCGCAGGCCCTGCTCGGTGTCCATGAAGGCCGCGAACTCCGCGCGCATGTCGTCGCGCAGCTGCTTGCCCCGGCCTTGCCGCACCGCCTGCTGGTAGTTGCCCCCGGCGCGGCGCACGGCGATCAGATCCTGCGCGAATCCGTTCCAGGCCTCCTGCAGCGCCGCGATGCGCTCGATCCGCTCCGCCTGCTGCCTGTTGTCCAGGACCATTTCCCGAAGCGCAGCGATGTCGCTCTTGATCCTTGGCAGCGCACTCTGGTAGGTCTCGAGAAAGCCTTCGTCGCCGGTGATCAGGAAACCGCGCAGGCCCGTTTCCATGTCGATGCTGCGGCCCTGCAGCTCGCCGGCGCTGCGCGTGACGCGGTCGGTGTGCTCGACCCGGCTGATGGTGAGCAGCAGAAACGCGATCAGGCCGACGAACACCAGCGCGCCGATCAGCCCGCCGAGCAGCGGCCACTTCAGGTTGCGGCTCAGCAGGCGGTCGAAATCTTCGGGGTCGATCGCGGTCGGGGTTTTCATTCGAGCGGGATTTGTAAGCAAAACTTTTGAAGTTTTGCCGAAATCCGCGGCGCCGGGTGTCGGAGAAGGGCCCGATACCGTTTTTGGCCCGCCTTGCCGCGCGTACCGGGGCCTCGTTATACTGTTGTTTTATACAGCATCGCCTGTGACAACGGATCTTTCCACCCAGCCGCCAGAAGCGGCGCCCGATGCCCGCACCGTCTCGGTTGTCTCGGTAAAGGCCCTGTGCGCCTTTGGTGCCAAGGCCGGCGACCTCGACCTGCGTTTCGTGCCCGCGCCCAGCGCGCTCGAAGGCATGGCCGGACACGCGCTCGTGCAAGGCCGCCGCGGTGATGCCTATGAAAGCGAGGTGCCGCTGGTCTCGCATTGCGGCGCGCTCAAGGTGCGCGGCCGCGCCGACGGCCACGACCCGCGCGAACCCCGCGTCGAGGAGATCAAGACTTTCCGCGGCGACTTCGATGCCATCCGCGGCAATCACCGGGCGCTGCACTGGGCCCAGGCCCGCTGCTACGGCTGGATGCTGTGCGAGTTGCACGGCTACGCGCACATCACGGTGGCGCTGGTGTACCTCGACCTCGGCACCGGCGAGGAAACCGTGCTGGAAGAGCAGCACACGCGGGCTGCGCTGCAGGCGCACTTCGAGCTTTTGTGCGCGCGCTACAGCGCCTGGGCGCAAAGCGAAGCCGCGCACCACGCCGCGCTGGGCCATGCGCTCGGCCGGCTCGAATTTCCGCATGGCTCGTTCCGCGCCGGCCAGCGGGAACTGGCCGAGGCCGTCTACCGCGCGGCCGCGAACGGACGCTGCCTGATGGCGCAGGCGCCCACCGGCATCGGCAAGACGCTGGCCACCCTCTTTCCGCTGCTGAAGGCGCGCGCCGCGCAAAAGATCGACAAGATCTTCTTTCTCACGGCCAAGACCTCCGGCCGCGCCGTGGCGCTGGACGCCTTCGGCGTGCTGGGCGAGGGATGCGCGCAGGTGCGGGTGCTCGAACTCACCGCGCGCGAGAAGGTCTGCGAATACCCCGACCGGGCCTGCAACGGCGATGCCTGCCCGCTCGCCAAGGGCTTCTACGACCGCCTGCCCGCTGCGCGCGAGGAGGCCGCGCAAGCCGCCCGGCTCGACCGGCAGGCGCTGCGGAAAATTGCGCTGGCGCATGCCGTGTGCCCGTATTTCCTCGCGCAGGAAATGGCGCACTGGTGCGACGTGATCGTGGGCGACTACAACTATTACTTCGATGGCAGCGCCTTTCTCTACGCCACCATGAAAGACGCCGAATGGCGCGCGGCAGTGCTGGTCGACGAGGCGCACAACCTGCTGGAGCGCGCGCGCGGCATGTACACCGCCCGGCTCGACGGTCTCGCGCTCGAAGAAGCGCACCGCGCGGCGCCCGCCTCGGTGCGCGGCGCGCTCGGGCGGCTCTACCGCGAATGGGACACCGTGCAGCAGGCGCAGGTCGAGCCCTACGACACCTGCGACGAGATTCCCGAGCGCTTCGCGCGCACCCTGCAGGCCGCCAACACGGCCATGGGCGAGCATTTCGCGGCCACGCCGGATGCGGCGCAAGGGCCGCTGCAACGCTTCTTCTTCGATGCGCTGCAGTTCGCCCGGCTGGCCGATGCCTTCGACGACCATTCCGTCTTCGAGCGCACGCTGGGCCCCGCGCACGACCAGCAGCAGCGCAGCCTCGCCATCCGCAACCTGGTGCCGGCGCCGTTTCTCGAACCGCGCTTTGCCGATGCCGCATCGGTCGCCTGTTTTTCCGGCACCCTGTCGCCCTTCGAGTTCTATCGCGACGCGCTCGGGCTGCCGCCGGAGACGATGCTGCTCGACGTGGCTTCGCCGTTTCACAGCCGGCAGCTGCGCGTCGAAGTGGCCATGAACGTGTCGACCCGGTTCCGCGACCGCGCGGGGTCGCTGCGCAGCGTGGCCGAGATCATCGGCGCGCAGTTCGAGCGCATGCCGGGCAACTACCTCGCGTTCTTCAGCAGCTTCGACTACCTCGAAAAAGCCTGCGCGGCTTTCCTGGCCAGGCACCCCGGCGTGCCCGTGTGGGCCCAGACGCGCGGCATGGCCGAGGCCGATCGCCACGGTTTCCTCGCGCGCTTCGAGGAGGGCGGCCGCGGCATCGGCTTTGCCGTGCTCGGCGGCGCGTTCGGCGAAGGCATCGACCTGCCCGGCAGCCGGTTGATCGGCGCCTTCGTGGCGAGCCTGGGCCTGCCGCAGCACAACGCGCTGAACGAGATCACGCGCGAGCGCATGCAGGCGCGCTTCGGCAAGGGCTACGAATACACCTATCTCTATCCCGGCCTGCAAAAGGTGGTGCAGGCGGCCGGTCGCGTCATTCGCACCGAAGAGGACAGGGGCGTGCTGCACCTGCTGGACGACCGCTTTGCGCGCGCCGAGATCCGACAACTGCTGCCGCCCTGGTGGGAATTGCGCCTGGGCGGCCCGGCGCATGCCGGCGAAGCGGGAGGCCTTGATGCGCTCCGCTAGCCGCATCCAGTTTGCCGACGAGCCCGACCTGTTCGGCGAGGCGCCCGCGGCGGCCATCGAGGGCCTGCGCTACGAGCGCGAATTTCTCACGCGCGCCGAGGAAGACGAGTTGCTGCGCATCGTGCAGGGCTTCGAACTGCGGGAGATGCGCTACAAGGAATACACCGCGCGCCGACGCGGCATCAGCTTTGGCGGCAGCTACGACTTCGAGAACCATCGACTGCGCCCGGGCGCTGCGATGCCGCCGGCGCTTCATCCGCTGCGCGCCCGGGTGGCCGCATGGATCGGCAAGGCGCCCGAAGACTTTGCCCACATGCTGCTGTCCGAATACAGGCCAGGCACGCCGCTCGGCTGGCACCGCGACGTGCCGGACTTCGAGGACATCGTGGGCGTTTCGCTGCGGGGCGACGCGGTGCTGCAGCTGCGGCCCTATCCACCGGCCAGTGCCGCCGCGCCCGCCAGCCTCCAGCTGCTGATCGAGCCGCGCTCCATCTACATGCTGCGCGGCGAAGCGCGCTGGGCCTGGCAGCACAGCATTGCGCCGACCGAGTCGCTGCGTTATTCCATCACCATGCGCACGCGGCGGCGCGCATGACCTGCGGCGGGCCTTGCCGCAGGCTTTTTCGCGGCAGGCTGTTTCTCGGCAGGCTGTTTCTCGGCGGGGCGTTTGGCCGCGGCTTTTTTCATCAGGCTTGAAGCCACCGCCAAATCCTTGAGCCAGGCTTCCCACGCGGCTTCGCGCTGCAGCGGATCGCCGCGCAGGAGCGCGGAGGGATGCAGCGTGACCAGCACGCGGCGGCCGGTCGCGGCGTCTTCGATCCACTGGCCGCGTTCCTTCATCACCGCCACAGGGCGGCCGAGCAGCGAGCGCGCGGCCGTGCCGCCGAGCGCCACATAGGCGCGCGGCTGCACGAGTTCGATCTCGCTTTCGAGCCAGTGGTGGCAGGCTTCGGCCTCGCGCTGGCCGGGCGTCTTGTGGATGCGGCGCTTGCCGCGCAACTCGTATTTGAAGTGCTTCACCGCATTGGTCACGTAGAGCTTCTCGCGCACCCAACCGAGCTCGGCCACGGCGCGGTCGAACAGCTTGCCGGCAGGGCCGACGAAAGGGCGGCCCAGGAGGTCTTCCTTGTCGCCCGGCTGCTCGCCGACCACCATCAGCACCGCGCCGACCGGGCCTTCGCCGAACACCGACTGGGTCGCATGCGCTCCCAGCGGGCATTCGCGGCAGGCATCGGTCGCCACGCTGAGCGCCTTCAGGGCGGCCGTGGCCTCGTTGCGATGAGACACGTTGTCGACTCCGGCGGGCTGGTGGCGTTCAGGCGGCCTGCGTCAGTGCGCGGAACCGCCGCCGCCGCGCCGGGACTGGTTCTGGTTGCTGCCGCCGACGTGGCTTTCGCGGTCATGGCGGCTCTCGACGGTCCGGCGCGGCTCGTTGCGGGGTGTCGGGCTCTGGTGGCCGGCCTTGTTGTGCTGGGGAGGCAACGAACCACGCTCGTCGGGCGTGTTGGGGTTCGTCTTGGACATGAGGTGCTCCTTCAAAAGAATGGATGGACATTTGTTTGTCCGCGCGGCGCATGCCGGCCGGTGTCGGAATTGGCCCACCGCGGGCGTCGTCCAAGCCTCATGCCGGGCAAGGCCGAGAGGTGAGAAGGACGCGCCAGCAGCGCCCCCGCATTTGCCGATAGTCGAGATCGGCCATTCGATTGGCCGATATCAAGATTGACCGCCTCGTATCGAGTGAGAACTCGATATTCCGCCGCTATCTTTGTCGTCTGCAAGACAACTTGCATCGTCGCCTGGCGGTGGCCCCTGCACGCGAAGCCGTCCTGTTGCGCGAGGTTGATCTGAACGGGCGGGCTACGCCGGCCAATGTCGCTCAAGTACGGGCATCTTCACCCCCGGACCAGCGGTTTGCCGCACTGGATTTGCGTCGATACGATCCCGCGCCTTGCCCCCAAAAAGGAATGCGCGGATGCCGCCAACGATTGCCTCTCCCTCGACACCCGCACCGTCGCAAAACGCCGGCTGGCAGCAGCGCAGCCGGCGCCATGTCTGGCATCCGTGCACGCAGAGCATCCGGCTCGAAGCGGTGCCGCCGCTGCCGATCGCGCGGGGCGAGGGCGTCTGGCTCTTCGACCACGATGGGCGCCGCTACCTCGACGCAACGAGCTCATGGTGGGTCAATCTCTTCGGCCATGCGCACCCGGCCATCAACGCCGCGCTCAAGGACCAGCTCGACACGCTCTCGCACGTGATGCTCGCGGGCTGCACGCACGCGCCGGCCGTCGAGCTGGCCGAGCGGCTTGCCGCGCTGACCGGCCATGCGCTAGGCCATTGCTTCTATGCCTCCGATGGCGCCTCGGCGGTGGAGATCGCGTTGAAGATGAGCTTTCATGCATGGCGCAATGCGGGCCGCGGCGGCAAGCAGCAGTTCGTCGCGCTGCGGCAGGGCTACCACGGCGAAACGCTGGGCGCGCTGCATGTGACCGACGTGCCGGTGTTCCGCGACGCCTATGCACCGCTGCTCGCGAACGCGCACCTCGTGGCATCGCCCGACGCACGGGCCGCATTGCCGGGCGAAGACGCCGCTGCCGTGGCGCGGCGCGCGCGCGGCCGAACTCGAAACGCTGCTGGCCGAACGGCATGCATCGATCGCCGCCGTGATCGTCGAGCCGCTGGTGCAATGCGCCACCGGCATGGCGATGCACGACCCCGAGTACCTGCGCCTCGTGCGCGCCCTGTGCGACCGCTACGGTGTGCACCTGATCGCCGACGAAATTGCGGTGGGCTGCGGGCGCACCGGCAGCTTCTTCGCATGCGAGCAGGCCGGCATCTGGCCCGATTTTCTTTGCCTTTCCAAGGGCATCAGCGGCGGCTACCTGCCGTTGGCGTTGGTGATGACGCGCGAAGCGATCTACGAAGGGTTCATGGACGACGACGTGGCGCGCAGCTTTCTGCATTCCCATTCCTACACCGGCAACGCGCTGGCCTGCCGCGCGGCGCTCGCGACGCTCGACCTGTTCGAGCGCGAGGACGCGCTGCGGCGCAACCGCGCCCGCGCCGAGCGGCTGATCGGCCGCTTGCGCGAAGGGCTGCGCGGCCTGCCTGTCGACCATCTGCGCCAGCGCGGAATGATCACGGCCTTCGACGTGCGCGAGCCCGGTGCCCGGTTCGCGGAGCGTTTTCACCTTGCCGCACGGGCGAACGGATTGCTGATGCGTCCGATCGGCTCGACGGTCTACCTCATGCCGCCCTATGCGATCGGCGACGACGAGATCGACCTGCTGGTCTACGGCACGCTGGCCACGCTACAAGCGGTGGCCGGTCCCAGCCACGCACATGAAGGAGGCCGCGATGCTGCGCTTGCTTGAACGCCTGCAGGACGAGATCACGGCGCTCGATGCCCAGTCGCTGCGCCGCCGCCGGCAGATCGCCGAGACGGCCTGTGCGCCCGAGCAATCCCTGACGCTGGCCGGCGCGGCCGTACAGCGCACCATGCTCGGTTTCAGCAGCAACGACTACCTCGGCCTTGCCGCGCATCCGGCGCTGGCCGCCGCACTGGCCGAAGGCGCGGCGCGCTACGGCACGGGCAGCGGCGGCTCGCACCTGATCCTTGGCCATTCGCGCGCGCATGCCGAGCTCGAGGAGCGGCTGGCCGGCTGGATGGCGCCCTTCATCCCGGAGGCGCGGAGCCTGTTCTTCTGCACGGGCTACATGGCCAACCTTGCGGTGCTGTCGGCGCTCGGCGGTGCCGAGGCGGTGATCTTTTCCGAGTCGCTCAACCATGCATCGCTGATCGACGGTGCGCGGCTGGCCAAGGCGCGGGTCGAACGCTATGCGCACTGCGACGTGGCCGCGCTCGATGCGCAGCTCGGCGCCTGCGATGCACCGGTCAAGCTGATCGTGAGCGATGCGGTGTTCAGCATGGACGGCAACATCGCGCCGGTGGCCAAACTGCTCGCGCTGGCCGAGCGGCACGACGCCTGGCTGGTGCTGGATGACGCGCATGGCTTCGGCGTGCTGGGCGCCACAGGCCGGGGCGTGCTGCAGGCCATGGGCCTGCGCTCGGAGCGGCTGGTGCTCGTCGGCACGCTCGGCAAGGCGGCGGGGGTGTCGGGCGCGTTCGTGGCGGCGCACCGCACCGTCATCGACTACCTCGTGCAGCGGGCGCGGCCCTACATCTTCACCACCGCCGCGCCGCCGGCCATCGCGCATGCGCTGCTCGCGAGCCTCGCGCTGATCGAAGGCGAGGAGGGCGACGTGCGCCGCGCCCGCTTGCAGGCGCGCATCGCCCAGCTGCGCCGGGGCCTGAAAGCCATCCTGCCGCCGGATGGCAGCGCCTGGCTGCCCGATTCGCCCACCGCCATCCAGCCGCTGATCGTCGGCGACAACGCGCGCGCGATGCACACCATGGCGCAGCTCGATGCCTGCGGCCTGCGCGTCGGTGCGATCCGCCCGCCGACCGTGCCCGCCGGCACCGCGCGGCTGCGGATCACGCTGTCGGCCAGCCACGGCGAGGCCGATGTCGCGCGGCTGGTCGATGCGTTGGGCGAGGCATTGGCGCGGCCGTGGAAGGAGGCTGCCTTATGAGCGCAGCGCGTGCAGCAATGACGCACCGCCGCTGGTTCGTCACGGGCACCGACACAGGTGTCGGCAAGACGCTGGCCAGCAGCGCGATGCTGAGCCTGCTGGCCGCATCGGGCTTGCGCGCGGTCGGCATGAAGCCGGTGGCCGCGGGCCTGGACGAGATCGATGGCGCGTGGCGCAACGACGACGTCGAGCAGTTGCGCGCGGCCGGCAACGTCGATGCGCCACTCGCCATGCGCTGCCCGTACCTGCTGCGCGCGCCGATGTCGCCGCACCTGGCAGCGAGGGAAGAGGGCGTGCGCATCGAGTTGGCGCCGCTGCTGTCGGCTTTCGCGGCGTTGTCGCAACGCGCCGATGCGGTGGTCGTCGAAGGCGTGGGCGGCTTCTGCGTGCCGTTCGGCGACGAACTCGACAGCGCCGACCTGGCCGTGGCGCTGGGCCTGCCGGTGATCCTCGTGGTCGGGCTGCGGCTCGGCTGCCTGAACCATGCGCTGCTCACGGCGGAAGCGATCCGCGCGCGCGGACTCGTGCTGGCGGGGTGGATCGCGAGCGCCGTCGAGCCGGGGATGCTGGCGCCCGAAGCCAACCTGCAGACGCTGCGCGGCCGCCTCGGTGCGCCCTTGCTCGGCGTGGTGCCGCACCTGGCCGAGCCTTGTGCGGCAAGCGTGGCGCAGCACCTCGACCTGCGCGCCCTGCGCGCGACCGCGGCTCACGCCGCGCACCGGTCAGCGGCGCTGGCCGAGTAGTTCA
Organism: Variovorax paradoxus; assembly: GCF_030815975.1. Lineage (NCBI taxonomy): Bacteria > Pseudomonadati > Pseudomonadota > Betaproteobacteria > Burkholderiales > Comamonadaceae > Variovorax > Variovorax paradoxus. Next base: position 4,751,363 of record NZ_JAUSXL010000002.1, read on the forward strand.
GCCACTCCGCGGCGCTGGCCCGATTCGGCCACTCAGCCGCGCTGGCCTGATTCGGCGAGGCGCTTCGCCCGTGCGCCGCCCTGGCGTTCGAGCATCCAGCCCGGGTACTCGGAGGGCAGCGCGCTCACCTTGCCGAGTTGGGCCAGTTCGTCGGCGGAGAGCCGGATCGCGGTGGCGGCAATGTTGTCGTCCAGCTGCCCGACGCGCTTGGCACCGACGATCACGCTGGTCACCACCGGCTGGTGCAGCAGCCACGCGAGCGCGATCTGCGCCACCGACACCTTGCGTGCTTCGGCCAGCTCGCGCATCACGTCGATGCAGTCGTAGGCGCGCTCGACGTTCACGGGCGGAAAATCGAAGCTGGTGCGGCGGCTGCCTTTTTCGGCTTCGGTGTCACGGCCGTACTTGCCGCTCAACAGGCCGCCCGCCAGCGGGCTCCAGACCATCAGGCCGAGGTTCTCGCTCTGCAGCATCGGCGCCAGTTCGCGCTCCAGGTCGCGGCCCGCGATGGTGTAGTAGGCCTGCAGCGATTCGAAGCGCGCGAGGCCTTGCCGCTCGGCAATGCCCAGCGCCTTCATGATCTGCCAGGCCGCCCAGTTGGAAACGCCCACGTAGCGCACGTGGCCTTGCTGCACTAGGTTGTCCAGTGCGCGCACTGTTTCCTCGATGGGCGTGGCCGGGTCGAAGCCGTGGATCTGGTACACATCGATGTGGTCCAGCTGCAGGCGCTTCAGGCTGGCCTTGACGCCGTCCATGATGTGGTAGCGCGAGGCGCCGGCCGCATTGGCGCTTTTGCCGGTTTCGCCGAAAACCTTGGTGGCGACCACGACGTTCTCGCGCGGCACCTTGAGGTTCTTCAGCGCCTGGCCGGTGATGGTTTCCGACAGGCCTTCGGAGTACACATCGGCGGTGTCGATGAAGTTGATGCCGGCATCGAGCGCGCGGCCGACCAGGCTTTCCGCCTCCGACTGCTGGAGGTTGCCGATCTGGCCCCAGATGCCGCTGGAGCCGCCGAAGGTCATGGTGCCGAGGCAGAGTTCGGAAACGAACAGGCCGGTGCGGCCGAATTTGCGGTACTGCATGAGAGGTGTCCTTTGGATGGGTGGCACTTGGAAGGGGCCGCAAAGCCCCCGGTGACCGCAAAAGTATCCGGCCGCGGCGCCGGGCATGGCGAGCGCGTTCCTGCAAAGTCCTTGCCTATTTCTCCAGACCTCCTGCGCTGGCCGTGCAGATTCGTTGGCGCGGCGCTAAGCTTGAACCACCCGATCCTCCACGCCGGCCGCCGCTGCGGCCCCAACCGTGACAAGCCCCCCGAACATGTCCCAAGAATCACCCGAAATCGCTGCCGCCATTGCCCGGCCGATGCCGCTGGAGCCCGAACTCGACGAAGCCAGGAAGGAACTGGTGGCGCTGATCAACCGCATCACGCGCGGCCAGGACGGCACGGTAGAAACGCCGGTGGCCGGCCTGCAGGTCCATTGCATCAGCAAGCCCGACGGTCCCAAGCACGCCTTCGCCACCCCGGCGCTCGGGCTGATCGCGCAGGGTTCCAAGCGGATCATCGTGGGCGACGACATCTATGTGTACGACCCGATGCACTACCTGGTGACCTCGGTCGACCTGCCGGTGTGCGGCCAGGTGCGCCTGACAAGCGACAACGAGCCCTACCTCGGCCTGCGGCTGGAGCTCGCGATCGACGAGATCGGCAAGCTCATTGGCGACGAGAAGCTGCCTGCGAAGGCCAATGCGCCCGCCTCGCGCGGCATGTACGTCAACCGCATCGCCATGCCGGTGCTGGAGCCGGTGCTGCGGCTGCTGCGGCTGGTCGAATCGCCCGAGGACGTGCCGATCATGGCGCCGCTCATCAAGCGCGAGATCATGTACCGCCTGCTGGTCAACGGCGAGGGCGCGCGGCTGCGGCAGATCGCGCTGCAGGACAGCCACACCCAGCGCGTTGCCAAGGCCATCAGCGCGCTGCGCGTCAACTATGCGCAGTCGCTGCGGATCGAGGACATGGCGCGCGCGGTGCACATGAGCGTGTCGTCGTTCCACCATCACTTCAAGGCCGTGACGGCCATGAGCCCGCTGCAGTACCAGAAGCAGCTGCGCCTGCAGGAGGCGCGCCGCCAGATGCTGATGGCCGGCGTGGACGTATCGAGCGCGGCGCACAGCGTGGGCTACGAGAGCCCGTCGCAGTTCGCGCGCGAGTACAGCCGCATGTTCGGCGCGCCGCCGCTGCGCGACAAGCGGCGCTGGCTCAGCGAAGCCGAGAACGATGCGCTCGGCGCGGGGTCGATGCAGGCCGCCTGAAGGAAGTCCGCCGCGCAGTCAGTTCGTCCAGCGCCAGTCCTCGATCTCCGGCATGTCCTTGCCGTGAACGTTGACGTAGGCGCGGTGCTCCAGCAGCTTGTCGCGCAGATGCTGCTGCACATGGCCCGCGCTGTCGCGGAAGCGCTCGACCCGGGCAATGGCGTCGGCGGCCAGGTGGAAGCGGTCGAGCCGGTTGAGTACGGTCATGTCGAACGGCGTGGTGGTGGTGCCTTCCTCGCAGTAGCCATGGACATGGAAGCTGTCGTGGTTGGTCCGCTTATAGGTGAGCCGGTGGATCAGCGAGGGATAGCCGTGGAACGCGAAGATCACCGGGCGGTCGGTGGTGAAGATGGCGTCGAAGTCCGCGTCCGGCAGCCCGTGCGGATGCGCGTTCGGCGGCTGCAGCGCCATCAGGTCGACCACGTTCACCACGCGCACCTTCAGTTCCGGCAGCATCCTGCGCAGCAGGTCGACCGCGGCCAGCGTCTCGAGCGTGGGCACGTCGCCGGCACAGGCCATCACCACGTCGGGCGCAGCGTCTTCATCGTTGCTGGCCCAGGTCCAGATGCCCAGGCCCACGGTGCAATGGCGCACCGCGGATTCGATGTCCAGCCATTGCGGACCCGGTTGCTTGCCCGCGACGATCACATTCACGTAGTTGCGGCTCTTCAGGCAATGGTCGACCACCGACAGCAGCGTGTTGGCGTCGGGCGGCAGGTACACGCGCACCACCTCGGCCTTCTTGTTCACCACGTGGTCGAGAAAGCCCGGGTCCTGGTGGCTGAAGCCGTTGTGGTCCTGCCGCCAGACATGGCTGGTGAGCAGGTAGTTCAGCGAGGCGATCGGGCGGCGCCAGCCGATGCCCCGCGTCACCTTGAGCCACTTGGCGTGCTGGTTGAACATCGAGTCGATGATGTGGATGAAGGCCTCGTAGCACGAGAAGAAGCCATGGCGTCCCGTGAGCAGGTAGCCTTCGAGCCAACCTTGGCAGAGGTGCTCGCTGAGCACCTCCATCACCCGGCCGTCGGGCGACACATGGTCGTCGCCGGCCAGGATCTCGGCGGTGGAGGTCCGCGCGCTGACGTCGAACAGCGCGTCCAGTCGGTTCGACGTGGTTTCGTCCGGCCCCATGACGCGGAAGTTGCGCGCCGCCTCGTTGCGCTGCATCACGTCGCGCAGGAAGAGGCCCGCTACGCGCGTGGCCTGCGCATCGGCCACGCCCGGCGCCGCCACTTCTACCGCGTGCTCGCGGAAGGGCGGCATGGCCAGGTCCCTGAGCAGCAGGCCGCCGTTGGCATGCGGATTGGCGCTCATGCGCATCGTTCCCCTGGGCGCCAGCGCCGCGATCTCGGGCCGCAGCGCGCCGGCAGCGTCGAACAGTTCCTCGGGCCGGTAGCTGCGCATCCAGTCTTCGAGCAGGCCCACATGCTCCGGCCTGGCCGAAAAGCCGGCGAGCGGCACCTGGTGCGCGCGGAACGTGCCCTCGACCGGCACGCCGTCCACCTGCCTGGGCCCGGTCCAGCCCTTGGGCGACCGCAGCACGATCATCGGCCAGCGCGGGCGTTCTCGAAACCCGTGCTCGCGGGCGCTCGCCTGGATGGCATGGATCCCGTCGAGCGCCTTGTCGAGCGCCGCCGCCATCAGCCGGTGCATCTGCGCGGGCTCGTGGCCGGTGACGAAGTACGGCTCATGCCCATAGCCCCGCAGCAACTGCGCCAGCTCTTCCTCCGGGATGCGCGCGAGCACCGTGGGGCCGGCGATCTTGTAGCCGTTCAGGTGCAGGATCGGCAGCACGGCGCCGTCGCTCTCGGGGTTCAGGAACTTGTTGGAATGCCAGCTCGCAGCCAGGGCGCCGGTTTCGGCCTCGCCGTCGCCGATCACGCAGCAGGCGAGCAGGCCGGGGTTGTCGAACACGGCGCCGTAGGCGTGCAGCAGCGAATAGCCGAGCTCGCCGCCTTCATGGATGGAGCCCGGGGTTTCCGGCGCCACATGGCTCGGAATGCCGCCCGGAAACGAGAACTGCGTGAAGAGCCGCTTCATGCCATCGGTGTTTTGTTCGATGTGGGGATAGACCTCGCTGTAGGTGCCCTCGAGATAGGTGTTGGCGACCACGCCCGGGCCGCCATGGCCGGGGCCGGCAATGAACAACGCGTTCAGCTCGCGGGCCGCGATGGCGCGGTTCATGTGCGCATAGACGAAGTTGAGGCCCGGCGTCGTGCCCCAGTGGCCCAAGAGGCGCGGCTTGATGTGCGAAAGGCTCAGCTTCTCGCGCAGCAGTGGGTTGTCCATCAGGTAGATCTGGCCCACGGACAGGTAGTTGGCCGCGCGCCACCAGGCGTCCAGCAGCGCGAAGTCGCCGTGCTCAGTCATTGTTCGCGCATTCCGCCGTGGTCAGCCGGTTCACGATCAGCGTGATGCCTTCGGTGCGGCGCACGGCGCGCTCGACGGCGCTCTTCAGATCCTCGCTGGCCAGCCGGCCGTGCAAGGTGACCACGCCATCGGTCACACGCACGTCGACATCGCACCCGCATACCGCCGGGTCCCAGTTCAGCTGGGCGAAGACCTCGTGCCTGAGTTGAATATCGGGGTTCATTTCAAACCTTTCGAGGAGGAGGAGGAGGGGGCTTCCTGCTGCGCCGTCCGCGGCGTGATTCGCGAGGTGCCCCTCATCGACACTATCGGCGCACAGGGTTCGCACCTTGCCGCCGTGCTGCAATCCCAATGTTTCCTGCGGGTCTTTTTGCGCGAAGGGAGAGCGGACCCATACGATGCACTCGACGCCTGCGTTCCTGCGCCTGACCCGTCGCGCCGCAACGAACGGATGCCTTGCTTGCATGCGATTTCATTCACCGACGAAAGGAGAACACGATGAACAGCAACGTTCCTGCGACACCCGCATCGGCATGGACCGATGCCTACTTTCGCTCCCTGCTCGACTGGCAGACGGCCTGCGGCGCGAGCGTGCTGCAGGCGCAGCAGGTCCAATGGGGCATGCTGGCCGCCTGGCAGCAGTCGGCGAAGGCCGTCCAGCAGGAACTGCTGGACCAGTGGATCAGCCATTTCGGCGGCGGCGTGCCGCTGGATGGGTAGGCTCGGCACGGCGCACCGGCCTACTGGCTCGCCACGGCGCCGTCCGGCATCGTGAAGCGCGCCGCTTCCGCCTTGGCATGCAATTCGGGGGCGCGCACCAGCAGCACCGGAACGCTCGCGCTGCGCAGGATCTGCTCCGCGCTGCTGCCCATCACCATGCGGCCGAGGCCGCGCCGGCCGTGCGTTCCCAGCACGATCAGATCCGCGGGCCAGGAAGCCGCTTCGGCCGTGACCCGGTCGGGAACGGCCCCCCTGAAGTTGTCGCACAGCACCGAGTCGGCCTCGACGCCTTCGGCGGCAGCCCTTGCCTTGCCTTCCTCGATCAGCCTGGTGGCGGCAGCGCGCAGCTCGTTGAGCCAGTCGTCCGTGCGGCCCGAGTAGGCGTCCATCGCCAGGGCGAAGGAGAGTTCGTCGATGACGTGGATCAGGCGCAGGCGCCCCGAGGTGACCTTGGCAAGGCGAATGGCTTCGCCCAAGCCGTGGCTGGATGTCGAACTTCCATCGACAGGAACAAGAATTCGCTGGTACATGGTGTCCTCGCTTTGGTTTGAGGTGGGTATGCGGCCAGTGTCCGGACCGGTGCGAGGCGCGGCTTGATGCGGATCAAGCGAAGGCGTTCTCGCAGGCGCAAGGATGCAAACGGCATGCATCGCGTTTGATCTGCGGCAACCCTGTGCGGGGCCGGAACCGCGATCCTCGGGTACGCACAGGAGCCATTCATGACCCACGCCACCGTTCGCATCATTCGCCAGGAGCATGCGGCGCTCGCCGCCATGCTGCGCTCCATCATCATGCTGCTCGAACAACACCGCCGCAAGGGAACCCCGCCCGACTTCGCGGGCCATGCTGTTCTACGTGGACGAATTTCCTGAAAAAGCGGCATCACCGCAAGGAGGGCGAACTGCTGTTTTCCAGACTCGGCGAGGCGCTCTTCACCCGCATCGTGAACATCGTGCCCGCGCCGATCGGGCTGGGCGCCGCGGCCCTGGACCCGGGCGGCGGCGGCGACCAGGCGGGCCGTTCGAACCGTCCCGTGTCGACGACGATGAGGTAGCGCCCGGCGCCTTCAATGGGCGCCTGGTCCGCCGGCAGCACCCATGGCGCAGTGCCCTCGGCCTTGGCCCTGAGGTAGTCGGCATCGAGCACGCCCAGGCGGTCGAGCAGCCGGTTCAGGCTGGCCGGAATGCGGATGCAGCCCTTCGATTGCGCGCTGCCCAGCCGCTGCTCCAGCCGGTTCGGATCGGTGGCGTGCATCTGCAGCCGCATCGTGCTCGTGCCGCCCCGGCCCCACAGGCGCCGGGCCTGCTGCCATCCGAAATCGAAGACGCGCATTCCCTTTTCGCCATAGCCGCGAATGCCGAACTCGTTGCGCGAACCCTCCGCGCGGAAATCGTGGTTCGCAACCGAATGTTCGAACACACCGAGCGGTGTTTCGAAGTATTCGAATCCGCCGGGGCGCCCGGTCGATACCGGCGCCGCACCGATCAGCACGGGCGCTCCGCCGGCCGGCAGCCAGAAGACGAAGATGGCTTGGACCGAGGCGCTGCGATCCACCAGCAGGGCGTATTCGGACTGGTCACCAGCGATGCCGGCGCGCCTGAGTTCATCGCGCGCAAGATTGCCGTAGCGCTGCGCCTCCTCCGGTGGCGGCTCGAGCCGGCGATCGACCTGTTCCGTGAAAGCCTGGCGCAGGCGCGTCGGATCGGCCCAGGAGGTGGCAACTGCCCCCGCGAGCGCGGCCAGCACGAGCGCCCGCACGGCACGGCGCAGGGCGCCGAGAACGGCTGCGCCTGTGTTCTTTTCTGCTCCCATTTGCTTCATACCTGCCAGGGCAGGCGAGGAGCGCCGGCCCTGACTGGTTGGTGCCCCGGAAGACTGGGCGAGTTCCCCGGTGCGCGGCTGCGGCCGACCTCGTCAGGGAGGAAGGAAGCTGACGGTCTGCGCGGTCAGCACGCCATTCACCACCGCATTGCCGACCACGGTGACGCGGCGTCCGTTGGCCAGGTCGGCGACGGTGCCGTTCTCGAAGACCGTTGCGGGGCTGCTGGCGTTCACCAGCTGGCCCTTCACCACGAAACTCGAGGGCGACAGATAGTTGCCAATGGCGCCGATCAGCGTGAAGGCGACCGGCCCGCCGGTGCCGGGGATATAGCGGATGCGCAGCTTCTTCACCACCAGGACGCCGCTGGTCATGAAGCCGTCGAGTTCGACCTTGACGCCGTTGCCGATCGAAGCCCGAGGGCCGCCCGTGACGAGCGCATTCGTCGCATCGACGGCCGTACCCAGCACCTTGAAGGCATTGAGCCCGCTGTAGTCGGTGATGACACCCGCCAGCTGCACTGCCGCGGCGTTCTGCGATGGCACCGCATACCAGCCCTGCACCTTGCTTGCAGTGAACAAGCCCAGAACTGGCGCGGCGCTGCCGCGCACGCGGACGATCGCGCCCTCGGCCAGCGTGGATGCGTCGATGCCGCCCGAGAACGCGGCATTGTCGTAGCGCACCGTGAGCTGCCCCAGCGTGAAGCGCTGCCCGAGCCGGTCCAGGTTCTGCACGGTGCCGGTCACCAGCGGTTCGGTCGATGCGGGCTGCAGTTCGACGCGCGTGGCGCGCAGGCTGCCCGGCGCAGAGGGCAGGCCCCAGACCTGCACCACGCTGCCGGCCACGACCTGAGCCAGGCTGTTCGCACCGCTCCAGATGGTGGCGTTGTCGACGGTGACCGTGGTGCCCATCACGATGAAACTGTCGCCCCCGACATCGATGCCGGACACGGCACCGCGCAGTTCGGCGGCCGAATCGACCTGCTGCGCCGTGGCCGCGGTGAACTCGCTGTCGATCTTGCCGGCAATGCGCACGCTCATGCCGATCTGCAGCTCGGTGGCGTCCTCGAGGTTGGTGATGGCGGCGTCCGTGTCGTAGCGCACGCCGTTCAGGATGATGCTGCCCAGCCCGCCCACGGAGCCGATGCCGGTGGCGTCGGCGGTGCTCACGCCGGTGCCGCCCGAGCCCACGCCCGAGCCGTCGCCGCTGCCGTTGCCAGCGGTGCTTGTGCCGTCGGAACCGCCCGCGGTACCGGTGCCGCTTGTTCCACCCGTGCCGTCGGTCCCGGTGCTTCCCGTGCCCGTTCCATCGCTGGCCGAGCCCGTCGCGCCGCTTCCGGCAATGCCGCCCAGGCTGCCTGCCGAACCCGTGCCGCCGCCACCGCCGCCCCCGCACGAGAGCAGCAAGGCCATCGCCCCGGCAAAGAGGATGCCGCGCATCCATCGGAGGTGGTTCTTCATCATCATTTCCCCTTTTCCCGCTGCTCGGGGACGGGAGGCGCACCCGGCGCCGCCTCGTCTTCATAGTAGGTGTAGATCCCGACGCGCATGCGCCCCTTGGCGCCGTCGGGCGCCCGGTCGACCGCGCGGTTCATTTCGCCCGCCAGCTCAAGGTGCAGGGCAGCCCAGCGGTCGCGCACCAGCTGGTGGATATTTTCGCAATCCTGCAAGCCGAGGCCGCGCGCATACACCGAGCGCTCGAGCATGCGGGGTTCTTCGCCCAGCGTGTTGGACACCGCCGCCAGCAGGTGGTCGCGGCCGTTGTCGCCGAGGAACGCCAGCATCGACTGCAGGTCGTCCACCGGCACGAAGCCGCTGGCCCTCAGTTCGGCGCAGCCGTCCTGTTCGGCCACCATGTTCAGGCGCACCAGCTCGTCGAGGATGGTTCGGTGGTGCACATTGCCGCGGCTGCCAAGCCTGGCCACGGTTTCGAAGGAGGGCGCATCGTCGCCGTCGGAGGTGATCGGCAGGCGTTGGAAGGCCTGGTTTTCCGACACCATCTGCAGCCACAGCGTGAAAGTCTTGGCCGCGGCCGAAATTTCAGTGTGGGGCAGGACGTCGGCGGTTTCGCGGACCTTGGCCGTCACAGCCTTGCGGTTCAGCCCGGTGGTGACGGACAGCTGGCTGATGTTGGGTTTTGCCACCCCCTGCTGGCGCCAGGAGCGGGTGGCTTCTTCCAGCAGCAGGTCGCGCAGCACGACTTCCAGGTGCGGATGCTTGACCCCCATCGCCAGGGCGAGCCGGACCACCGGCCGCAGGATGCGGGCGCAGGCGGCCAGTGCCCAGTCGAGCTGGTGTTCCATGAAAATGAAGCGTTTCTTCTGATGCGGTTGCGGTGCGGCGGTCCGGACTGAAAAAGGCCCGGGCCGTCGATCAGTGCACTATTGTCCGCGTCGCCGAGGATCGCACAAAAAAGACTTCATTCAACAACCTTGAAAAAGCCGCCGAGGCGGGGAGGCTTCCGACTAACGGACGCTGGTGTCGTCCTACGCGCGGGACCGGGGCCGCTCCCAGAATCGGTTCGTTCCAACTTGTTCCTTGGGCGAACAGAGGAGTCAACCGACATGAACAGAGCACCCGGAAGCCTCGGTTCAGGCGACGGATCGCGGCCCACCACCGACGGCGGCGTGGACAACATAGGCGCAGGCGAAAAATTCGCGAGCAGTTCTTCGGTCGCCGGCGAGCCGGACTCGGCGCCGGCGCCAGCCGAAGGGATGGCGCAGAAGCGCAAGAACGCGGAGGCCTCGCGCCACGACGATTCCGCAGCCTTCGGGCTGCGGGAAGACCTCCGCCCCAAGACCAACCAGGAGCCGTCCAAGCCCTGAGCGCCTGGACAGCCGAGGAGCCCAAGATGACTTCTTCTGAAAAAGCCTTTCCCTTTCCCACATCCAAGAACCACGGCAAGCCGCCCGTCGAGCCCGCCAAGCCGACCGAACAGGCGCCGAGCGAGGAGGCGCTGGACAGCGGGGTCGAGGAATCATTTCCCGCAAGCGATCCGGTTTCCGTCACGGTGACAAAGGTCAAGCTGCCCAAGGCGCCGCAAGACAAGGACAAGGCGGAGGAGGGCCGCGACGCGGACGCCAAGAGGTAGTCCTCCTACACCATGCCGCGCTGCGAACCGACCCGGCGCGGCCGGCAAGGACCTAGCTTTCCCGAGGTCGGGCATCCGGCTCGGCACGGCCTTTTCTGCCGGGGACTGCCGGCATTTTCAGGAGACATGACCATGAACAGCACTTCCAGACTCATTGCCGCACTTGCCCTGGGCGCCGCAGGCGCAGCATTCGCGCAAGGCAACCCGCCCACCACGGCGCCCGCCAATCCGGCGACCGCAGCAGGCCAGCAAAATCCGTCGGGCGGTCCCATGGGCACCACGGGCGTGACCCCGCAGAGCGGCGGCACTTCGGGAAGCTCCGCGCCCACGGCCCAAGGGTCGACCGACACCAGCAGCAGTTCAGGCAGCACCATGGCCGCCTCGGGCGACACGCCTGCGATGCGGCGTGCGCGCGCCGACCGCAACTGAACGTGGGGCATCCGATCCCACGCAGCACGGCCGATTCATGAATGCTGTGAAGCCCGGATCGAGCGCAGCGAGCCGCGCGCTTGCCGTGCTCGTTCCGCTTGCTCTTTTATCGACCTCGACCGCAACGCTGGCGGCCGCGGAAGATGCACAGTGGCTCGCGCGGGCCGCCGTTGCCGCAGCGGACAACCGGGCCGCACCGTTCGCGGTCGTCGACAAGAAGAATGCCCGTGTCTTCGTCTTCGATGCCACGGGCCGGCTCCAGGGTTCGTCGCCCGTGCTGCTGGGGCTGGCGCGCGGCGACGACTCCGTGCCGGGCATCGGCGAGCGCGAAATAGCCAGCATTCGGCCCGAAGAGCGTACGACCCCGGCGGGGCGCTTCAAGACGGAGCCAGGGCGCAACACCAAGGGCGAGGACATCGTGTGGATCGACTACGACGCAGCCGTTTCCATGCACCGGGTGCGCGCCAACGTCAAGTCGGAGCGCCGCCTGCAACGGCTGGCATCTCCGAGCGTGGCGGACAACCGCATTTCCTACGGCTGCATCAATGTGCCGGCCGCCTTCTACGACGCCTACATCAAGCCCGCGCTGGGAACGCGCCGCGGGGTGGTTTACGTGCTTCCCGAAACCATGCCGGCACGCAAGCGCTTCGACTTCCTGCGGCCTTCTGCACTCTGAACAAGAGGCTGCGGCGCGTCGACGCTCGCTCGACCACGCACCGGGCATGGCTGAGCGGCCCCGGGTTCAGGTCCGCAGGCTGACCACGCCAAGCAGCACCACCACCGCAATGCCAAGCAGCAAGGTGGCGCATTTCCAGAAGACCGCGGGGTTCTTCTCGAGCAGCGGCGTGCCGCGCCGGTTCAAAAAGTCGGGGTGGGGCTGGCGCAGCTCCTCGACGAATTCCGACAGCGCTTCATGGCGCTTGAGCGGGTTGGGGTGCAGGGCCTTGCGGAGCACTTCGTCGATCCATGCGGGGATGGCGCGCTGCGCATCCAGCGCGGACCGGTACTGCAGGTTGCGCTGGTCCGCGCGCGTGCGGATGCGTGCCACCTGCGCGCCGTAGGGCAATCGGCCGGTCAGCATCTGGTAGACGATCACGGCCAGCGAGAACAGGTCGGACTGCACCGAGCCGCCGTCGCCCAAGAAGTATTCGGGCGCCGTGTACTGCACCGTCCCCAGCACCTGGGCCGGGTCGGCCAGCTTGCTGTCGCCCAGGCCCGCCACCCAGGCCGAGCCGAAGTCGATGATCCGCACCGTGCCCGTGCGATCGATCATGATGTTCTCGGGCCGCAGGTCCTGGTGCAGCATCTCCATGCGGTGAAAGGCCTGCAGCCCCTTGGCCAGCTGCTCCACGATGCCGCGCACCGGCTCCAGGCTGGGGCGCGGGTTGTCGACCATCCATTGCGCCAGCGTCTGCCCGTCGACGAACTCCATGACCGTGTAGAGGTAGTTGCGCTTGCGCTGCGGAACATGCGGCTTGAGCACATGCGCGCTGTCGATGCGCCGCGCCACCCACTCCTCGAGCAGGAAGCGGTCGAGATGGGCCTCGTCGTTCTGCAGGTCGACGGACGGCGTCTTGAGTACGACGCGCTCGCCCGTGTCGTCGTCGACCGCCAGGTAGATGTGGCTTCGGCTGCTGCGGTGCAGGTCGCGCACGATGGTGTAGCCATCGAAGCGCATGCGCGCCTCGAGCACAGGCGGCAGGCGCAGCGCCGCGCGCTGCGCCTGGAGCTCATTGATGTCGCCATCGGGCAGCCCGTCGACTCGCACGATCTGGACCGTCAGGTTGTCGGGGCTGCCGCGCTGGTACGCTTCCTCGGCAATGTTCTTTGCCGCGGCGTCCAGATCGCCGGGGTGGGCATCGAGCGCGGCCCTGATGACGGCCGCGTCCACATGTTCATGGACGCCGTCGGACGTCAACAGGAAGACGTCGCCTTTCTCGATGGCGAGGGCCTGGTAGTCGATCTCCACATGCGGGCCCACGCCCAGCGCCCGGGCCAGATAGCTGTGCCCCTCCGCCACCGAGACGCGATGGTCTTCAGTCAGTTGCTCGAGCGCTTCTGCATGCCAGCGGTAGACGCGCGTGTCGCCCACATGGAAGACGTGCGCCGTGGTCGATTTGATGACCAGCGCGCTGAAGGTGCAGACGTAGCCGCGGTCCTTGTCGAAACGGCCGCCGCCATTCTGGGTCTGCGCGTGCAGCCAGGCGTTGGTGGCCGTGAGCACGCGTTGCGCCGAGCGGCTCACGCTCCAAGCGTCGGAAGTGCAGTAGTAGTCGGTCAGGAAGCTGCGGACCGCCGACTCGCTGGCCACGTGGCTGACGTCGCTGCTGCTGATGCCGTCGGCAATCGCAACCGCCACGCCCTTCGCGCTGCGGCCCGGCGCCTGCGGCAGGGCGGCGCCGTGGAAGTCCTGGTTGGCGTCCTTGCGTCCCTTGTCGGAGTACTGGCCGATGGAGATCGCGAGTCCGGGACGCATCGTGGGGCGGCGGCAGCCGGATTCAGCGGGGAACGCGCTTGGGCGCCGTGCGCACGTGCGTGGCGTACAGCGTCAGGCCCGTGAACGACAAGCCGCCGATGAGGTTGCCGAGCACGGTCGGGATCTCGTTCCAGATGATGTAGTCCATGACCGAAAAATTGCCGCCCATGAGCAGTGCCGACGGAAACAGGAACATGTTGACCACCGAGTGCTCGAACACCATGAAGAAGAACACCATGATCGGCATCCACATGGCCAGCACCTTGCCGGTCACCGAGGTCGAGATCATCGCACCCACCACGCCGGTGGACACCATCCAGTTGCACAGCATGCCGCGCACGAAGAGCGTCAGCATGCCCGCGGCGCCGTGGCTGGAGTAGCCCAGCGTGCGTGCCTCGCCGATGGTGGCGATCACCTGGCCGACCTTGTCTGGCGGGCTCGTGAAGCCGAAGGTGAAGACGATCGCCATCAGCACGGCCACGAGAAAGGCGCCGAGGAAATTGCCGACGAAGACCAGGCCCCAGTTGCGCAGCACGCCGCCGATGGTCACGCCGGGGCGCTTGTCGATCAGCGCGAGCGGCGTCAGCACGAACACGCCGGTCAGCAGGTCGAAGCCGAGCAGGTAGAGCATGCAGAAGCCGACGGGAAACAGGATCGCCCCGATGATCGAGTAGCCGGTCTGCACGTTGATGGTGACGGCGAACACCGCCGCCAGCGCGAGGATCGCGCCCGCCATGAAGGCGCGGATCAGCGTGTCGCGCGTGGACATGAAGATCTTGGATTCACCGGCGTCCACCATCTTGGTGACGAATTCGGAAGGCTGCAGATAGGCCATGGCGTTTTTTCTTTGGATTGAGAAGAAGAAGCTGAACGGAAAAAGGGAAGGGGGGCCGCGCGTCAGGCGGCCTTCTCCAGCGCGGGGTGCGCGGAGGCTGAAGCGGCCGCGAGTCCTTGCAGGACATCGCCGACCACGATGATCGAGGGGCTGCACAGGCCGTTGTCGGCAATCGTGCGCTGCAGCGTCGCCAGCGTGCCGACGGCGTGCCGCTGCAATGGCAGGCTGGCGTTCTGGACCACCACGATGGGCGTGGCCGGCGGCAGTCCGCTCAGCAGTTCGTCCTGGATCGAGCCTGCGCTCGACACGCCCATGTAGATGACCAGCGTCAAGCGTGCCGAATGGGCCGTGGCGGCCAGCGTGCGCCAGTCGGGGCCCGGCGAGCCGGGCTTGGCATGGCCGGTGATGAACACCACGCCCTGTGCATGCGCGCGATGCGTCAGCGGCACGCCGAGCGAAGTCAAGCCGGCCAGGCCGGCCGTGATGCCGTTCACCACGTCCACATGAATGCCTGCCTGCGCGAGGTGCTCGACCTCTTCGCCGCCGCGGCCGAAGATGAAGGGGTCGCCGCCCTTGAGCCGGACCACGTGCTCGCCTTCGCGAACGGCCATGATCATCAGCCGCTCGATGAAGCTCTGCGGCGTGCTCTTGCAGCCGCCGCGTTTTCCCACGTGGATCACGCGTGCGCCGGGCGCCGCCATCGCGACGATGTCGTCGCTGACCAGGTCGTCGACCAGCAGGACCGTGGCCGACTGGATCGCCCTGAGCGCTTTCAGCGTGAGCAGTTCGGGATCGCCGGGTCCGGCACCGACGAGCGTGCAGCGGCCCCGCAGCACGGACTGCGCGCCGGCTTCGCGATCCGCAGCCGTTGCGGCGCGCGTTGCGGGGGTCGAGGAAGTCAGGGTGAGGCTCATGTGTGGCTCGGCCGTGTCAGGCGGTCGTGTCTTCGGGCAGGCAGGCGCGGTTCGCCGGGCCTGCAACAGGGGACGCCAGGTCGAGCGCATGCGTGGCGAGTTCGTTCGAATCGAGATGCACCACGCCGTCGGCCACCTTCACCGCAAACCGCGGCGTGCACCCCTCGTCGGGCGACTTGGCACACCCGTCATCGAGCCCGATGGCCCAGTTGTGCAGCGGGCAGGCCACGCTGGTGCCGAACACGATGCCCTGGCTCAAGGGCCCGCCCTTGTGCGGGCAGCGGTCCAGCAGCGCGAAGACCTGGTCCTCGGCATTGCGGAACACCGCCACGTTCACGCCCACCGGGCGCGCCACGCGGCGGGCGCCCAGCACCGGGATGTCCTCGACGCGGCAGATCACTTTCCATTCGCTGCTGGTGCCGTGGTTGTTGTTGTCGTTGCTCATGGCTTGTTGCTCCTTGTCCTTCACGCGGCCTGCGTGGCCTTGTCCGCCACGTCGTCCACCACCGCCACCGGCGTGAACTGCCGCACATCCACCTGCGCCTGGCTCGATTCGAACCACGGATCGGGCTCGCCATCGAGGGCGAACTGCAGCCGCTCCCACAGCGCCTTGCGGCCTTCCGCGTCCTCCAGGATCTTCTTCTTCACATAATCCAGCCCCACCCGCCCGATGTAGTGCACCGTGCGCTCCAGGTACCAGCCTTCCTCGCGGTACAGCTGCAGGAAGGCGCCGGTGAACTCCATCACCTCGGCGGCCGTCTTCACCTTCACCAGGAACTGCGCCACCTCGGTCTTGATGCCGCCGTTGCCGCCCACGTACAGCTCCCAGCCCGAGTCGACCCCGATCACGCCCACGTCCTTGATCCCGGCCTCGGCGCAGTTGCGCGGGCACCCCGAGACCGCCAGCTTGACCTTGTGCGGCGAGTACATCGCCCACAGCGCCCGCTCCAGGTCCTTGCCCATCTGGGTGGAGTCCTGCGTGCCGAAGCGGCACCATTCGCTGCCCACGCAGGTCTTGACCGTGCGCAGGCTCTTGGCGTAGGCAAAGCCCGAGGGCATGCCGATGTCCTTCCAGACGCCTTCCAGGTCCTCCTTCTTCACCCCCAGGAGGTCGATGCGCTGGCCGCCCGTGACCTTGACGGTCGGGATCTGGTACTTGTCGGCCGCGTCCGCGATGCGCCGCAGCTCGTCGGGCGTGGTGTGGCCGCCCCACATGCGCGGAATGACGGAATAGGTGCCGTCCTTCTGGATGTTGGCGTGGCTGCGCTCGTTGATGAAGCGGCTCTGCGGATCGTCCTTGGCCTCCTTGGGCCAGGTGCTGATCAGGTAGTAGTTGACCGCCGGGCGGCAGGTGGCGCAGCCGTTGGGCGTGCGCCAGCCCAGGTTGCGGTAGACCTCGTCGTGCGTGAGGTAGTGCTCGCGCCGGATCGCGTCGCGCACGTCCTGGTGGTTGGCGTCGGTGCAGCCGCACACGGCCTTCTTCTTGGGCGTGGCCGAGTAGTCGCCGCCGGCGGTGAACATCAGGATCTGCTCCACCAGCCCGGTGCACGAGCCGCAGCTGGCGCTGGCCTTGGTGTGCTTCTTGACCTCGTCCAGCGTGAACAGGCCCTTGTCCTTGATGGCCTTGCAGATGGTGCCCTTGGTCACGCCGTTGCAGCCGCACACCTCGGCCTCGTCGGGCATGCTGGCGGCCTTGCTGTGGCCCTCGTGGCCGGTGTCGCCGATGTTGGATTCGCCGAACATCAGCTTGTCGCGGATGTCGCCCACGCTGCGCCCGTCGCGCAAGAGCTTGAAGTACCAGCTGCCGTCCACCGTGTCGCCGTACAGGCAGGCGCCCACCAGCTTGTCGTCCTTGATGACCAGTTTCTTGTAGACCCCGCCGAAGGGGTCGCTCATGACGATCTCCTCGGTGCCCTCGCCGCCCATGAACTCACCGGCGCTGAACAGGTCGATGCCCGTGACCTTGAGCTTGGTGGAGGTGAGCGACCCGAGGTAGCGCCCGATGCCGAACTGGGCCAGGTGGTTGGCCGCGACCTTGGCCTGCTCGAACAGGGGGGCGACCAGCCCGTAGGCGATGCCGCGGTGGGCCGCGCATTCGCCCACCGAGTAGATGCGCGCATCGGTCACGGTCTGCAGGGTGTCGGTGACGACGATGCCGCGCTGGCAGTGCAGGCGCATCTTCTCGGCCAGCTCGGTGTTGGGGCGGATGCCGACAGCCATGACGACCAGGTCGGCGGGCACTTCGGTGCCGTCCTTGAAGCGGATGGCCTTGACGCGGCCATCCTTTCCCTCATTGCTGTCGCCGACCAGTTCCTGGGTCTGGGCGCCGATCAGGAACTTCAGGCCCCGGTCTTCGAGCGACTTCTGCAAGAGCTTGCCGGCCACGTCGTCGAGCTGGCGCTCCATCAGCCAGGGCATGACGTGCACCACGGTGACGCTCATGCCGCGCAGCATCAGGCCGTTGGCCGCCTCCAGCCCGAGCAGGCCGCCGCCGATGACGACCGCGCTCTTGTGGGTCTTGGCGGTCTCGATCATGTAGTCGGTGTCGGCGATGTCGCGGTAGGCGATGACGCCCTTCAGGTCCTTGCCGGGCACCGGGAGCATGAAGGGGTTGGAGCCGGTGCACATGAGCAGGCGGTCGTAGGGGGCTTCGGTGCCGTCCTCGGCGCGCACGATGCGCTTGACGCGGTCGACCTCGACCACTTTCTTGCCGGCGTGCAGGGTGATCTTGTTCTCGGTGTACCAGGCCCAGCTGTTGAGCACGATCTCGTCCACGGTCTGCTCGCCCGCGAGCACGGGCGACAGGAGGATGCGGTTGTAGTTGGGGTGCGGCTCGGCACCGAAGACGGTGATGTCGTACAGGTCCGGGGCGAGCTTCAGGAGCTCCTCGAGCGTGCGCACGCCGGCCATGCCGTTGCCGACCATCACGAGTTTGAGTTTCTTCATAGGGTGGGGCCTTTCGGGAATCAGCTGATTCGAAACAAATGCAAATGCCCAATGCAGCCTTGCGGGGCCGCATCGTTCGGACGGGGGGTTTAGGAGGTAGGGATGCCTGCGGAGCGCGGGCGGGGGTGCTGGGCGCTCTTCACGCTCCGGGAATCCGCAAGACCGCGGAAACCTCACCAAAACAGTGCTTCGTTACACCGTGTGCGTACAGCCATGCAAGGAACGTGCCTGCTTCCGCCGCTGCTGCAAACAACCGTCCGGCACTTCCAACGAGCCGGCCGACCGGTCAACATGCGTGCTGTGCGAGCACGCAGAGCCGTTGTCGTGGCGCACCATTTCAAGGAGCAAAAGACATGTCAAGCCACGTTTACAAGTCGCTCGAGCTGACCGGCTCTTCGCCCATCAGCATCGAGGATGCCGTGCAGACCGCCATCGCCAAGGCGCACGAGACGGTGCGCAATATCCAGTGGTTCACCGTCACCGAGACGCGCGGCCATGTGGTGGATGGCAAGATCGCGCACTGGCAGGTCACGGTGAAGATGGGATTCACGCTCGAGTAGTGGACCCACGACGGTCGGAGGGGCAGGGCACCGTGCTGCTGCGGACGGCGTCGCGCTAAGACCCGATCAGGTGCAGGACAACTTGCATTCGGTGCGGCTTCTTCCGGTGCTCCCACAGATAGATTCCCTGCCAGGTTCCCAGGGCCATGCGGCCGTTCGCCACCGGAATCGAAAGCTGGACCGCAGTCAGTGCCGAGCGGACATGCGCCGGCATGTCGTCCGGTCCTTCGTCGCGATGCCGGAAAAGCGCGTCGCCGTCCGGCACGAGGCGCGCAAGGAAACGGTCGAGATCTGCCTGCACATCCGGATCCGCGTTCTCCTGCACCAGGAGACTGGCCGAGGTATGGCGAATGAAGAGCGTCAGCAGCCCGGTTTGCAAGCCGGTGCTTTCCACCCATTGCGCAACGACAGGGGTGATTTCCCGAAGGCCCCGGCCATCGGTGTCGAAGTCGAGTGTGGTGGTGGTCTGCCTGAGCATCGCAATCAGCACTTTAGCGCTGGAAATTCCGCGCACGTGCCCGAGATGCACGCCACCGGGGTACCTACCGGGCGAGGAATGAGTCGCCGCAAGGCGTGGCGCGGGACTACCATTCGATCGTTCGACGCGCGGCTTTGCACGAGGCTGGCGCGGCCTGCCTGCTCACTCGTGCAAGGAGAGTAGTGATGGCAAATCCGATGAATGTCACCAAGCTTCAGACGAAATCCCACGACGAACCGGATGAGGTTCGGGAGCCCGAAAAGACCCGGGTCGAAGTGGTCCGCCTCGAGGGGTACACGCTGGGACGCTTCAAGTTCCAGCCCGGATGGCGCTGGTCGAAGTGCATCAAGCCGGTCGTCGGCACGGACAGCTGCCAGGTCGCTCACGTCGGGTACGTGGTTTCCGGGCGGGTTACCGTGCAAATGAACGACGGCTCGAAGACCACCCTGGAGGAAGGCATGTCGTACACCATTCCACCGGGCCACGACGCATGGGTCGAAGGCAACGACCCGTTCGTTGGCTTCGAGGTGATGAGCGCCGAGGAATACGCAAAGCCCAAGAGCTGATCCCGACGGGTCTGTCGGACGACTGCCAATGCGACAAGGACTTATTGGGGCAACTGCAAGAAGCAGTGGGCGCGGGCGACAGGTCCTGGAGGGGGGACTTGTTGTTTATGTCATTTAACATAATGCACATTGTGTTCCTTTCAGGAATACCCAATGAGGCCCGATCCCTGGCAAACCAAGCCCGCCCTCAGGACCCCATCGGACTCACCGATGCCAGCGTTGGATCGAAGTCCGCCTCCACGCGGCCCACGTCCGGCAACCTCGGGTATCGCAGCACGCGGTAGCCGGCCTCCACCAGCAGCGCATCGCGGTCCAAGTCGCGCTGCGACTTGCCCTTGTTGCTCTTGTCGCCGCCGAATGCGACCACGGCCACGACCTTGAACGAGCGGTCGCACACGACGAAGTCGGCGATCTTCCGGCTGAACGAGCTTCGCGCTGCGCGCGTGCGGGCCGTGAGCAATGCACCGAAGCTGACCTGCGGCAGCACCACGAGATCCGGCAGGGTCTGCACGAGCCGGTTGTACATGGCCTGCTCGCGCGCCGTGAGCGGCGGGCGCGCCTTGGGCTTGTCGACGAAGCCGCTGCTGTTTTGCGCCGACCTGTTTCTGGCGATTGCTGCGAACCCAAGCAGTCCGACGGCCAGCAAAAAGACCATGAATAGAAACGTATTCATCTCTGCTTCTCCTTCTGCGCAGAGTCTCGCACGATGCGCAGGCGCCCTCTTTCTGGCGTTTTCCCGGGCCTGCCGATGCGGCGAATCCGGCCCTTCAATGCGATGCGAAGGAACCCGCCGGCGTCACCATTTGCCATCCTTCGGGATCGCCTTCGGGGCAGCCTTGGTGTCGGCCGCCGCCGCGATCAACTGCGCGGCTTCCGGGCGGTTGGCCTTGGTCGCGAAGTCGACGGCCGTCATGCCGAGCTGGTTCTTCATCGTGGTGTCCGCGCCTTCGGCCAGCAAAAGCTTCACGGCCTCGGTCGAGCCGTACATCGCGGCCATCATGAGCGGCGTGGTGCCGTTGGGCGATTGCGCATCGATAAAGGCGTAGTTGTCGAGCAGCACTTTCATGATGCTCAGCTGGCCGCTGCTGGCGGCGTAATGCAGCGGCGTCCAGCCGGTCTTGTTGACGGCGGCGTCGCGCTTGAGCAGCTGGGCGACCAGTTCCTGCTGGCCTTTGATGGCGGCCAGCATCAGCGGGGTTTCGTCCTTGGCGTTGGCCAGGTCGACATCGGTCTGCGGCGATTCGAGCAGCACCTGTGCGACCTTGGGCGATGGTTCGCGCAAGGCGATGATCAGGCCGGTCTGGCCGTGCTCATCGCGCGTGTTGGGGTCGAAGCCGCGGTTCAGCAGGGTGCGCACGCCGCTGGCATTGTCGCCGCGCACAGCCCGGAAGAAGTCTTCGAACGAACCGGCATGCGCGATAAAAGTTGCTGCTACGACAATAAGATACAGAAACTTCTTAATGCATTTCTTCATTTGGTTTTTATCGCGTTGAACAGCGTTTCAAAATTGTCGCTCGTGGCTCGCGCAATCTCTTCGAGCGGCAGCCCGCGCAGTTCGGCGATCTGCCTGGCGACGTACGGCACGTACGACGGATTGTTGGTCTTGCCGCGGTACGGCACGGGTGCCAGATAGGGGCTGTCGGTTTCGATCAGCATGCGGTCGAGCGGCACGAAGGCCGCCACGTCGCGCAGGTCCTGCGCCTTCTTGAAGGTCAGGATGCCGGAAAAGGAAATATAGAAGCCCAGGTCGAGCGCCGCTCGGGCCACTTCGGCGGTTTCGGTGAAGCAATGGAACACGCCGCCCGCAGCGTTGCCGGAGCCGTCCTCGCCCTCCTCCTTGAGTATCGCCAGCGTGTCGGCCGAGGCTTCGCGCGTGTGGATGATCAGGGGCATGCGGGTTTGCTGCGCGGCGCGGATGTGCACGCGGAAGCGGTCGCGCTGCCATTCCATGTCGGCAATGCTGCGCCCGCCCTTGCGTTCTTCCATCTGGTAGTAGTCGAGCCCGGTTTCGCCGATGGCCACCACGCGGGGCAAGGCCGCGCGGCGCACCAGGTCGTCCACCGTGGGTTCGGCGATGTCCTCGTTGTCGGGATGCACGCCGACGCTGGCCCAGAAGTTGTCGTAGCGCGCGGCCAGCGCCTGCACATCGTCGAACTCCTCGAGCTTGGTGCAGATGCACAAGGCCCGATCGACCTGCGCCTCGGCCATGGCGGCGCGGATTTGCGGCATCTGGTCCGCGAATTCAGGGAAAGTGAGGTGGCAGTGGGAATCGGTGAACATGGCGCTGATTGTCTGGCTTATGCCAGGGACACCGAGGAACCGGCTTTGCCGGGCCTCTGGTGTCGCCCCCGGTAGGGGGTGGGCGTAGCGACACGAAGTGCGCGCAGCCTGGGGGCGAGCCTAGATAGTCTGTGTCGGGCGGTCGGAGGCCATCGAACCGCCGAGCGCCGCTTCGATGCGGGCCTTGAGCTGGCGCGATTTTTCGTCCGACGGAAAACGGATGCCCACGCCCGGTGCCCGGTTGCCCGCGGCGCGCTGCGGCGTGATCCATGCGACCTTGCCAGCCACCGGGTAGCGCTGCGGGTCTTCGGGGAGCGTCAGCAGCACGTAGACATCGTCGCCCAGGCGGTATTCGCGCGAGGTCGGAATGAAGATGCCGCCTTCGGCAAAGAGCGGAATGTAGGCGGCATAGAGCGCGCCCTTTTCCTTGATGGCGAGCTGGATCACGCTCGGCCGTTGAGGCGCCGGGGCGGCGGGTGCGGATGCGGCTGGTTGGTTCATGGGCGGCGAGCAGCAGAGTTTAGGGTGGTTCGCGCTTCGCTCACAAGCGCTTCCAGCATCAGGCCCGGGTTGTAGGGATGTTCGGCGGTTCGGGCCGCGTTCGCGAGCGACTTCGACCAGCGCGCCAGCGCCAGGTGCGAAGGCACGGCGGGCGGCAGGTCGGCGGCCTCGAAGAAACGCGGCGCGGCGCCGTTGCCAACGGCCATCAGGTCGTGGCAGAGCTTCTGCAGCGAGCCGATGGCCTGCGATGGCGACTGGTCCGCAAGGGCGGCCACGTCGCCGCGCGAAACGGCCTTGGGCAGCAGCGACCAGGCCTTGGGCGACTGGCCGGAGCGCGCGAGCCGCAAGGCATCGCTGGGCCGCCCGCCGGCGGCGCGCAGCAATGCGGTGGCATCTGCGGCGGGCACGTCCTGCGCGGCCAGCCAGGCTTCGGCTTCGGCCGTCCCGGGCCAGGGCAGCGTGAAGCCCAGGCAGCGGCTGCGGATGGTCGGCAGCAATTGCCAGGCCGCCTCGCTGGCCAGCACAAAGCGGACATCGCCGACCGGCTCCTCGAGCGTCTTGAGCAGCGCATTGGCGGTGATGGTGTTCATGCGCTCGGCCGGATACACCAGCACCACCTTGCCGCGGCCGCGGGCGCTGGTGCGCTGGGCAAAGCCGACCGCATCGCGCATGGCCTCGACGCGGATCTCGCGGCTGGGTTTGCGCTTCTTGTCGTCGATGTCGGCCTGCGCCTTTTCGTCGAGCGGCCAGCCCAGTTCCTGCATGGCGACCTCGGGCATCAGCACGCAAAGGTCGGCGTGGGTCCGCACCTCGATGGCATGGCAGCTCGGGCAATGGCCGCAGGCGGTGCCGCCCTCCTCCTTGGGCTGTTCGCACAGCCAGGCGGCGGCAAGCGCCAGCGCGAGTTCGTATTGGCCCAGGCCCGAGGGCCCCTGCAGCAGCCAGGCATGGCCGCGCTGGCGCAGGAGCTCCGCGAGCGGCCGATGCAGCCAGGGCGAAAGCGCCGGCGTGCTCATCGTGCCGCTCCGCTTGCGGGTGCCAGCGCGCCGCGTGCGACAAGCGCCGTCTCGACCTGCTGCCAGACCTGGTCGCGCGTCTGGCTGGCGTCGATGCGCACGAAACGCCGCGCATCGGCCGCCGCGCGAGCCGCGTAGCCCGCCGCGACGCGCCGGAAGAATTCGACCGGCTGGGACTCGAACTTGTCGGGCAGGCGGGCTCCCGCCAGGCGCTGGGCGGCGATCTCGGGCGCCAGGTCGAACCAGAGCGTGACGTGAGGCTGAAGCAGCCCTGCCGCTCCCCTGCCCCCCTGCACCCATTGCTCCAGCGTCGACAGCACCTGCGTATCGAAATCGCGGCCCGCGCCCTGGTAGGCAAAGGTGGCGTCGGTGAAACGGTCGCACAGCACCACGTCGCCGCGTGCCAGCGCCGGCTCTATCACCCGCACCACGTGGTCCCGCCGCGCCGCGAACACCAGGAGCGATTCGGTCAGCGGGTCCATCGGCTGCTCGAGGATCAGCACGCGCAGGGTTTCGGCCAGCGGTGTGCCGCCGGGCTCGCGCGTGCGCACGACCGTGCGGCCGCGGGCCTTGAAAAGCGCCTCCATGGCGTCGAGATGGCTCGACTTGCCGGCGCCATCGATGCCCTCGAGCGTCAGAAACAGGCCCTCACTCATTGCGCAACTTTCGGTTTGGGTTCGCCGCCGCCGCGCTGGTAGCGGTTGACCGCGCGGTTGTGGTCGTCGAGCGAACTGCTGAACTGGCTGGTGCCGTCGCCGCGCGAAACGAAGTACAGCGACTTGCTTTGCGCCGGCTGCACCGCCGCCAGCAGCGCCGCCTTGCCCGGCATGGCGATGGGCGTGGGCGGCAGGCCGCCGCGCGTGTAGGTGTTCCAGGGGGTGTCGGCCAGCAGGTCTTTCTTGCGAAGGTTGCCGTCGAACGCGGTGCCCAGGCCGTAGATCACGGTCGGGTCGGTTTGCAGCGGCATGCCGGCGCGCAGCCGGTTGACGAAAACGGCGGCGATCTCGGAGCGGTCCTTGGCTTTTCCTGTCTCCTTTTCGACAATGCTGGCCAGGATAAGCGCCTGATCCGCCGATTGGATCGGCAAATCGGCCGCCCTGGCGGCCCACGCGGCTTCGAGCTTCTTGTCCATGGCCCGCATGGCACGCTGCAGCAGCGCGACGTCGGTCGAGCCCTTCGAGTAGGTGTAGGTGTCGGGGAAGAAGCGGCCTTCGGGATGCACGCCGGGCCGGCCCAGTTTGGCCATCAGGGCATCGTCGGGCAGGCCGACGGTCTCGGGCTTGAGTTGGTCGGCCTTGGCGAGCGCGGCGCGCACCTGCCGGATGTTCCAGCCTTCGACCAGCACCAGGCTGCGCGTGGCTTCCTCGCCGCGCACCAGCACGTTGAGCAGCATCTTGGGCGTGATGCCGCGCTCCAGTTCGTAGCTGCCGGCCCGGATCTGGCGGTCCTGGCCCGAGATGCGGAACCAGAAATAGAGCATCTGTGGCTGCACGTCGGTTCCGGTGTCGGCCACCGCCTGCGCAACGCCGCGCGGCGTGGTGCCGGGTTCCACGGAAAGATCGACGCTGGGCGCGGGCAGCTTGAGCGGCTGATGCACCCACCAGAGGCCGGCCGCGCCGAGGCCGAGCGCAGCCAGGGCGGCGAGCAGAAAAAGCGTGAGGAAGAAGCGGCGCACGGGTCCGATGATTTAGCGGAGAAAGGAAAACGAATCAGGACGAAAAGCCGGTGGCCCGGCGGGAATCGGGGCGGGATTCCCTGCGGACCCGACGGAACGGCTCCGGCCATGATAATTCAGCGATGACTACTGTCGTTCTCAACGGTGTTACCACTCTTACTCACCTGGGCGTGATCCGCGCCGAAGGCGCTGATGCCGCCAGCTTCCTGCATGGCCAGCTCACCCAGGATTTCGCGCTGCTGGGCGCCACCGAGGCCCGCCTGGCCGCGCTTTGCACCGCCAAGGGCCGCGTGATCGCCAGCTTCGTCGGCATCCGGCCGCAGCCCGACCTGGTGCTGCTGGTCTGCAGCCGCGACATCCTGGCCGCCACGCTCAAGCGCCTGTCGATGTACGTGCTGCGCGCCAAGGCAAAGCTCACCGACGCCACCGAGCAGTTCGCGCTCTACGGCCTTGCCGGTACCGCACTGGCAGCCAATGGCCTCGATGCCGCAGCCCTGCCCGGCCAGCGCACGGCCATCGGCGAAGACATCAGTTCGGTGTCGCTCTACCCGGCCGACGGCGTGCCGCGCGCCATGTGGATCGCGCCGACCGGCAGCCCGGTGCCCGCGGGCCCGGCGCTCGACGCGCAGCTCTGGCAATGGAGCGAGGTTCGCAGCGGCATCGTGACCCTGACCGCGCCGGTGGTCGAGGCCTTCGTGCCGCAGATGATCAACTACGAATCCGTGGGCGGCGTGAACTTCAAGAAGGGCTGCTACCCGGGCCAGGAAATCGTGGCGCGCAGCCAGTTCCGCGGCACCTTGAAGCGGCGCACCTACCTCGTGCAGGCCGACGCGCCCGTGAGCGCGGGCCAGGAAGTGTTCGCAGCCGGCGACGCCGAGCAGCCGGTGGGCACGGTGGCACAGGCTGCGCCGGCGCCCGGCGGCGGCTGGGCCGCGCTGATCTCGATCCAGATCTCGGCGCTCGAAACCGGCGGACTGCATGCCGGCGGCCCCGACGGGCCGGCGCTCACGGTCGAGCCGCTGCCGTATCCGCTGCTCGAAGACATCTAGACCAAAGACATGACGCCTGGCGCTGCCGCGAAAGAGTCAGCGCCATTTTTTTTGCGCGCGTTTGACCCTGCCGCCGGTGCTGCTCCGTAGAAGCCGTACCGATCCACTCCTGGCAAGGAAAGACATCATGAAGCGCAGACTGCTTTTCTCGACCGCCCTCGCATGGACCGCGCTGGGCGCCCTCCCGGCTTGCGCCGAAAGCCCCGTGCGGCCACCTTCAACCTACGACCGCATCGGCACGCTGATGCAGCTCAGCGTGCTCGACCGCGCCAGCGGCCGCGAACTGCCGATCTACCGCCACCGCGGCGAATACTGGGTGGCCGGACGGCCAGGCGCGCGCTACGCGATCCGTGCGCGCAATGCGATGGGCGAACGCATCATGGCCGTGATGTCGGTGGACGGCGTCAACATCGTGACCGGCGAAACCGCGGGCGTGCTGCAGAACGGCTATGTGTTTTCCGGCGGCGAGCGCAGCGACATCACGGGCTGGCGCAAGAGCGATTCGCAGATCGCGGCGTTCGAATTCACTTCCATCGGCAATTCGTACGCGAGCCGCACCGGCCGGCCGGACGACGTGGGCGTGATCGGTGTCGCGATGTTCCGCGAGCGCGTGCCCGTGCCGCCTCCTGCACCGCCCATCGCATTTCCGCGCCGCGACGGCAGCACCCGCGAGATGGAGCGCCGCAGTGAGGCGCCGTCCGCCGTGGCCGAAGCCGCACCGGCCGAATCTGCCGCGCAAGCCCGCTCCGCCGACAGCGCCTTGGGCGCCGAAGCGGCCGGATCCGCGAAAGGCGGCCTGGCCCGGCCATCGCCCACCAGCCCGAGCCTGGGCACCGCCCATGGCCGGCGCGAAACCTCGCACGTAGTCCACACCAACTTCGAGCGCGCGCAGTCCACGCCCGACGAGGTGGTGCGCATCCGCTACGACAGCCGCGAGAACCTCGTCGCCGCGGGCGTGATTCCGGTGCCGCCTCCCCCGCGCTGGCCGCGCCCCGAAGGCCCGTCCGCCTTTCCGGGTTCGGAGATGGGCTACGTGCCCGATCCGCCGGCGCGCTACTGAACCCCGTCGAGCGCCGCGATCAGGCCAGCGCGCGCCGCATCTCGATGTGCGGGATGCCGGCTTCCTCGAAAGGCTCGCCGTGCACGGCGTAGCCCAGCCGCGCATAGAAGCGCTCCGCGCTGCGCTGCGCGTGCAGGCCGATCTCGCGGTCGCCGCGGGCTTTGGCGGCCGCCTCGAGCGCCTGCATCACGGCGGCACCGTGGCCGCCGCTGCGCAGCGCGCGATGCACGGCCATGCGGCCGAGCATGGCCGTGCCGTCGACCGCATCGAGCAGCCGGCCGGTCGCAATCACCTGGCCGAGCCGGTTGCGGACCACCGCATGCAGCACGACTGCATCGTGCTCGTCCCACTCCAGTTCCTTGGGGATGTTCTGTTCCTCGATGAAGACCGCGCGGCGCAGCGCGCCCGCGCCTTCGCCCAGCGTTTTCCAGCCGCCCGTTTCCACCGTGCGCATCGGCTCGCCGGCCTCGAAGCCCGTGAGAATCTCGCGCAAGGCAGGTGGCACCGGCTTTGAGGTCTGCGTCGCGGGGTCGGCAAACACATAGACGAGTTCGCAGCCCACCAGGTACTGGTCCTGCCGGAACAGCGCGCCCTCAAAAACGATGGACGAGTTGCCGATGCGTGCGCACTTCATGCCCACGTCGATCACGTCGTCCATGCGCGCGGAGGCGCGAAAGTCGACCGTCGCCTTGCGCACGTACAGGTCGCCGCCCAGCGCATGCATGGCCTCTTCGTAGGGCAGCGCGAGCGCACGCCAGTAGTCGGCAATGGCGGTGTCGAAGTACATCAGGTAGTGCGCGTTGAACACGATCTTCTGCATGTCGACTTCGGCCCAGCGCACGCGCAGGCGGTGAAAGAAGCGGAAGTCTTTTCTGCGGGGCAGGGTTTCGTCGGTCATGGGTTCAGTGCGTCCTTGAGTGCGCGGGCCGCATCGTCCTGCGCCTGCAGCGCCTCGGGAATGGCGCGGCCCATTTTCAGAAATTCGTGGATCACGCCGCGGTAGATCTCCAGATCGACCGCCACCCCCGCGGCGCGGAGCTTGTCGGCGTAGGCAATGCCTTCGTCCACCACCGGATCGCATTCGGCCAGGCCGATCCAAGCGGGCGCCACGCCGTCGACATCCTCGGCCAGCAGCGGCGCAAAGCGCCAGTCGTCGCGGTCGGCCGGCGTGCGCACGTACTGGCCAAAGAAATAGTCGATCAGCGCCTTGGTGAGCAGCGGGCCGTGGGCATAGCGCTGGTGCGAGGCTGTGTCCTGGTGCGCCGCGGTGCCGGGATAGATGAGCATCTGCAGCGCGAGCGGCAGGCCCGCGTCGCGCGCGAGGATGGCGCACACCGCGGCCAGCGTGCCGCCGGCGCTGTCGCCGCCCACGGCCAGCTGGCTCGTGTCGATGCCCAGGCGCGCACCTTCTTTTGCGATGAAGGCGAAAGCATCCCATGCGTCGTTCGATGCCGTCGGAAACCTGAACGCGGGCGCCAGCCGGTAGTCGACCGACACCACCGCACAGCCGCTCTTGCTGCTCAGCACGCGGCACAGCGTGTCGTGCGTGCGGATGTTGCCGACCGTGAAACCGCCGCCATGAAAATACACCAGCGCCGGCAGCACCGCCGTCGCCGACGGCGCATAGAGCCGCGCGGGAATCGCAAAGCCATCGCGCGCCGGAATGGTGAAGTCGTCGACGCGCTCCAGCGCGGGCTTGGGCACTTCGAGCACGCCCGCGCCTTTTTCGTAGGAGGCCTTGGCCTCCTCGGGCGTGAGCTGGTCGAGCGAGGGATGGCCGGCCCGCGCCATGCGCTCGACCACGCCGGCCATCTTCGCGGTGAGCGGTGGCTGCCATATGCCTGGCGCGACAGCGGCAAGGGTTTTGTTCATGTGCAAGACTGTCCCTGCTTGTTAGATTTGGGGGTCTGCAATCGTACTGCCCCAGGCAACTCCACCTCATGGCCCTCATCCAATACCTCACCCAGATCCAGTTCGAATTCGGCGCCATCCAGCTGCTGTCCAGCGAATGCGCGCGCATCGGCATCAACCGGCCGCTGATCGTCACCGACGCCGGCGTGCGCGCGGCCGGCGTGCTGCAGAAGGCGCTCGATGCCATCGCTGACCTCGAGGTGGCGGTGTTCGACCAGACGCCTTCCAACCCCACCGAAGCCGCCGTGCGCGCGGCCGTCGAGCTGTACCGCAGCGGGCGCTGCGACGGGCTCATCGCGGTGGGCGGCGGCTCCGCCATCGACTGCGCCAAGGGCGTGGCGATCGCCGCCACGCACGAAGGCCCGCTCAAGACCTACGCCACCATCGAAGGCGGTTCGCCGAAGATCACCGATCGCGCGGTGCCGCTCATCGCGGTGCCCACCACCAGCGGCACCGGCAGCGAGGTGGCGCGCGGCGCCATCGTGATCGTCGACGACCACCGCAAGCTCGGCTTCCACAGCTGGTTCCTGATGCCCAAGGCGGCCATCTGCGACCCCGAGCTCACGCTCGGCCTGCCGCCCAGGCTCACGGCCGCGACCGGCATGGACGCCATTGCGCACTGCATGGAAACCTTCATGTCGGCCGCCTTCAATCCGCCGGCCGACGGCATCGGCCTGGACGGCCTGGAGCGCGCCTGGCTGCACATCGAACGCGCGACGAAAGACGGCAGCGACCGCGAGGCGCGCCTCAATCTCATGAGCGCCTCGATGCAGGGCGCCATGGCGTTCCAGAAGGGCCTGGGCTGCGTGCATTCGCTGAGCCACAGCCTGGGCGGCGTCGATCCGCGCCTGCACCACGGCACGCTCAACGCCCTCTTCCTGCCCGCGGTGATCCACTTCAACGCCGGTGCCGAGTCGGTGCAGAAGGAGCAGCGGCTGCAGCGCATGGCGCGGGCCATGCACCTCGATTCGCCCGGCGACCTGGGCGATGCGATCCGCGACATGAACGCGCGCCTCGGCCTGCCCAAGGGCCTGGCCGAGGTGGGTGTCACGCCCGCCCTGTTCGAGCAGATCATCGACGGCGCCATGGCCGACCACTGCCACAAGACCAACCCGCGGCTGGCTTCGCGCGACGACTACAAGGCGATGCTCGAAGCGTCGATGTAGGGGGGCGTCCATTTGCGGCAGGTCGGGGTTGTTCTGAGTGCCGTTGTTCGGGGCGCGCTCCCGCCGACGGGGTACCTTGCTCCGCGAATGTCCTCCGGCCTGCGGCCTCCCCCTTGATTTCGCTGCGCAAGGCACCCCATCGACGGGAGCGTGTTCAGAGCACTGGTTGATCAGCGGTACACCAGCAGCGTGCCCAAGTGCACAGGGCATCGGGTGCTCCCCGCAGCGAAATCAAGGAGGAGGCCGCAGGCCGGGGGACATTCGCGGAGGGGAGTACCCGGTGGCCTGTGCACGCGCCCCGAACAAAGTGCACGTCACGTATATGACATAAGGAATTTCTAGACTGCCACTCGAAGGCTTCGCATCCGCAGAAGTCCCAAGGGCCAGGGAAATTCCGAATGCCACGTACCGTCCAGGTTCACACCGTACTCAACGCCGAGCAGCTGAAGTTCCGCGCGATGCGGGGACAGGAAGGCCTCTCGCAGCTGTTCGAGTTCGAGGTCGACATGGTCAGCCCGAGCTTCAACCTCGACCTCAAGACGCTGCTGGGCACTTCGCTCACGCTCGAACTGCAGGACGATGGCGCATCGCGCTTTCTCAACGGCACCGTGGTGCGCTTCGAGCTCGTGGGCCGCGCCAACGAAACCGGCCGCCACTACGTCTACCGCGCCCTGGTGCAGCCCTGGCTCTGGTATCTCACGCGCACCACCGACTGCCGCATCTTCCAGAACAAAAGCGTGCCCGACGTGCTTGACGAGGTGTTCGGCAAATACGGCTTCGAATACGAGAAGCGCCTCACCGGCAGCTACCGCCCGTGGGAATACTGCGTGCAATACCAGGAGAGCGACTTCGCCTTCGTGTGCCGCCTCATGGAGCACGAGGGCATCGCCTACCACTTCGAGCACCGCAACGGCTCGCACCTGCTGGTGCTGGCCGACGACGTCGGCGGCTACGGCACCCTGCCCGGCCACGCCACCATTGCCTACCGCCCGCGCGACCGCGTGGTGCATGCGATGGGGCCCTGCATCGACCAGTGGCGCATCTCGGAGCAGATCACCTCGGGCCGCGTGATGCTCGACGACTTCGACTTCAGGAAGTCGCGCGCCTCGCTCCAGAGCGTGCAGCAGGATCCGAAGGGCCACGACCATTCGAGCTACGAAGTCTATGAATGGCTCGGCGGCTACAGCGAGAACGACCAAGGCGATGCCTACGCGAAGATCCGACTGCAGGAGCTGCAGTGCGCGCACGAGCTGGCCACGGGCCATACCAATGTGGTGGGCATGGCGCCGGGCTACCTGTTCCGGATGACGCACTGCCCGCGCGAGGCCGACAACCGCGAGTACCTCATTACCCAGACCCGCTACGACCTGCAGGAGCCCGAGTACTCGACCGGCGGCACCGCCGAATCGGTGTGCGAGTTCGACTTCACCGTGCTGCCCTCCAGCGTGGCCTATCGTCCCGTGCGCAAGACGCCCAAGCCGCGCACCAACGGCCCGCAGACAGCCACCGTGGTCGGCCCCGAAGAGATCTGGACCGACCGCTTCGGCCGCGTGAAGCTGCAGTTCCGCTGGGACCGCTACGGCCAGTCGGACGAGAACAGCTCGTGCTGGGTGCGCGTGTCGAGCAACTGGGCCGGCGCCAACTACGGCACCATGCACATGCCGCGCGTGGGCCAGGAAGTGATCGTCGATTTCATCGGCGGCGAACCCGACCGCCCCATCATCACCGGCCGCGTCTACAACAACGACCAGATGCCGCCGTGGGAGCTGCCGGCCAATGCCACGGCCAGCGGCATCCTCACGCGCTCCAGCAGCGGCGGCGCAGCCAACCAGGCCAACATGCTGCGCTTCGAGGACCGCACGGGCGCCGAGCAGATCCTGCTGCATGCCGAGCGCAACCTCGACGTGGAAGTGGAAGCCGACGAAACGCACACCACCGGCGGCACCCGCACCACCCTCGTCAAGGGCCACGAGTCGGCCACCTATCAGAGCGGCGAGACGCGCGACATCACAGCGGGCGCGAAGGAAACCATTGCCGGCGGAGACACGCGCGACGTGGCCGGCGGCTTCAGCGAAACGGTCAAGGGCGGCGTCACGCAGACCATCTCGGGCGGCAAGAAGCGCACGCTCAGCGGCGGGCTGGACGACACCATCACCGGCGGCGTGAAGCTCGCGATCACAGGCGGCTTCAACGGCACCATCGACGGGCAGGAGATCCGTTTCGTGAGCGGTGGGCGCAGCGACACCATCGACACCTCGAACACCGTGGTGGTCAACGGTCCGTCGACCACCACGGTGACCGGTCCGACGGTCCACACCTCGCCCGACGTGACCTTCAACACGACCAACCACATCCACAACACGACGCAGCACGTCATCAACACCAACGTCTACAACACCACGTCGAACACCTACAACAACCTGACGAACAACTACACGAACAATTCGGTCAGCTACACCAACAACTACGCCAAGAGCAGCGACTGGCGCTTGTCGCGTTCGGGCGGCGTGGGCTTCCGCTTCGGTGCCGTGGGCATGTCGCTCGACTTCTGGGGCGCTCGCCAGCAGTTCTACGGCATCAACTCGCAGTACTCCGTGCTCAAGGTCGACCTGCTGACTTTCAAGATTGCCAACCAGGGCATCGACATCACCAACGAAGCGGTGCAGGTCGGCAAGGCCGCCGTGCGCTTTTTCGTGGATGGCATGGCGGCCTATGCGCAGGCCATGCATCTTGTGATGTGACACTCGCGCCATGCCTGAATGGGAGACGCTTCTCTGGATTTTCTTCGGCATCGTGATGACCGCGGTCGTCGTGGGCGGCATCGGTGCCGTGGGCTACATGCGCAAGGAGAACCGCCGCTATGGTGCCGAGGAAAAACTCTGGCCTGCGCTGGCGCAGGCCGGACAGCCTGCCGACGGCGTGGTCCGCAACGTCCGGATGCACCCCAACAACATGACCCGCGGCGGCTCCAGCGGGCAGACTGTCCGGGCCCTGGTGCTCGACGTCGACTACACCGACAGTGCCGGCGTGGTTCATGCCGCATCGATTCCCACCTTCGTCGAAGATGCGCTGGTGCCGCAATTCCTCGAGCCGGGCAAGGCCATCCACCTGCGCTACGACGCGGGCAACCCGGCATTGGTGGCCATTGACCGCGAGCGCACGCCGCTGGAGCTTCCCCGTGCGCGCTGAGCGCCCGCAACCGCGGATGCGGCGGATGCCGCGCCCATGAAGACCGTCAAGCCGCTGCGGCTGAGCGTGACGACCCGTCCGTTCCTGCGCCAGGGCGATCAGCGCCTTGCCGTGACGACGCTGTGCATGGTGTCGATGAGCGGCAAGCCCGTGCTGACGCCGGAGTCCGAGTTCTGGAAGACGCTGTCCGAAGAATTGGGCCCGGCGACCGCCATCGACCTGGGCATTCCCAAGGCACGTGCCGAAATACTCGCCACGGGTTTCGCATACACCGCGCACCAGGAGGAAAAGACGCTCTGCGCCGCAAGGCTGCAGGTCGCTGGACTGTCGAAGGACCTGGCCGTGTTCGGCGACCGCTTCTGGGTGGGCGGCCGCCCCACCCCGCCGCAGCCATTCGAGGCGATGCGCATCGATTGGACGCGTGCCTATGGCGGCCCTGACTTTGCGGACAACCCGCTGGGCCGCGGCCACGGGCTGGAGATGGTTCATGGCCTCGAAGTGCAGCGCCTGCCCAACATCGAAGACCCGGCGCACCGCCTGCATCATCCGCGCGACCAGCCGGAGCCCGCCGGCTTCGGCCCCGTCGACATCGCTTCGCCGCAGCGCATGCGCCTCATGGGCAGGCAGTACGACGCGCACTGGCGGGCACATCTTTTTCCGGGCTTTGCCAGCGACATGGACTGGCAGCTCTTCAACGCCGCGCCGGCCGACCAGCGGTTCCCGCAGACGGAGATTGCGCCGCGCGCTCCCTACGCGATCTGGAACATGCACCCCGATGTGCCTCTCCAGCAAGGCCACCTGCCGGACTGGCGCGCCCTCGCCGTGATTGCGCGGCACCGTTCGCCCGGGCATGTCGAGGAAGTTGCGCAGCGCTTGACCACGGCCTGGTTCTTTCCGCATCTCGACCGCGTCGCGCTCGTCTTCCATGGCGAGACGCGCATCGAGGAAGACGATGCCTCCGACGTCTCCCACGTGATGCCGGCGATCGAACTGCGCAATGCACCGCGAGGCCTGGCGCACTACGCCACCGTGCTGCGCCAGCGATGCGATCCGGAAAAAGGCGCGCTCTACATGTTCCGGGACAACGAGCTCGTGCCGGAAGAAGCCATCGGTCCCTGGCTCGATGAAGCCGGCAACCAGGAATCGGCACTGGTGCGCAACATGCGCGAGCGCGGCACACAGGCCCGTGAAGAGTTGAAGCAGAAAGCGATTGCGGCGGGACACAAGGCGCGCCACTTCAACGATCGCCGGCTTCCCGAACCCTTTACCCGCATGCCGACCCTGAGCGAGCTGCCCGAGTTCGTGGAACAGGCCGAGCGCTATGCCAGCGCGCAGCGCGAGCAGGGAGCCGTCGAACGCGAGCGGCTCCAGCGCGAAGCCGATGCCAACGCCAGCGAGTCGAGGAAGGTCGGCTTCGACACCGGCAAGCTGGTGCGCGAGCACGACCGCCCACAGTTGAAAGGCCCGCCCCGCGTCGACCGCGCGGCCATGGCGCGCGGGTTCGAAGGCATTCCCGCGGCAATCGGCACCGCGCCGCTGCCCGCGAGCCAGATCGACGCCATGCGCAACCTGGCGGAAAACGGCGAACGCGGATTGCTGGCGCTGTACCGCAGCTCCGCGCAGCACCAGGCGCCCGTGGACCCCTTGCCCGCCGATCGCATGGCTGCGCTGGGCGCGCAGGTCGCCTCGGTTCTTGCGGGCAGCCGCGACTTCACCGACATGGACCTGACCGGCGCCGACCTGTCCGGACTCGACCTGCGCGGCGCGTGCTTCCGGCGCGCGCTGCTCGAAGGGGCCGACCTGGGCCGCGCCAGGTGCGGCGACGCCGATTTCAGCGACGCAGTGCTGGTGCGGGCGCGGCTGTCCGGCGCCAGCTTCGGCCGCGCCGTCTTCCGCAATGCCAACCTGGCAAGGGTCGATTGCAGCCAGGCCGATTTCTCGCACGCGGTCTTCGAAGGGACGACGCTGGAGAAGCTCAAGTTCGAGCAGTGCAATTTCTCGTCGGCCCGCATGCATCATCTGCACGTCATCGGATCGCAGCTGTTGCGCTGCACCTTCGACGGGATGGACGCGGCCTACATCGGCTTTCTGTCGGACACGGTCATCGAAGACTGCAGCTTTCGGAATGCACGCCTGGAAAAGGCGGGATTCATGGCCTGCCGGGTCGCCGGGCTGGACTTCTCCGGCGCCGAACTCGAAGCCTGCGTATGGACCCACACCAACGGCGACGACCGCATCGGATTTCAGCGCGCCCTGCTGCGCACCACCTGCTTCGTGGGCAGCAGCAGCCTGCGGGGTGCGAACTTCGAAGAAGCCACGCTGGTGCAATGCAGCTTTCGCGAAGTTCCCATGGAGGGCGCGCGCCTCGCCCGTGCCACGCTCGACACCTGCGACTTTTCCTCCTGCAACCTGACCGCCGCCGACCTGAGCGCGGTGCAGGCACCCGAGAGCCTGTTCATCCGCAGCAACCTGACCCGCGCTTCCCTGCGCGCTGCCAACCTCATGACCGCCAACTTCAACAAGGCCCGCCTGCTGTCGGCCGACCTTCGCGAGACCAATCTCTTTCGCACCGACATGTCTCAAATCCAGATCGACGCCATCACCGAGACGCACGGCGCCTACCTCGAGCAGACCAAGACCGTGCCGGCTGCGCGAGCGACAACCGCCGGATGAGCCCGCAGGAGCTGGTGTCCAAGGTCCGCAACGGAGTGCAATTGCAGGGAGAAGACTTCAGCGGCATGCAGTTGAACGACCTGGACCTGTCGGGCGGCCTGTTCAGCGAATGCAGCTTCACGCAGGCCGGGCTGGCGCGCGCTCGCTTGAACGATTCGGTGTTCGAGCGCTGCCGCTTTGACGGCGCGGCGCTGGCCGGCATTCACCTGGACGGCGCGTCGCTGCTGCGCTGCAGCCTGCGGGACATGCAGGCGCCGTCCAGCCGATGGATCGGCACCGTCGTGGCCGAATCGGACCTGCGCGGCACGCGCGCAGAAGGCGCTGAGCTGAAGGAAGCGGCCTTCCACGATTGCGAATTCCAAGGGGCCAGCTTCGAGCGGGCCAGGCTCGCGAAGACGATCTTCAACGAAAGCCGCCTGGGCAACGCCGACTTTGCCGACGCCGAACTCACGACCGCCGTGTTCTTTCGATCGGACCTGCGCGAGGCCGGTTTCCGCGGAACCAGCTTTCACAATGCCATCTTCTCGGAGGCCGACCTGCGCGGGCAGTCGTTCGCCGGCCAGTCGTTCATGCTCTGCCAGTTCGTGGACGCGCGCATGTCGAACTGCGTGTTCGACGAGGCGCGGCTCGTTCAGTGCAACTTCAAGGGCGCTGCCCTCGACGGCGTGCGCATGCACCGCGTGCATGCGCCGCAATCGCTGTTCCCGCAAGCCGACATGCGCAACGCAGACTGCCGCGCGGGGGTGTTCGACCAGTCGCTGTGGATCGATGCGCTGCTGTGCGACGCCGATTTTGCCGATGCGAGCCTCGAGCAGTGCGTGTTCCATCGCGCCCGGTGCGAGCGCGCCTCGTTCGCGAGGAGCCGGCTGACTTACGCTGACTTCTCCTATGCGGACCTGCGCAACGCCGGCTTCGAGAAAGCCCGATGCCACCGCACCCAGCTGCACCGCGCCCACCAGGGCGGCTCCCGATGGAGCGACCGAGTCGGCGTGCTCGACGCCGACCCCGACCTGTTCGAAGCCGAGCGGGTGGCGTGGCAGCGCTCACCGCGCGCAGTCCGGCTCGACCGGGACGCCCAAGGCCACATGCGGCTTGCCGACTATCCACCATCTCACCCAAAGGACACTGCATGACAACGGCGGCTCGACCTCCCTCCACCGCTGCCGCTGCAGCGCCGACAGTTCCCCGGCCCGCGAGCGAGCTCGAACCGCTGCTGCGAAAGTCCTCGCCTGCGAAGCACCAACCGGGGCCGGCGGTGGCCGGCATCTCGATGGCCACCGTCGTCGCCTGCGATCCCGACGACGACTTCTGCGAGCTGATGCTTGCCGGCGGGCACCGCATGCGCTGCCAGCGCGCCGCCAGCTGCCTGCTGGTGCCCGCGCCCGGCGATACGGTCATGGTTGCGGGCACTGGCGACGACGCGCTCTACATCATTGCCGTGGTGGCCCAGGCCGACAAGCGCCAGGCCACGCTCGCGGTCGATGGCGATCTGCGCTTGCAGTCGAAGCGCGGCGGCATCGCGATCCGCAGCGCGGGCGCGCTCGAGCTCCAATCGGAGACGTCCGTGGCCACAAGCACGCCGCAATGGAAGCTTACGGCGGAGCGCGGCCAGTGCAACGTCTCGGAACTCGACTACCAGGGCGCGGAGCTGCGCGTCGGCGTGCTCGTCACGCGATTCCTGGGGCGCGCCTGCGAAGTCGTGCTCGACCGGCTGCACCTGCTCACGCGCTCGAGCTTTCGCATCACCGAAGAGGTCGAGCATGTGCGCGCCGGGCAGATCGACATCCAGGCCTCGCAGACGCTTCGGCTGCATGCGAAGAACACCCTGGTGACCAGCAAGGAGCTGGTCAAGGTCGATGCCGAACAGATCCACATGGGTTGATTGAAGGAGTCTCCACGCATGTTTGCCAATGCACAGATGATGGGCATGGACCTCGCCTTTCCCGACGTCTGCAAGACGCCGCCCGCGATTCCCGTTCCCTATCCCAACTTCGCGCTCGGGCCGACGGCCATTCCCAACGCCTGGAACATCCTCTACGGCGGCACGCCGGCCCACAACCTTGCCACCACCACGCCCATCACCAATGGCGACAACGCGGGCGTGCTGATGGGCGTGGTGTCGCAGACGGTGATGGGGCCTTCGCGCCACATCACCGGTGCGTTCACCGTGCTCTTGAAGGGTTCGCCCTGCACGCGCATGACCAGCCTCTCGGTGCAGAACCGCTCCAACATCGTGGGGATGCGCATCGTGCCGAGCCAGTTCAAGGTGCTGGTGCTCGCGGCCTGAGGCTTCCTGCTCCTACTCCGCCTTGACGCCCGCCGTGCGGATGACCTTGCCCCACTTGGCCGTTTCGGTCTTGATGAAGGCATCGAATTCCTCGGGCGTGCTGCCGACCGGGATGGTGCCCATGGCATCCAGCTTTGCGCGCGTCTCGTCGCTCTTGATGATGCGCGCCAGTTCTTCCGACATGCGCTTGACGATGTCGCGCGGCGTGCCGGCCGGCGCCAGCATGCCGGCCCAGGTGCTGCCGGTGAAGCCCGCAAAGCCCTGCTCGATGAAGGTCGGCACGTCGGGCGCGGCGGCCAGGCGCTTGTCGCCCGCCACGCCGATCAGCCGCACCTTGCCCGCCTTGGCCTGGTTGATGAGGCCCGTGGGCGCATCGAAGAACAGCTGGATCTGCCCGCCCATCA
This sequence comes from Variovorax paradoxus, assembly GCF_030815975.1. Lineage (NCBI taxonomy): Bacteria > Pseudomonadati > Pseudomonadota > Betaproteobacteria > Burkholderiales > Comamonadaceae > Variovorax > Variovorax paradoxus. Next base: position 4,790,087 of record NZ_JAUSXL010000002.1, read on the forward strand.
GGTCCGTCAGCGCGGGCACCGCGCCGCGGTACGGAATGTGGATCATGTAGGTCTGCGTGAGCGACTTCCACAGCTCGGTCGTCAGGTGCGCGGCCGAGCCGTTGCCCGACGAGCCGAAGCTCACCTTGCCGGGATTCGCACGCGCATAGTCGATGAGCTCGCGCGCGGTCTTGAACGGCGCATTGACGTTGACGGCGGCCAGCAGCGGCGACACGCCCATCAGCGAAACACCCGTCAGGTCCTTTTGCGGGTCGTAGGGCAGCTTGGGGTACAGCGTGGTGTTGGCTGCATAGGCTGCAATGACGACGCCGAAGGTGCTGCCATCAGGCGGCGCCTTGGCAATGGCATCGACGCCGATCAGGCTGTTGGCGCCCGGCTTGTTGTCGACCAGCACCGGCTGCCCGAGCCGCGCCTGCAGGCCGACCTGCACCAGCCGCGCCATCTGGTCGGTGAAGCCGCCCGGCGTATAGGGCACGATGATGCGGATCGGCTTGTTCGGCCAGGCGCCCTGGGCCAGCGCGGGCATTGGAACGGTCGCGGCGGCCGCAGCGGCAAGGGTGAATCGGCGGCGTGAAATTCGGGCCTGCGGCATGAGTGGCAGCTTTCTCTCGACAAGAATGATCCGGCCATTCTCGAAGGCGCCATGCGCGCACCCTGTCAGGGTTTGCCCCGGCGCAGGCCCGTTCAGAGCGGCAGGATGTCGCGCGTGCGACCACCGGTTGCGAGCCACGCCTCGAACTCATCGGACAGCCGCTCTGCCTCGCGCGTGGCCTTGCGCCATGCGCCGATGCGGGCCTGCGGTTCGTTCGCGAAATGGATGAAGTCCTTGCGGTCGGGCAGCTTGCCGTTGGGCAGCGACCGCACCCAGTCGGCATCGGGCGCGAGCACCACCATGCGGTCGAGAAAGCCCGTGGACCTGTGGCGCCAGCGCAGGCCCTTGTCGAGCCAGCCCGGCACCACCGCGCGCTGGAAATGCGGGTACAGCACGATGCCTTCGTCGGCCGGCTGGTAGTCCAGGTGCAGGTGGTAGTCGGTGATGCCGCCGTCCCAGTACGCACCGCGCGGCGCGCCGGGAATGTCGTGCACCGCGGCCAGCAGGAACGGGATCGAGCACGAGGCCTGCAGCACCAGGTTGAAGTTCTCTTCGCTGAGCGCGTGCTGGCGCGTGCGGAAGTCCTTCGTGCCAAAGGGCAAGGCCGCGCCGGGCGTGGAGAACACGCAGCGTTCGAGCCATGCGCCCAGGCCCTTGCGGTGCAGGCTGTTGGTGGCAAACGCACCCAGGTAGCCGAAGGGCGTGCGCGCCCTGCCCTCGCGCCCGAGGATGTGGCGGCCGCGCGAAGTCACCACGTGGAGCCGGTAGCGCGCATGGCCCAGCACCTCGGCGATGCGCCCGCCATAGAAGTCGGACAGGCTTTCGGCGAAACGCGTGCTGAGCTGCTGCGGGCTCAGCCGCTTCTGCCCCGGCGGCACCTCGAACTGCTGGCGCACGTAGTCGTGCTCGAAGCGCTCGAAGGCCTTGTGCGGATCCGCGAGGCAGGCCGTGGCCAGCCGCCATGCACCGATCGACGCGCCCACCAGGTGCACCGGCTGGCTCGACTGCGCGAGCCAGCGGCCGAAGATGAAGCGGTCGAGCGGCCCGAGGATCAGGCCCTTGGGACCGCCCGCCGCGCCGGGAATGGTGCGCACGTCCTGCGGGCGCAGGCCGTGCTGTTCGATGTGCTTGCGGGCGGCGGGGCCGGCGTAGATGCGCAGGGCTTTCATCATGCCGGTTGCGTCAGCAAGAAGCGTGCAGCACGGTCTACTTGCGCAACCCCTGCAACTTGGCAAACGCGCTCGCCATCTGCCCCGCGGGCTGCGGCGAGTTGTCGCGGCGCGGGCCCTGCTGCTGGCCGCGCGCTGCGCCTTCGAAGCGGTTGTCGCGCGGCCCGTCGCGGCGGGCAGGCGCTGCATCGAGCTTCATCGACAGGCCGATGCGCTTGCGCGCCACGTCCACTTCCATCACCTTGACCTTGACGATGTCGCCGGTCTTCACGACCTCGCGCGCATCGTTCACGAACTTGTGGCTCAGCTGGCTCACATGCACCAGGCCGTCCTGGTGCACGCCCAGGTCGATGAAGGCGCCGAACTGCGCCACGTTGCTCACGGTGCCCTCGAGGATCATGCCCTCGACCAGGTCCTTGATGTCGTCCACGCCGTCGTTGAAGCGCGCCACCTTGAAGTCGGGGCGCGGGTCGCGGCCGGGCTTCTCGAGTTCGCCGAGGATGTCCTTGACGGTGATGACGCCGAATTTCTCGTTCGCGAACAGCTCGGGCTTCAGCGTCTTGAGCATCTCGGCGCGGCCCATCAGCTCGGCGATCGGCTTGCCGGTCTTCACGATGATCTGCTCGACCAGTGGATAGGTCTCGGGGTGCACGCCGGTGATGTCGAGCGGGTCGGCGCCGCCGCGGATGCGCAGGAACCCCGCGCTCTGCTCGAAGGCCTTGGGGCCGAAGCCGCTCACCTCGAGCAACTGCTTGCGGGTGGAGAACGCGCCGTTCGATTCGCGCCAGCGCACCACGGCCTTGGCCACGCTGGCCGACAGGCCCGAGACGCGGCTCAAGAGCGGCACGCTCGCGGTGTTCAGGTCCACGCCCACCGAGTTCACGCAATCTTCGACCACCGCCTGCAGGGTCCGCGCGAGTTCGCTCTGGTTCACGTCGTGCTGGTACTGGCCCACGCCGATGCTCTTGGGGTCGATCTTCACAAGCTCGGCCAGCGGGTCCTGCAGCCGGCGCGCGATGCTCGCGGCGCCGCGCAGGCTCACGTCCACGTCGGGCATTTCCTGCGAGGCGAATTCGCTGGCCGAGTACACGGACGCGCCGGCTTCGCTCACCACCACCTTGTCGACAGTCATCTCGGGGGCGCCGGCCTGCTCGGCCATCTTGGCGAGCAGCTTGATCAGGTCGGCGGCGAGCTTGTCGGTCTCGCGGCTGGCGGTGCCGTTGCCGATGGCGATGAGGTTCACGCCGTGCTTGGCGCACAGCTTGCCCAGCGTGTGCAGCGAGCCTTCCCAGTCCTTGCGCGGCTCGTGCGGGAACACGGTGGCGGTCTCCACCAGCTTGCCGGTCGAATCGACCACCGCCACCTTCACGCCGGTGCGGATGCCCGGGTCCAGGCCCATCACGACGCGGGGGCCGGCGGGTGCGGCCAGCAGCAGGTCGCGCAGGTTGTCGGCAAACACCTTGATCGCGACCTTCTCGGCCTCTTCGCGCAGGCGGGTGAACAGGTCGCGCTCGGTGGAGAGCGCGAGCTTCACGCGCCAGGTCCAGGCCACGCACTTGCGCAGCAGGTCGTCGGCCGGTCGGCCGGCATGGCTCCAGCCCAGGTGCAGCGCGATGCGGCCTTCGGCCAGCGACACCGCAGGTGGCGCTTTCAAATCTTTGGGCTTGACCGGTTCGGGCTCCGGAGGCAGCACCAGCTTGGCATCGAGGATGTCGAGCGCGCGGCCGCGGAACACGGCCAGCGCGCGGTGCGAGGGCACGCGGCCGATGGGCTCGTCGTATTCGAAGTAGTCGCGGAATTTGGCGATGTCAGCGTTGTTCTCGTCCTTGCCGGCCATCAGCGTGGACTTGAGCAGGCCCTCGGCCCAGAGCCATTCGCGCAGGCGCTGCACCAGCGGCGCGTCTTCGGCCCAGCGCTCGGAAAGAATGTCGCGCACGCCGTCGAGCACGGCCGCGACGGTCGAGAAATCGGGGCCCGGCTTGCCGTCGTCGAGCGTGGTCGCGGGCTGCAGGAAGGCCTTGGCCTCCACGGCCGGGTCGAGCATCGGGTCGGCCAGCAGCTTGTCGGCCAGCGGCTCGATGCCGAACTCGCGCGCGATCTGGCCCTTGGTGCGGCGCTTCTGCTTGAACGGCAGATAGATGTCTTCGAGCTCCTGCTTGGTCGGCGCGAATTCGATCGCGGCGCGCAGCTCGGGCGTGAGCTTGCCCTGCTCGTCGATGCTCTTCAACACGGCGGCGCGGCGGTCTTCGAGTTCGCGCAGGTACGAAAGGCGCGCCTCGAGCTCGCGCAACTGGATGTCGTCGAGGCCGTCGGTCACTTCCTTGCGATAGCGGGCAATGAACGGAACCGTGGCACCGCCATCGAGCAGTTCGATGGCCGCCTTCACCTGGTGCTCGCCTACCTTGATCTCGGCGGCGAGTTGGCGAATGATTTTTTGCATGTCGGAGGGGATCCCTGGAACTGTCGACGCCGTTCGGGCGCCTGGCGGATGAAGCGCGGAAGTTTGCCATAGGGTGCGGCCGGCCCACGGGCGCCGATGCCCGCGGAAACGCCTGCGCTAGTGGTAAACCACTATGGGCTGAATTGGTACGCCACGCAAAATGTGGTCTAACCACTTTGAACCATCATGGCCCTCAAGCTCATTCATCCCTCCGCAGCGATGTCGAAAATCGGCCAACTTCCGGTGGAGAAGCCGTATCAACGCCTGGCTGCCAATATTCATGAATTGGTCAAACAGGGTGAATTTCTGGTCGGCCAGCGGCTGCCTTCCGAAAGAGCGCTGGCGGAGCGCTTCGACGTCAGCCGCACCTCGGTGCGCGAGGCCATCATTGCGCTGGAGCTTCAGGGCGTGGTCGAGGTGCGCGGCGGTTCCGGCATCTACATCTGCCAGCCGCAAAGCGCGCCAACGCGGCTGCCCCTGGCCCAGGAAACCGGCGCCGGCCCCTTCGAGCTGCTGCGCGCGCGCTGCCTGATCGAGTCCGAAATCGCCTCGCTGGCGGCCACCACGCGCAAGGATGCCGACCTGGACAAAATGTTCGGCGCGCTCGCCACCATGCGCGAGCAGATGCACGACAAGGAAGCCAACGAGGCGGCCGACCGCATGTACCACCTGCACATTGCCGAATCCACCGGCAACAGCGTGCTGCTGCAGACGGTGACGAATCTCTGGGACCAGGCCAAGGGCCCGATCTGGACGCAGATCGAGCAGCACTTCCATTCGCCCGCACTGCGCCTGAAGTCGCAGGACGACCACCAGCGCATCTTCGCTGCGATCGTCTCGGGCGATGCCGGTGCCGCGCGGCTGGCCATGCGGGCGCACCTGGAACGTGTGATCGGCGAATTCGCCCAGAGCTGGCGCTAGGCGCCCAGTCCCGCGCGCGGCCGCCTCAGCGCGCTTCACTCATTCAAGAAGACGGAGACAAGAACCATGAAGCCCCAACTTGCCCACTGCCTTGGCGCACTGCTGCTTGCCGGCACCTTCGGCGCTGTCCACGCGCAAGAGCCGCCCGCGCCCGGCGCGAGCCCGCGCATCGATGCGATCCGCAAGGCCGGCGAACTGCGCGTCGGCGTGCTGCAGAACGCGCCCTGGCTGATCGAGAACACGACCGGCAATGGCGAGCCCTGGAGCGGCCCGGCCTGGCTGCTGGCCAAGGAGTACGCCCGCCTGCTCGGCGTCAAGCTCAGCACCGTGCCGGTGTCGCACGAGACCAAGGTGCCGGTGCTCGCATCGAACCAGGTCGACATGACGATCAGCCCGCTGGGCGAAACGCCCGAGCGGCTGAAGGTGGTCGACTTCGTCGCCTACTCCGCCACCAGCGTGTGCATGTTCGGCCGCGCCGACAACGCCAAGCTGGCCAAGGCCACCTCGGTCGACGACCTGAACCGGCCCGAGGTGACCATCGCCTACTTCACCGGCGGCGCCGAGGAAGGCTGGGTCAAGGAACGCTTCCCCAAGGCCAGGCTGCGCGCCGTGGCCAGTTCCGGCGCCACCGCGCCGGTGGAAGAAATCATGGCGCGCCGCGCCGACGCGGCACCCATCAACCGCGTGCCGTGGGTCGGGCTGCAGCAGAAGGTCAAGGGCCTGGCCGTCCTGCCGAAGGAAAACAACTGCCAGGGCAGCACCGAGAAAGCCTCGCCGGTCGGCCTGGCGGTCGACAAGAACCAGCCCGCCTACCTCGATTGGCTGCGGCAGGTCGCCAAGGCCCGGAAGGCGCAGCTCGACGCCGACGAGGCCCGCGTGATCGGCGCACTGAAATAAGCAAGCAAGTCACACATCGTTCAGTCATCAAAAAACCGGAGACCCTCATGTCACGCATCCCCAGGACTTTCCTCGGCCGCAAGCTGGCCACCGCCGCACTTGCCGCCGCGTTGGCCGGCACCTGCCTCGTCGCCGCGGCCCAGACGCCGCCGCCCCCCGGCGCGAGCCCCCGCATCGACGCCATCCGCAAGGCCGGCGTGCTGCGCGTGGGCGTGGTCAACAACCCGCCCTGGCTGGCGCAGAACACGGCGGGCGATGGCGAGCCGTGGTCCGGCCCGTCGTGGACGCTGGGCAAGGAATTCGCCAAGCTGCTGGGCGTGAAGATGGAGCCAGTGGCGGTGAGCCACGAAACCAAGGTGCCGTCGCTCACGGCCAACCAGATGGACATCATGATCGGGCCGCTGAACGAAACCGCCGAGCGCGCGAAGATCATCGATTTCGTCACCTTCTCGAGCACCGGCGTGTGCATGTTCGGCCGCGCCGACAACCCGAAGTTCACCAGCGCACGCACCCTGGAAGACTTCAACAAGCCCGAGATCACCATGGCGTATTTCTCCGGCGCGGGCGAGGAGCCGCTGGTGCGCCAGCAGTTCGCGAAGGCCAAGCTGCGCGGCGTCGCCAACTCCGGTTCGGTCGCGCCGATCGAAGAGGTGATGGCCGGCCGCTCGGACGTTGCGCCGCTCAACCGCATGCTGTGGCCCAACATCAGCAAGAAGGTCAAGGGCCTGGCCGTGTTCCCCAAGGAGAACGACTGCCAGGACAGCAAGATTTTCCAGATCCAGACCGGCATGGGCGTGGCGAAGGACCAGCAGGTGTATCTCGACTGGCTGCGCGCCGTGGCCCAACGCATGCAGCCCGCGCTCAGCGAAGAAGAGCGCCGCATGACGCAGAACCTGAAGTAACGCCATGCTGAACTGCGAAATCCACGGCGCGCTCGACCTGCGCCTTGCCGAACGCCCGGCCGAACCGTTGGCGCCCACCCAGGTGCGCGTGGCCGTCAAGGCTGTGGGCATCTGCGGCTCCGACCTGCACTACTACCGCCACGGCCGCGTCGGCGACTTCGTCATCCGCGCACCGCTGACGCCGGGGCACGAGGCCTCGGGCCAGGTCGTGGAAGTGGGCGCGCAGGTCAGCTCGGTGAAGCCCGGCGACCGCGTGGCCCTCAACCCGTCGCGCACCTGCGGTGTCTGCCGTTTCTGCCGCGCGGGCGCGTCCAACCATTGCGAGAACGTCCACTTCTTCGGCAGCGCGAGCCGCTGGCCGCACATGCAGGGCGCGATGCGCGAGCAGGTGGTGGTCGAAGCCACGCAGTGCGTGGTGGTGCCCGACACGCTGTCGTTCGAGCTGGCCGCCTTCGGCGAGCCGCTGGCCGTGGCGCTGCATGCGGTGCAGGAGGCCGGCTCGCTGCTCGGCAAGACGGTGATGGTGGTGGGTGCCGGCCCGATCGGCGCGCTGATCCTCATGGCCGCGAAGCTCGCGGGTGCCAGCCAACTCATTGCGGTGGACATCGTGGACGAGACGCTCGCGGCCTGCACGCGTGTCGGCGCGACGCGCACCATCAACGCGGCCAACGATCCCGATGCGCTGCTGGCACTGGCCGCGGACAAGGGCCAGGTCGATGCGAGCTTCGAGGTCTCGGGCCACTACGACGGCCTGGCCAATTGCATCCGGTCGACGCGCCCGCGCGGCACCATCGTGCAGGTCGGCACGCTCGGCGGCAACAGCGAAAGCTGCCCCTTCAACCAGATCATGGTCAAGAGCCTGCACCTGGTCGGCAGCTTCCGCTTCGTCGACGAATACGCCTGGGCGGTGGACTATCTGAGCCGCGGCCTGCTGGACGTGTCGCCTCTGCTGACCGAGGCGGTGCCGGTGGCGCGCGTGCACGACGCCTTCGCGCTGGCAGCGGACCGGCACCGCGCGATGAAGGTGCTCGTCACGTTCTGACGGCGGGATCGCCTGATCCTGCCGCCCTCTCCCGCCCTTCTCCCGCCCTTCTCTCGCGGAGCTTCCATGGAATTCGACTTTTCCCCGATTGCCGACAACTGGCGATTCTTCGCCAGCGGCCTGGGCGTGACGGTCGCGCTGAGCCTCATCAGCGCGGTCACCAGCATCCTCGCGGGCCTGGCGATCGCGCTGCTGCGGCTGTACGGCCCCGGCTGGCTGCGCCCGCTGCTCGTGTTCTACATCGACTCGATGCGCGCCATTCCGGTGCTGGTGGTGCTGGTGTGGATGTACTTCGCGTTCCCGCTGCTCGTGGGCTTCACCTTCGCGCCGTTCTGGGCCGCGGTGACCGCGCTGACGCTGCACATCGCGGCCTATGCGGCCGAGGTGATCCGCGCGGGCATCGAATCGATCCGGCCGGGCCAGACGCGTGCCGCATTGGCGCTGGGCATGTCGCGCGCGCAGCTGCTGCGCAAGGTGCTGCTGCCGCAGGCCACCATCCGCATGCTGCCGGCCTTCGGCTCGATCCTCACCATCGCCATCAAGGACACGGCCATTGCCACCGTGATCGCCGTGCCCGAGCTGATGCACCGCGCCGAAACCGTGGCGGGCCAAAGCTACCGGCCGGTGGAAGTGTTCACCGCGGTGATGGTGGCGTACTTCGCGATCCTGTTCCCGGTCACGCGCGGCATCGACCGGCTGTACCACCGCGTTGCGCACCTGGGGCGTTCATGATGAAGAGGGCCATCCCATGACTTTCGACTGGTCCGTGATCTGGACGCACCGCCAGGCTTTGCTCGAAGGCGCGGCGCTGACCGTGGGGCTCACGGTGCTGACCATGCTGCTGGCCGTGCCGGGCGGCATCATGCTGGCGCTGATGCGGCTGTCGTCGAACAGGCTGCTGCAGTCCGCCTCGCTCGCCTTCGTGGAGTTCTTCCGCAACCTGCCGCTGATCCTGGTGATCTACTGGGTTTTCTACGTGATGCCGATGGCGGTCGAGTTTCAGCTCTCGCCGCTCGTCACCGCGCTGGTGGCGCTGGTGCTCAACATCTCGGCCTACAACGCCGAGACCTTCCGCGCCGGCATCAATTCGATCCGCAAGGGGCAGATGGAAGCGGCGCTCGCCATGGGCATGTCGCGCCGCCAGGCCATGTTCAAGGTGGTCATCCCGCAGGCGGGGCGCCGCATCCTGCCGGTGATCGCGAGCACCTGGGTCTCGCTCTTCAAGGACACCTCGCTGGTGTCCGTCATCGCCGTGAGCGAACTGGCCTACACGGCGATGCAGATCCGCGCGCAGACCTTCCGCGTGCTGGAAATGCTGACCGCCATGGCCGTCCTCTACTGGCTGATGGGCTACCCGCAAGCCAAGCTGGTGGACTGGATCCACCGCACATACGGAGTCAAGGAATGAACAACGACATCGCCCGCGCCCCCGCGCGCAAGAACGCCGACCAGCCGCCGGTGCTGGTCTATGAAGAGGTGCGCAAGCTTTATGGCGACTTCGTGGCGCTCAACGGCGTCTCGCTGCAGGTCCACAAGGGCGAGGTGATGTGCCTGATCGGCCCTTCGGGCTCGGGCAAGTCCACGCTGCTGCGCTGTACCAACGCGCTGGAAACCATCAACGGCGGGCGCGTGCTGATCGACGGCGTGCCGCTGCCCGTGCAGGAGTCGGCGGTGCGCAAGGTGCGCCAGCGCATGGGCATGGTGTTCCAGAGCTTCGAGCTGTTCCCGCACAAGTCCGCGCTCGACAACGTGGCCATGGGCCCCATCACCGTGCTGGGCATGCGCGAGGCCGAGGCCAAGGCGCGCGCCATGGCGCTGCTGGAGAAGGTCGGGCTGTCCGCCAAGGCCGGCAGCTTCCCGGCCAACCTTTCCGGCGGCCAGCAGCAGCGCGTGGCGATTGCCCGCGCGCTGGCCATGGAGCCGGAGGTGATGCTGTTCGACGAGCCCACTTCCGCGCTCGACCCCGAAACCGTGGGCGAAGTGCTCAGCGTGATGCAGAAGCTCGCCCAGGAAGGCATGACCATGATCGTGGTCACGCATGAAATGGGCTTTGCGCGGCGCGTGGCCGACTGGGTGGTGGTGTTCGAGTCCGGCGCCATCATCGAACAGGGGCCGCCCGCGCAGATCTTCGAGCACCCCACCGTGGAGCGCACGCGCGACTTCCTCGGCCACCTCGGCTGGAACGGCTGACGAACGAACCGACAACGAACGCCGCTTCCATCTCTCTCGCTTCAACCATGAAAATCACCAACGCCCGCGTCATCGTCTGTAGCCCCGGCCGCAACTTCGTCACCCTCAAGATCGAAACCGACGAAGGCCTGACCGGCATCGGCGACGCCACGCTCAACGGGCGCGAACTCTCCGTGGCCGCCTACCTCACCGAGCACGTCATTCCCTGCCTGATCGGACGCGACGCGCACCAGATCGAGGACATCTGGCAGTACCTCTACAAGGGCGCCTACTGGCGCCGCGGCCCGGTCACCATGACCGCCATCGCCGCCGTGGACACGGCCCTGTGGGACATCAAGGCCAAGGCCGCGGGCCTGCCGCTGTACCAGCTGCTCGGCGGCAAGAGCCGCACCGGCGTGATGGTCTACGGCCACGCCAACGGCAGCGACATCGAGCACACGGTGGACGAGGTGCTGCGCTATGCGGACGCCGGCTACAAGGCCATCCGCGCGCAAAGCGGCGTGCCGGGGCTGGAGAAGGTCTACGGCGTCGGCAAGGGCACTTTGTTCTACGAGCCGGCCGATGCCGACCTGCCCTCCGAGCACGACTGGTCCACCGAAAAGTACCTGCGCCACACGCCCAAGCTGTTCGAGCGCATCCGCGAGAAGCTCGGCTTCGAGCACCACCTGCTGCACGACGTGCACCATCGCCTGACGCCGATCGAGGCGGGCCGCCTGGGCAAGTCGCTCGAGCCCTTCAACCTCTTCTGGATGGAGGACGCGACGCCGGCCGAGAATCAGGATGCCTTCCGCCTGATCCGCCAGCACACCACCACGCCGCTGGCGGTGGGCGAGATCTTCAACTCCATCTGGGACTGCAAGGCGCTGATCGAGAACCAGCTGATCGACTACATCCGCGCCACCGTGGTCCATGCCGGCGGCATCACGCACCTGCGCCGCATCGCCGACCTGGCCTCGCTCTACCAGGTGCGCACCGGCTGCCACGGCGCCACCGACCTGTCGCCGGTGTGCATGGGCGCGGCGCTGCATTTCGACCTGTGGGTGCCGAATTTCGGCATCCAGGAGTACATGCGCCACACCGAAGAAACCGACGCCGTGTTCCCGCACGCCTACACCTTCGACCAGGGCATGCTCTACCCCGGCGACGTGCCCGGCCACGGCGTGGAGATCGACGAGGCGCTGGCCGCGAAGTACCCCTACAAGCGCGCCTACCTGCCGGTCAACCGCCTGCAGCACGACGGCACGCTGTGGAACTGGTGAGCGCCATGCCCGACAGGCTGAATCCCGGGACGCTGGCCGCGCTGCCGCCCGCGGTGGCGCGCCCCGCCTACGACCGCGCCTCGCTCGAGGCCGGCATCGTCCACCTGGGCGTCGGCGCGTTCCAGCGCGCCCACCTGGCCGCCGTCACCGAGGCGGCGCTGCATGCCAGCGGCGACCTGCGCTGGGGCATCGCGGGGGTGTCGCTGCGCAGCGCCGAAACGCGCGATGCGCTCGCGCCGCAGGACGGCCTCTACACGCTCGCACTGCGCGACGTGGACGAGGCCGGCATGCCGCGTGCGTCGCTGCAGGTCATCGGCTGCCTGCTCGGCGTGCAGGTCGCGCCCGAGGACCCGGCGGCGGTGCTCGCGCGCATCGCCCATCCCGCGACCCGCATCGTGAGCCTCACCGTCACGGAAAAAGGCTACTGCCACGACCCGGCCACCGGTGCGCTGCGCGCCGACCATCCCGACGTGCTGCACGACCTCGCGCGCCCCGATGCGCCGCGCGGCACGCTCGGCTTCCTGGTTTCGGGCCTGCGCCTGCGGCAGCTGCGCGGGCTGGCGCCGGTCACGCTGCTGTCGCTCGACAACCTGCCGTCCAACGGCCACCTGCTGCGCGGCCTGGTGCTGGACTTCGCGCAGCGCGTCGATCCGCAGCTGGCACGCTGGATTGCCGAACACTGCAGCTTCCCCTGTTCGATGGTGGACCGCATCGTCCCGCGCACCACCGACGCCGACCGCGCGCAGGTCAACGCCGCGCTCGGCCTGGAGGACGCCTGGCCGGTGGTCGGCGAGCGCTTTCTCGAATGGGTGGTGGAAGACGACTTCGCGGCCGGCCGCCCGGCCTGGGACGCGGGCGGCGCCCGCTTCGTGGCCGACGCGCGCCCCTTCGAGACACTGAAGCTGCGCATGGTCAACGGCGCGCATTCGGCACTCGCGTACCTCGGCGCCATGGCGGGCCTCGACACGGTCGACCGCGCGGTCGCCACCCCTGCCCTGCACCGCTACCTCGACGGGCTCATGCGCAACGAGATCGCGCCCACGCTGCCGGCGCTTCCCGGGCTGGACCTCGATGCGTACCGCCAACGCCTGCTCGAGCGCTTCGCCAACCCGGCGCTCGCGCACCGCACCGCGCAGATCGCGATGGACGGCTCGCAGAAGCTGCCGCAGCGCCTGCTGGGCACGGTGCGCGACCGGCTCGCCGCAGGCGCTTCGATCGACCGCCTTGCGCTGGCCGTCGCGGCCTGGCTGCACTACCTGCGCGGCGTGGACGAACTCGGCCGCCGCCACGAGATCCAGGATCCATTGGCCGACGCGCTGGCCGAACGATGTGCGGCGGCCGAACGCGCGGCAGCCGCTGCCGAGCCGGCACGGGCCGACGAAGCGCGCGTGGCTGCGTTCGCGGCTTTCGCGCCGGTGTTCGGCAATGACCTCGGAAGCAACGCGCGCTTCATCTCCGCCGTGGCCAGGCAGCTGCGTGCGCTGCGCGAGCTGGGTGTGCACGAGACGCTGGCGGTTCAGGCCTGAGCGAGCGGGCCAGGCCCGCGGTCACAATGCCTGGCCATGCACTTCTTCACCCGCCTCTTGCGCGCCCTTGCCACCGCGCTGCTCGTGCCCATCCTGCTGTTCGAGGAATGGGGCTGGGAGCCGCTCGCCGCGCTGGTCCGCCGCCTGGCCCGGCTGCCGCTGTGGGCGCGGCTGGAAAACCGGCTGCGCGGTTTGCCGCCGTGGGGCGCGATGTTGGCCTTCATGCTGCCGGTCCTGCTGTTGCTGCCAGTCAAGGTGCTCGCCCTCTTTCTCTTCGGCCGCGGCCATGCCGCAAGCGGCGTGACGGTGCTGGTCGTCGCCAAGCTGATCGGTACCGCCTTCGTCGCGCGCATCTTCCAACTGGTCGAGCCCGCGCTCATGCGCATTCCGCTGTTCGCCCGCTGGTACCCGCGCTGGAAAGCCTGGAAAGACCACGTGCTGACGCTCGTTCGCGAGAGCCGCCCGTGGCGCGTGGTGCGCGCATTCAACTGGCGCATGCACCGCCTCTGGCGCCGGTTGCGAGGCCAGGCGCTTTGAATATTTTTACCCGGGTAGATTGTGCATTTAGTTTTGCCCGGGTAATATTCGCGGCATGAACCTGCCACCAGAGACGAAGCGCGCCCTCGTCAGGAAATACAAGGACACGGTGCTCCCCGCGGGCGTCTTCGTCATTCGCAACACGCTGAGCGGCCGCATTCATGTGGCCGGAAGCCTCGATGTCGAGGGCGCGATGAACCGGGCCCGCTTCGAACTCGGCCTGCGTTCGCACCGCAACAAGGCCTTGGTGAGCGACTGGGCCGCGCATGGCGCCGAACACTTCAGCTTCGAGGTGATCGACCGGGTCAAGGAACGCGACGACCCGGCCTTCGACCGCGCCGCCGAGCTGGAGAAACTCCTCGCGCTCTGGCGCGAGGAACTCCAGTGCCACGGCGACCGGGGCTACGACGCGCCATGAGCATCGATCCGCTGGACTTGTGCCTCAACATCGGCCGTGCCCACGCCAGCCTGAACCTGAAGCTCCAAGAGGAGTTGGGCGCCTTCCACGGCCTGAACTACGAAGACTTCACTTTGCTCCATGCGCTCCTGTGCGCCGAAGGCGGCCGCATGGCGATGACCGAGCTTTCGCGCACCTTGGGGTTGCCGATGTCGGCGCTGGTTCGCAAAATGGTCCTGCTCGAAAAAACAGGACTGGCCGAACGCACGGCCGGCGCGATCGAAGACAACCGCCGCCATGCAACCATCCGCCCCAGCGGCAAAAAATTGATGCAAGCTGCGGTCACGACCGTTGAAGCCATCTGCGCCGATACGGTGAAATCGCTGGCCCCGCAAAGCCTGCCGCAAATCAACGCCACGCTCCTTGCGTTTTGCCACGACGACACGCCGAAGGTCTGAGCCGTTCAACGAGCAGGTCCGCAGCCCGTTTCGACCGGACCAGACGAACAACGAATCCGACATGCCATCCGACACGCCACCCATCAACCTGATTGTTTTCGCCGGCTTCAAGCGCATCGCGCAGGGACGCACGGCCGATGTGCTCGCGCAGTTGCGCGGACGCAAGGACGACGACACGCCTTACCTCGTGTTCGACGAACAGACCGGCGAGCCGCTCGACTTCGACGTGCACAACCGGGCCGGCGTCGTGACATCCGCTGCCAGCGCCGGGGCCCATGACGAAACCCCGCGCGGCGTAGGCCGTCCGAGGCTGGGCGTCGTGGCGCGCGAAGTCACCCTGCTTCCGCGTCACTGGGACTGGCTCAACCGCCAACCGGGCGGCGCTTCGGTCGCGTTGCGGCGCCTGGTGCAGGAGGCGAGCCGCGTCAATGCCGACCGCGATGCCGTGCGCGCATCGCGCGAAGCCACCTACCGCTTCATGACCGCCATCGCCGGCGCCCTGCCCGGCTTCGAGGAAGCCACGCGCGCGCTGTTCGCGGGCGAGCACGAGCGCTTCGAGGCACTGATCGACGCCTGGCCCGCGGACCTGCGCACCCATCTTCAAAAACTGTCCGCCGCCGGCTGGAGCACCACTGCATGAGAACGACCCCCGAGAACGCAAGCACAGGCCAGAGCGGCCTTCAAGGCACGTCGGTGGCGCCCGTCGGTGCGCCGCGCGCGCTGTGGAAGACCTTCCTGTTCTTCCTCGCGCCGATGCTGCTCAGCAACATCCTGCAGTCCATGTCGGGCACCATCAACAACATCTACATCGGCCAGATGATCGGCGTCGGCGCGCTGGCGGCCGTGTCGAGTTTCTTCCCGGTGATGTTCTTCTTCATCGCCTTTGTCATCGGGCTGGGCGCCGGCGCCTCGGTGCTGATCGGCCAGGCCTGGGGCGCGCGCGACGCCGCCAAGGCCAAGGCCATCGCGGGCACCGCGCTGTCGGTCGGCATCCTGCTCGGGCTGGCGGTGGCCGTGTTCGGCGGCGCCTTCACGACGCCGCTGCTTTCCTTGCTGGGCACGCCGCCCGACGTGCTGGCCGACTCCACGCGCTATGCGCGCATCATGCTGATCGCGATGCCGGGGCTGTTCGTGTTCCTGCTTTCCACCGCCATGTTGCGCGGCGTCGGCGACACGGTCACTCCGCTGCTCACGCTGCTGATCTCCACCGGAACCGGCCTCGTCGTCACGCCCGCGCTCATCCGCGGCTGGGGCGGCCTGCCGCAACTGGGCGTCGCGAGCGCCGCCTGGGCCTCGGTGCTGGCCTTCGTGCTCGCCACGCTGTGGCTGGGCTGGCGCCTGCGCCGCCGCGGCAGCCCGCTGGCGCCCGATGCGCAATTCTTCCGCCACCTGCGCATCGACCCCAAGCTGCTGAAAGCCGTGCTCAAGGTGGGCATACCCACGGGCGTGCAGATGATCGTGGTGGCGCTGGCCGAGGTGGCGCTGCTCTCGCTGGTCAACAGCTATGGCTCCAGCGCCACCGCGGCCTATGGCGCGGTGAACCAGGTGGTGGCCTACGTGCAGTTCCCGGCCATCTCGATCGCCATCACGGCGTCGATCCTGGGCGCACAGGCCATCGGCGCGGGCCGCGCCGACCGGCTGGGCGCCATCGCCAGGACCGCGCTGCTGATGAACCTGGTGCTGACCGGCGGCCTGGTGCTGCTGGGCTACCTGTTCTCGCGCCACCTCATGGGCTTCTTCATCACCAGCGCGCCGGTGATCGAGATTGCGCAGACGCTGCTGCACATCATGCTGTGGAGCCTGGTGATCTTCGGCATGGCCGCGGCCATCTCGGGGATCATGCGGGCCAGCGGTTCGGTGCTGGTGCCCACGGCCATCTCGATCCTCTGCCTGATCGGCATCGAGGTGCCCGTGGCCTGGTTCATGAGCCACCGCATCGGGCTCAACGGCATCTGGTGGGCCTACCCCGTGACCTTCGGCGCGATGCTGCTGCTGCAGACGGCCTACTACCGGCTGGTGTGGCGCAAGAAGGCGATCCGGCGGATGGTGTAGCCGCCGCGGCGGCGGATCGGATCACTCGCCGTCGAAGGCTTTCTGCACCTCGGCGATGTCGAGCTTGATCATCTTCATCATCGCCTGCATCGCGCGGGCGGCCTTGGCCGGATCCTTGTCCTTGAACATGCGCAGGATGGGCGTGGGCGCGACCTGCCACGACACGCCGTAGCGGTCTGTGAGCCAGCCGCACTGCACCGGCTGGCCGCCGCCTTCGAGCAGCCTCTCCCAGTAGTTGTCGACCTCGGCCTGCGTCTCGCATCTCACGAGCATCGAGATGGCCGGGGTGAACTTGTACTGCGGCCCGCCGTTGAGCACCATGAACTCCTGCCCGTCGAGCTCGAACATCGCGGTGAGCAGCGAGCCCTTGAGGCTGGGGTTCTCGTCGCCCCAGAGCTGCTTTTCGGTCATGCGCGAGTTCGGAAAGATGGCGGTGTAGAACTTGAGCGCGTCTTCGCCGTTGCGGTCGAACCAGAGGCAGGGAACGATCTTCTGCATGGGAATCTCCTGAGTTTTGATGATGAACCTACAGGTTCAGTATCAAGGCGGTGCGAGGTGCTTGTCAATCCGTGCAGCGCCCGTCAGAGGGAAGTTTTCATGCGGCTGGCTTGCCAGGCGCCGGGGCGGCATTCGCGGGCGCCGCCCCGCCGCCAATCATCAGCCAGGCGCTCAATGCACTGAGTACCGCCAGCCCCGCGCTCAACAGCATCACCCAGCGAAAGCCCGCCACGAAGGATTGGGCCACTGCCTTCTTCAAGGCCGCGGCGGTGGCCGCATCGACGCCCGGCGGCAGCGCGGCGCCGGCCAGCTTGCTGCGCTCGCCCTCGAGAAACGCCGAAACTTCCGCCGAAGCGCCCATGCCGCGCAGGCTCTCGGACAGCGCCCCATCGAAGGCCCAGGCCATGACCACGCCGAACACCGCAATGGCCAGCACCGCGGCCGCGCGCGACACCGCGTTGTTGACGCCCGAGGCCACGCCGGCCTGCTCGGGCCCGACCGCGTTCATCACCGTGGTCGTGAGCGGCGCCACGGTCACGGTCATGCCGAAGCCCAGCACCACCACCGCGGGAAAGAAGCCGCGCCAGTAGCTCGCATCCACGCCGGGCAGTGCGAACAGTGCAAAGCCCACCGCGGCAATCGCGGGACCGATCACCAGCGGCAGCCGCGGGCCGAAGCGGTCGACCAGTTGCCCGGCCCAGCCCGAGAGCGCGAACATGATGAGGATGAACGGCAGCAGCGCCGCGCCCGCCACGGTGGCCGAGTAGCCCTGCACCTGGATCAGGTTGAGCGGGAAGAAATACAGCCCGCCGCCGAGCGCCGCATACAGCAGCAGGGTCAGCAGGTTGGCGCCGCTGAAGTTGCCGATGCGCAGCAGCGCCAGCGGCAGCATCGGCGTGCGCGCCCTGCGCTCCGCGGCCACGAAGCCCATGCTGGCCGCAACGCCGATGACCAGCGCCGCCAGCACCGCGGGCGAACTCCAGTGCTGTGTGGGCGCCTCGATGAAGGCGTAGACGATGCCGCCGAGGCCGGCCGTGGCCAGCAGCGCGCCGATCACATCGAGTCCGCCGCTGGCTGACGATCCGCGGCTCTCGGGCACGTGGCGCCACGCGATCCACAGCACCAGCAGCGCCATCGGCACGTTGATGAAAAAGGCCCAGGCCCACGAGAAGTGATCGACCAGGAAGCCGCCGAGCACAGGCCCCGCGGCCGCCGTGATGCCGCTGAAGCCCGACCAGATGCCGATGGCCTTGCCGCGCTCCTTCTCGGGAAATGCGGCGCTGATGAGCGCCAGGCTGCCGGGCACCAGCAAGGCCGCGCCTATGCCCTGCACCGCGCGCGCGGCAATCAGCTGCTGCACGCTGCCGGAGAGCCCGCAGGCCACAGAAGCAACGGCGAAGATGCCGACCCCGATCGCAAAGATGCGGCGCCGCCCGAAATGGTCGCCGAGCGCACCGCCCACCAGCAGCAGCGCCGCCAGCAGCAGGGCATAGGACTCGACCACCCACTGCGCCTGGAACGCCGTGGCCCGCAGGTCGGCCTGGATGGCCGGCAGCGCCACGTTGACCACCGTGCCGTCGATGAAGGCCATGCTCGAGCCCACGATGGCCGCGGCCAGCACCCAGGGTTTGGACGCTTCGGGACAGGCGCCCTCCTGCGCACTTGCGCCATGCAGGATCAGCGTGTTGTCGCAGGGGGCCTTGCCGATCTGTGCCATGGTGATCTCCGATCTATCTGAAAGCAGACGCCGGTATTGCTCCTTCCCCTTCGGGGGAAGGTTGGGATGGGGGCAGCTTGCAACTGGACGCCATGCATCGATGACCGCCGTCGCGCCCCCACCCCAGCCCTCCCCCGGAAGGGGAGGGAGAAAAAGTCAGAGCGGACACGCGGTCGCCGCCGGATTCGCCCGCGCCGCATTCACGCTGCGCGCAATGGCCGTGGCCGCCGCGGCAGTGACGCGCTGCGCGCCCTGCGCCACCGCATCGATGCCGCCGCCCGCCACCGCTTCGCCCACGTTCAACTGGCATGCCATGGTGCGAGGCTCGTCGGAGCGCCGCAGCGTCCAGTTGAAGCCCGCGTCCACCCGGCCTCCATCGACCGCGTCGAACTGGCGCACCTGCACTGCGATGCGCCAGACGGGCTGCGAAGACTGCCGGCCGCCCTTGGTGACATCGAGCGCGCCGAGCCGCGCCGCGATGCCGCTGGCCAGCGCATCCTGCAGCTCGCTCTCGAACGACGCGGCCCAGCGGTGCTGCTCGAACACATCCACCTGCACGCTGCCGTTCGGCCGGCCCACCACCATCTGCGGCCGCGCGAGCCGTTCGGGCACCGCCACCGGCGCCAGCTCGATGTAGAGCGGCGCGGCCGAACCGAGGGTCGATGGGGCCGCGTCCGCAGCCGCCACCGGGCTGGCCAGCGTGTAGTAGTTGTCGGGCTTGCTCGCGCAGCCTGCGAGGATCGCCAGCGCTGCAGCGGCAGCAAGCGGAAACAGCTTTTTCTTGTCCTTCATTTCTTGTCGTCCGGTTTGCCGCGCAAGAGCGATTCGGGGTGCCGCTCGAGGTAGTCGGTCAGCACGCGCACCGAGCCCGCGGCACGCGTGAGTTCGCGCAGCGTCTGGCGCATGTCCTGCTGCAGCGGCGAATCGTCGGCCAGCGTGCGCTCGGCGCTGTTGACGGTCTTGCGCACGTCCTTCATGGCGGCGGCCAGTTCGGGCGTCAGGTCGGTGTTGATGCGGGTGACCGCCTGCTCGGTGCTGGCCAGCGTCTTGTTGAGCGAGGCCAGCGTGGTGCGCAGGTCGGCCGCAATCTGCTCGTAGGGCACCTTGTTGAGCTTGCTTGCGATCTCCTGCACCTGCGACTGGATCTCGTCGAGGCTGTTGGCGATGGTGGGCAGCTCGATCGGGCTCTTCGCCATGTCGATCCTGGCCGGCGGCGCCTTGGGAAAGAAGTCGAGCGCCACGTACACCTGCCCGGTCAGCAGGTTGCCGTTGCGCAGCTGCGCACGCAGGCCCTTCTCGGCCAGGAAGCGCAGCCGCTCCTGCTGGGTGGCACGCGACTCCACGCCGCTTTCGCCCGCGCGGCGGCGCAGCCGGTCCGGGTAGACCTGCACCAGCACCGGCATGCGGAACTCGCGCTCGGCGCGGTCGAACTCCACGCCGATCGACTTGACCTCGCCGATCACCACGCCGCGGAAATCGACCGGCGCACCCGGCGCCAGGCCGCGCAGCGACTGGTTGAAGTACATCAGCAGCGTCTGCGAAGGACCGTCGGGCTCCTTCATGGCCGCGGTTTCGTCCTGCGCGAGCGTGAAGGCCGTGTTCTCCTTGGCCAGCGGACCCATGGCGTCGTCGGGCGCCTGGAACGCGATGCCGCCGAGCAGGATGGTGGCGAGCGACTGCGTGCGCAGCGTGAAGCCGCTGGCGCTGAGCTGCGCATCGATGCCGCTGGCCTGCCAGAAGCGCGTGTTGACGCCCACGAACTTGTCGTAGGGCGCATTGACGAAGATGCGCAGCGTCACGCCGCGGCCGTCGCCGTCGAGCTCATAGGCCGCCACCTGGCCGACCTTGATGCGCCGGAAATACACCGGCGAGCCCACGTCGAGCGACCCCACGTCGGTGGCGCGCAGCAGGAACTGCTGGCCCGAGGCATCGCGCGTGACGATCGGCGGCACCTCCAGTCCCTTGAACTCGCTCGCGGTTTCCTTCGACACGCCCGCATCGGCGCCGATGTAGGCGCCCGACAGCAAGGTGCCCAGGCCCGAGATGCCGGAGGTGTCGAGCCGCGGCCGCACCACCCAGAAGCGCGAATCCTCGGCGGTGAAGCTCTCGGCCTCCTTGCTGAGCTGCACGGTCACGCGCACGTGCGAGCGGTCGCGCGCGAGCCGCAGGCTCTGCACCGTGCCGATCTGCACGTCCTTGTACTTGACGGCTGTCTTGTTGGCCTCCAGGCCCTCGGCCGTGTTGAAGGTAAGCACGATCTCGGGCCCGCGCTGCATCAGGATTCTGACCACCAGCATCACGCCGACCAGCGCGGCAACGATGGGTATCAGCCAGATCAGCGAGGGCAGCCATTCGCGCCGGCGCACCACGCGCGGCGCAGGAAGCCCGGGCGGGGGCGATGGATCGTTGTTAGGTCTGGCTTCGTCGTCACTCATGCTGGCTTCTGTTCCCTGTTGTCGCGTGCCGGTTCCCGGCCTTCCTGTTCGGCTTGCTGCTGCTGCCTGCTGTCCCAGGTGAGCCTGGGGTCGAAGCTCAGCGAGGCCAGCATCGTCAGCACCACCACCGACCCGAAGGCCGCAATGCCCACGCCCGCGTTGATGACCGCAAAGCCCTGGATCTGCACCAGCCCGGTAAGCAGCGACACCACGAACACATCGAGCATCGACCAGCGGCCGATGATCTCGATGATGTGATAGAGCTTGGCCCGCTCGGGCCGGCGCCAGCTGCTGCCGCGCTGCGCCAGCCATGCAAGCAGGATCAGCACCGTGAGCTTGAACAGCGGCACCAGGAAGCTCGCAATGAAGATGATCGCCGCGAGCCCGTAGGCGCCCGAGACCCAGAAATAGATGACGCCGCTCAGGATGGTGTCGTACTGCGCGCCGAACAACGTGCGCGTGATCATCACCGGCAGCAGGTTGGCCGGGATGTACATGATGCAGGCCGCGATCAGGAAGGCCCAGGTGCGGTCCAGGCTGTAGGGCTTGCGCGTGTGCAGGTGCGTGCCGCAGCGCCCGCACGGCTCGCCCTCGGCGGCGTCGCGCCAGACGGCATCGCAATGCGGGCAGGCCACGAGGCCCAGCGCGCTGGCGGTTGCCACCGGCGCTTCGCCGTCGTCCAGCGCGTGGAACTCGCCTGCGCTCACGCAGCCTCCCTGTCGGGCTCGCCGGGCGGACGAAAGGTCATTTCCCAGAAGGCATTGGGATTGAACGAGAGCACGGCGGTAAGCATCACCGTGAGCGCCACGAAGGCCCAGAGCGCCGGCCCCGCCACCACGCTCGCCATGCTCGACAGCTTGACGATCGCCACCAGCACGCCGAGCAGGAACACCTCGATCATTCCCCAGGGCCGCAGCATCTGCATGGCGCGCACCAGAACGGCAAAGCCGGCCGGCCGGCGCTCGCGGCGCAGCGGCACCAGCAGATAGGCCAGGATGCACAGCTGCATCAGCGGAAAGAGCAGCGTCGTGGCCAGCACCAGCAGCGCCACTACCGACATGCCCTCCCGGCTCAGCACCAGCACCGCGCCGGCCAGCGTGGTCTGGCTGCGCAGGCCCTGGAGCTCCATCTCCACGATCGGGAACAGGTTGGCAATGGCGAACATGATCAGCGACGCCACCGTCAGCGGCAGGATGCGGCGCTGCTGGTCGCCCGGGTGGCGGTAGAGCTCGGTGCCGCAGCGCGCGCAGTGCGACTCCTCGCGCGGCTTCAGGGGCGCGCGGCTGAAGACCGCATCGCAGCCCGGGCAAACCACGGTTCCAGGTACTTCCGTCATAGGGGCGTACCCTAACCTATTCAGCCACCGTGCCCTGTCGTCTTCAGCCGCAGGCTGCTGAAGACCGCCGCCAGCCCCGCGCAGCAGGCCGCCAGCACCAGCGCCACCATCGGCCCGTGGCCGCCATGCGGGCTCCAGATGCTGAACACGCCGGCCAGCACCACCGCGCCCAGCGTCTGCCCCGTGAGCCGCGCCGTGCCCAGCATGCCGCTGGCCGCGCCGCTGCGGTGCGCGGGCGGCGAAGTCACGATGGTGTGGTTGTTGGGCGACTGGAACAGGCCGAAGCCCAGCCCGCACAGTGCCATGCGCCACGCGATGTCGGCATTGCCCGGATGCGCCGGCAGCGCCGCCAAGAGCGCCAGGCCGATGGCGAGCAGGCCCAGCCCGATGCCGCCGAGCAGCCCGTCCGGGTAGCGCCCGATCAGCCGGCCCGCGATCGGCGCCATGGCCACGATGGCCAGCGGCCAGGCGGTGATGAGCAGCCCGGCCTCGATGTGGCTGCGGCCGTACACCTCGAGCAGCAGGAACGGCAGCGCGATGTAGGCCAGCATCTGCGCGCAGAACGCGGCCACCGACGTGCCCATGGAAAGCGCGAACACCGGAATGCGCAGCAGGTCGATCGGAAACAGCGGCACCGCCAGCGTGCGCTGCCGCCGGAGATAGACGAAGCCCACCGCCACGCCGGCCAGCAGGATGAGCCAGGCCGAGCCGCCGCCCGCACTGCCCTCGCGCACGCCCAGGCGGTCGACGCCCAAGAACACCAGCGAGAACATCAGCACGTTCAGCGCCACGTCGATCGGCGAGAAGCGCAGGCCGGCCGCCGGTGCCACACGGTTGAACGGCAGCGCCCGCAGGCCCAGCGCCAGCGTGATGGCGCCCAGCGGCACGTTGATGGCAAACAGCCACGGCCACGAGGCCACCGAAAGAATGGCGGCGGCCACCGAGGGTCCGGCGACGGAGGACGTGGCCACCACCATCGAGTTGATCGCCATGCCGCGCCCCAGCAGCGCCGAGGGAAAGGTCAGCCGCACCAGCGCCGCGTTCACGCTCATGATG
This sequence comes from Variovorax paradoxus, assembly GCF_030815975.1. NCBI lineage: Bacteria > Pseudomonadati > Pseudomonadota > Betaproteobacteria > Burkholderiales > Comamonadaceae > Variovorax > Variovorax paradoxus. The sequence continues at coordinate 4,813,511 of NZ_JAUSXL010000002.1, forward strand.
CCGGCCGCGCCCAAGCCCTGGAAGGTGCGCGCGGCAATCAGCGTGGCCAGCGAATCGGCAAAGGTGGCGCCGATCGATGACAGCGTGAACACCGCCATGCCCACCAGGTAGACCCGCCGGTAGCCGACCAGGTCGCCCAGCGACGCGAGCGGCAGCAGCATGACCAGCGTGGCGATCTGGTAGGCGTTCACCACCCAGATGGCATGCGACGGGCTGGCCTGCAGTTCGCGCGCAATGCCCGGCAACGCCAGGTTGACGATGGTGCCGTCGAGCACGGCCACCATGATGCCGAGAATGATCACCAGCATCGCGCGCTGGCGCGCGGGCTGGTCCAGCCCGTCGATGGGCTGCGCGGCCTTGCTGTCCACGGATGCCGCGGCTTCCATGTGCGCCGTGCTGCTCACGCCTGCTGCGTCCTGCGCGTGGGCTCGGACCGCACGCTGCCCAGCGTGAGCCAGGTCAGCACCAGCGCGATCAGCGCGCCGCCGGCCATGCCGGTCACCATCGGCAGCGGACGGCCGTCGGTGAAGAGGCCGACCACCGCCATCGCCAGTGCGCCGGTCAGCATCTGCAGCGTGCCGAGCAGCGCCGAAGCGGTGCCCGCAATGGCGCCGTGCATTTCCAGCGCCAGCACGCCGGTGGTCGGAATCACCAGGCCCATGAAACCGGAGGCAATGAAGTACAGCACGATCAACACCCAGAGGCTGTCGCCGCCCGCCGCGAAGTACGCGAACATGGCGAGCATCGCAATGCCCGAGGCCACCACGCCGAACTTGACCAGGCCCACCAGCCCGAAGCGCTCGCCCAGCGAGCCCGTGAGCTGCGAGGCGCCGATGAAGGCCGCCGCGTTCACGCCGAAGGCCACGCTGTACAGCGCGGGCGACAGGCCGTAGTGGTCGATCATCACGAACGAAGAATTCGCCAGGTAGGTGAAGAAGCCCGCCATCGCGAAGCCGCCGATGAAGACCAGCCCGAGGTAGTGCCAGTCGCGCAGCAGCACCCAGTAGGCCGACAAGGCGCTGCCGAGGCTGCTCTCGACGCGCTCCGAGGGCGGCCGCGTTTCGCGCAGCTGCGTGACCATCATCGCGAGGCCCGCCACCGCGGCGATGGTCACGGCCCAGAACACGCCGCGCCAGCCCGCCACCGCGATCACGGCGCTGCCCACCAGCGGCGCAAGGATCGGCGACACGCTGAACACCAGGATCAGGAGCGACATGAGCCGCGCGGCATCGGTGCCGGTGTGCAGGTCGCGCACCACCGCGCGCGGAATCGCCATGCCGGCCGCCGCGCCCAGGCCCTGCACGAAGCGCAGCGCGATCAGCGTGTGGATGTCGGTGGCCAGCGCGCAGCCCACGCTTGCAAGCGCGAACAGCACCAGCCCGGCATAGAGCGGCGGCTTGCGCCCGACCATGTCCGAGACCGGCCCGTACAGCAGCTGCCCCGCGCCCAGCGAAAGGAAGAACGCCGTGAGGCTCATCTGCACCGCGCCGATGTCGGCCCGCAGCGTCTGGCCGATGGCCGGCAGCGCCGGCAGGTACATGTCGATGGCGAAGGGGCCGATGGCGGAGAGCAGGCCCAGCAGCAGGGCCATCTTGAAGAAGGGAGAAGAAGAACGCATCGGATCGATTGTCGCCAAGCGCGGCAACCGGTGCAGGCGTGGGGTCGCCACCCGGTCGTTGCTAATTCCGTGCAAAGAGTACGACCTTCGTATTCACGCCATTCGCAATGAACGATGTCCGGCATACGCAACGAGGCAAACGGCCGCTACGCTATCGATTCCCGGACAGTTCCACACAACGAATCACAACATCGCTTCCAGGAGCAGCACCTTATGGCCCTCGCCCGAACGATCCATGCCGACCTCTTTCGCGTCTTTCTTTTGACCCTGGTGTCGCTCTTCGCGATTCCGGCGGCGACGCTGGTCTTCACCGAATACGCACTGCGTTCGGAGGACGCCGAATTCCTGCAGGCGATCGAGACGCGCATCGCTTCGGACACCCGCCTGTCCGCGGCCGACAAGGCACAGGCCACCGAGTTCTATCGCAGCCATCCGCTCTCCAAGGCCTGCAGCGCGACCGCGCCCGAGGACAAGAATTTCCACGACAAGGTGTGCAGCCCCTACTCGATGCACTGGCAGTTCCACTGGGCCGACCGTGCCGCCATCTGGACACTGGTGCTCGGCGCGGCGCTGCTCGCCGCGGCGCTGGTGCTGGGCGCACTGGCCTTTGCCAACCGCGGCCTGCGCTATGCGAGCTTCGTCGCGGGCTGGCGGCTCATGACGGTGTCGAGCGCGGCCGAGGTCGCGCTGCAGAGCGCGATGCTGGTGTGGCTGTCGTTCTGGCTCACGGCTTACTTCTGGCAGAGCTACTACGTCAAGCTGATCATCATCGCGGGCATTGCGGCCGCGGTGGCCGTGTTCTATGCGATCTACACGCTGTTCAAGCAGTTGCCCTTCGGCAACGAGATCGAAGGCGAAGTGGTCGCCGAGGCCGACGCACCGCGCCTGTGGGAACGCATCCGCCAGCTGGCCGCCCGCGTGAAGACCGCGCCGCCCGACCAGATCGTGGCCGGTATCGACACCAACTTCTTCGTCACCGAAGCGCCCTGCGAGGTGGGCGGACGCACGCTGCAAGGCCGCACGCTGTTCGTGAGCATTCCGCTGCTGCGCGTGCTCGACCAGTCCGAGGCCGATGCGGTGTTGGCGCACGAACTGGCCCACCTGGGCGGTGGCGACACCCGCAGCAGCGCTGCGCTCGGCCCCAAGCTGCTGCAGTTCGACCAGTACACCTGGAAGATGCGCGACGGCGGCCTGAGCATCGTGGCGCACTACCTGCTGCGCCTCTATCGCATGATCTTTGCGTTTGCACTGGCGCGCGACAGCCGGGAGCGCGAATACAAGGCCGACCGCGTTGCCGCGAGCCTCACCGCGCCGGGCGCCATCGTGCAGTCGCTCATCAAGATTTCGGCCTACGCCAGCTACCGCAACGACGTCGAACGCAAGCTCTTTGCGCAGGACCGCCAGCACGACGGCGCGCTCGGCATCGCCGGCTTCGTGGCCGCCGGCCTGCCGCCCTATGCCAACTCCGACGCATTCGTCGAAAGCATGAAGACCGCCGATGTACCGCATCCCTACGACAGCCATCCGCCGCTGCTCGAACGCATGCGCAACGTCGGCCACCACGTGCCCGAAAGCGCCTACGGCGCCATCGTCGCGACCGCGCCAGAGGCCTCGTGGGCCGACGACATCGAGACCGCCGCCGCCATCGAGCAGCGCCTGTGGAGCGACTACGAGCAGCGCTTCGTCCAGAACCACGAACTGAGCCTCGCCTACCGCTACGAGCCGGCCACCGAGGAAGAGCGCGCCGTGGTGCTGCGCCACTTTCCGCCGGTCGCGTTCGCGCTGAAGAACGGCGAGAGCATCGAGGTGAGCCATGCGGGCCTGCGCCAGAGCGTCGATGGCGGCTCGACGATCGCATGGGACGAGGTCAAGGACCTGACGTTCCACGACAACACCTTTGGCGACTTGTTGGTCGTCACGCACCACGACAAGGGCATGCTCGGTGCGCGCACCACCAAGGTCAAGGTGGGCGGCCTGGGCAAGCAGAAGGAGAACTTCAAGGGCGCGGTCGGCCGCTACTGGCAGCGGCACCAGTTCATGAGGGCGCAGCAGCAGCAGCAACAACAGGCATCGCCACAGCCCTGACGAGCCGCGGGGCGCTGCTCAATACAAGGTAGAACGCTGCCGCGCCGGCAGCTCGCGGTCGTAGACCTCTCCGTCGAAGGCGGCATCGGTCAGCGCCGACAGGATGGCGCCGGGCGTAGGCACCTCGCGCCGCATCTGCGCCGGCAGCGGCGCCCACAGCTTCGAGCGCTGGATGGCGCGCGCGCACTGGAAGAAAACGGACTCCACGCGGATCTCGATCACGCACTGCGGCAGCTTGCCCTCCATCGCGAAGCGCGCCATGAGTTCAGGCTCGGTCGTGATGCGCGCCCTGCCGTTCACGCGCAAGGTTTCGCCCACGCCGGGAATCAGGAACAGCAGCGCCACGCGCGGATCGGCCACGATGTTGCGCAGGCTGTCGATGCGGTTGTTGCCGCGGCGCTCGGGCAGCAGCAGCGTCTTCTCGTCCTGCACCGCCACGAAACCGGGCGGGTCGCCACGCGGGGAGGCGTCGAGGCCGCCGGGTCCGGCGGTGGCCAGCACGGCAAAGGGCGAAGCGGCAATCAGCGCCTGGTAGCTCGGGTGCAGCCAGGGCACCTCCTTCTTGAGCGAGGTCTCGCCGGCTTGGCCGAACAGCGCTTCGAGTTGCTCGATGGTGTCGATGGCATGGGTCATGGAGTCGCTCCTTGTTTTGTGTCTGCCGGGGTTGACGGGTTTCTGCCGCAGGCCAGTGCCGCCGCGGCCAGCAGCAGCGCGCAGATGCCGTAGAGCCACGACGATGCTACGACCGGCAGCAGGAGCCCGGCCAGCAGCGGCCCGATGCCGGCGCCGATGTCGCGCCATACCGCGCGCGCAGCCAGCGCGTGCATGCGCTCCGGCCCCGGCGTGCGGCGCGCCACGATGGGCGGCAGCAAGGGCAGCTGCAAGGCGCGCAGGACCACGATCGATGCCGCGCAGCTCCACAGCCAGCCCAGGCCGAAGCCGACCAGCGCCATCGCCGTCACGAGCGAGAGACTCACCAGCAGCCGCTCGGCGCCGAAGCGCTCCGCCAGGTGGCCGCCGACCGGGCTCAGCAGGATTTCCGCCAGGTAGCGCAGCGCCATCAGCGAACCGGCCATGACCACCGCGCCGCCCGGCATCAGGTCCTTGCCCAGATAGGACAGGCCGATGATGAAGAGCCCGTCGAGCGTCAGCCCTTCCATGAACGACCAGGCATCGAGGCTGTTGGGCCGCTTGAAGCGGCGCGCGCGTCGTGGCCCGGCGCCATGCGGCACCGCAGGCAAGCGCCGCGTGACCAGCACCGCCACCAGCGAGAACACGGCAAGAATGCCGAAGATGATGCGCGGACCGGCCCACAGCGCCAGCAGCGCGCCCAGCGGCAGCGCCAGCACCGGCCCGATCGCGATGAGCGCACGCGAACGCCCGCTGCGGCGTGCCGCACCAAGCAGCTCGGCCGTGGCCAGCGACTGCGTTGACAGATTGAGCGCGGCAAAACACAGGCCCCACACGAGCCGCAGCGGCAGCAGCGCCCAGAAGCCCGAGAGCGTGGCGTAGCCGAGCCCGCAGAACGCGGCCGCCACCACGGCGATGGTGCAGGTGAGCCGGTCGCCGTTGCGCGCATAGAAGCGCGCCACCGCGCCGTAGCCCGCGATGCGCACGAGCCGATTGGCCGCGAGCAGCATGCCGGCCTCCGCCAGCGTCACGCCGAACTGCCCGGCGTACATCGGTAGCAACAGGTAGAGCACCACGTCGGCCGGCAGCGAAAGCCCGAGCGCAATGGCTGCGTGGCGGGAGTTCAGGTCGGTGGCAGCGAGAGCCGGAGCGGGCGTGGTGCGAAGCATCGAGCCCGCATGGTGCGCCGTGGCACGGCATGCCGGCAAACGACATTAACGCCCGCCATGCGTGAGAAAATCGCACGCATGCCGCTGCGAGAACCGCCCCTCAATGCCGTGCGCGCCTTCGTCGCCGCGGCCCGCCACCAGAGCTTCACGCGCGCGGCCATCGAGCTTCATGTGACGCACAGCGCGGTGAGCCGGCAGATCAAGAGCCTCGAAGAATGCCTGGGCGTCGCGCTGTTCGAGCGCCGCATCCGCCAGGTCGCCTTGACCGCGGAAGGACAGCAGTTCTTTGCCGAGGCAGGCCCGGCCATCGCGCAGATCCATGCGGCAGCGCGTGCGCTGCAGGCACAGGGGCCGGCCCGTGCCGTGAGGATCAACGTGCGGCCTTCCTTCGCGGTGCGGTGGCTCATTCCGCGGCTGCCGTCGTTCGTCGAGCGCTACCCCGAGATCGAACCGCAGGTGGTCACGAGCACGGTCATGCCCGAGCAGGCCGCGGGCAGCTTCGACATCGCGGTGCGCCGCGGGCTCGAGGGCTGGCCGCCTTCCATCGAGGTGCGCCCCTTCCTCGAAGACGAGGTGCTGGTGGTCGGCGCGCCGACGCTGTTCAAGGCGCATCCGCTTTCGGACCTGCGCGCGCTGGCCTCGCACGTGCAGCTGTCGGCCCGCACGCGCAAGGAAGACTGGGACGACTGGAAGAAGCATGTCGGCGCACCGCGTGCCAAGCCCGCGGGGCGGCTCCTGTTCGACCACCTGCACTTCGTGCTGCAGGCCGCGGTCGACGGGCTGGGCATCGCGCTGGCGCCGACCTCGCTGGTGGCGCACGACCTGGCCTCCGGCCGGCTGCAGTCGCCGCTCCCCTCGCTGCGCATGGCGCTGAACCGCTACTACTACGGTCTGGCGCCCGACGCCACACCCGAAGCCGCATGCGTCGCGCAATGGTTCGAGGAAATGATGGCCTCGGACTCGCAAGGCGCGATGACGCTCGCAGGTCCGTAAACGGCCAGCGCCGGGCGGCGCGCGGCCGCAGCATGGGGGCTTCCTCGCACATGAAGCACCTGCCGCATGAAAACCGCCCTTCCCCGTCCCTTTGTCTACCTTGCGTGGTCCAACCTCGCGGCGCAGTCCGCCGAGCAGCTGAGCCTTGCAGCGGTGCCGCTGGTCGCGGTGCTCATGTTCGGTGCGGGGCCGGGCGAGATCGGCTTTCTCGCCGCCATCCAGACGCTGCCTTTTCTGCTGCTGTCGATGCCGCTGGGCGTGCTGGCCGATCGCATGTCGCGGCAGCGGCTGATGGTGGCATCCGAGGGGCTGCGTGCCGTCTCGCTGCTGGTGCTGCTGGCCATGGTGCTGTCGTCCAGGCTCGGCATCGGCTGGCTCGCGGTGCTCGGGTTCCTGGGTGCGGTCGGCACCGTGGGCTTCAGCGTCGCGGCGCCCGCGCTGGTGCCGGCACTCGTGCCGCGCGATGCATTGGCAGCCGCCAACGGCCGGCTGGAGCTTGCGCGCAGCGCGGCGTTCACGGCCGGGCCTGCGCTGGCGGGCGCGCTGGTCGCGTGGGCGGGTGCCTCGACGGCCTTCGTGCTGGCGGCCGTGCTCTCGGTCACGGCGGTGGGCCTGCTGCTGCGCCTGGCCGAAGCGCCGCGCCCGGCCGCATCGCGGCGCCATCCGCTGCTCGATGTGCGCGATGGCGCGCGCTTTGTCTGGCGGCACGAATTGCTGCGGCCCATGCTGATGACCGGCGCGGTCTTCAACATCTCGTGGTTCGTGCTGCAGGCCGGCTACGTGCCGTATGCGGTGCGGGTTCTGGGCCTTGGCGCGCAGGCGGTCGGCTTCACGCTGGCGATGTACGGCGCGGGCATGGTGGCGGGCGCACTGCTGACATCGCGCGTGGTTGCGCGCCTGCCGTTCGGCCGTGCGATCCAGGTCGGTCCTGCCGTGGCGGTTGTTGCCGCGGCGGCCATGGCGGCCACGCTGGTGGTGCCGGCCGCATCGCTGGCCGCGCTGTCGTTCTTTCTCTTCGGCGCCGGGCCGATGGTCTGGACCATCACCACCACCACGCTGCGGCAGAGCGTCACGGCCTCGGCGATGCTGGGCCGGGTGTCGGCGGTGTTCCTCACGATCAATGCGGGCGCCCGGCCGATCGGTGCCGCGCTGGGCGGCGTTGTGGGCGCAACGTGGGGCGAGCCGGCCTGCCTGCTGCTCGCGCTGGCGGGTTTCTTCTTGCAGGCGGGAATCATTTTTGCCTCGCGCATCGCGGGGCTGCACCGGCTGCCGGTTGCGGCGGCGTGACGGCTTCCGGAGGCTGCTAGAAAAGCGAAGCCATTCCGTTCGGCCGCGCGCCTTCGATGTCGAGCATGCGCAGTTTCGTCAGCGCGCCGCCGCCCGCCGAAAAACCACCGGGCTTGTTGCCCGCGGCCAGCACGCGGTGGCACGGCACCACCGGCGCGAAGGGGTTGTGGCCCATGGCCTGGCCCACCGCGCGCGACAGGCCCTTGTCGCCGAGTTCGGCCGCGATTTCGCCATAGGTGCGCGTTTGCCCGGGCGGAATGCGCCGCGCAATCGCATAGATGCGTTGGTGGAATTCCGACACGGCGCTCATGTCGAGCTCGAAGTCGCCGAGGTCGTCGGAAGCGCCTTTTAGCAAGCCCTGGATGGCTGTGATCGCGCGCTGCGCGCTTTCAGGCGGCTCGGCCTCATTCAGGTTCGCAAAGCGGCGCCGCATGCGCGCCCGCGTGGCGGCTTCGCCGTTTTCTTCCGGCAGTTGCACACCGACGAGCCCGCGCAGCCCCCAGGCCAGCGCGCAGGTGCCTATCGCGGTTTCGAACAAGGCAAAGCCCGGCTCGATGATTTCGCTGCCGCTGCTCGATGCTGCATTCATCACGGCATTTTGTGCCAGCTGCTAAGTCTGCTCGGGCGACAGGGTTGGCGGCACGAGGTGCCGCTCCAGCAGCACAGCCACATGCACCGCCTCGCGCTGCGCGCCATCCCCGATCTGATGGCGGCAACTGGTGCCGTCGGCCACCACGATGGCGTCGGGCCTGGCTCGGATCGCCGGCAGCAGGCTGGCCTCAGCCATCTGCATCGAGACGTCGATGTGGCGCGCCTCGTAGCCGAAGCTGCCCGCCATGCCGCAGCAGGAGCTTTCGATCAGCTCGGGCTCGGCGCCGGGAATGAGCCGCAGCACATCCAGGATCGGGCTGACCGCGCCGAAGGCTTTCTGGTGGCAATGGCCGTGCAGCAGGATCGGCGCCGTGGCCGGCGTGAGCGCGAGCGCGAAGCGCCCGGCCTTCAGCTCGCGCGCAATGAACTCCTCGAACAGCAGCGCCTGCCTGGCCACGGTTTCGGCCTTCTTGCCGAAGCCCATCACCAGGGTCTCGTCGCGCAGCGTGAGCAAGCATGAAGGCTCGAGCCCGACGATGGCAATGCCGGCTTCGGCGAGCGGCCGCAGCGCATCGATCAGCGCCTCGGCGCGGCGCTTGGCCTCGCCCACCATGCCGCTGGCCAGGAAGGTGCGGCCGCAGCAGTGGTGCCCGCCGCTCTTCTCGACCGTGTGCAGCGTGTAGCCCGCGGCCTTGAGCACGCGGGCCGCAGCGAGCGCGTTCTCGCTTTCGAAGGTGCCGTTGAAGGTGTCGACGAAAAGCACCGCGGCCTTGCCGCCGTTCGCCTGCACCGACAGCACGGCTTCGCGGCTGGCGAACATGCCGTGCAGGTCGGCCTTGGCGCGCCAGAAGGTGTCGGAGCGCCATTCGGGCAGCGACCGGCGTGCCGAAAAGCCCAGCAGCTTCTCGCCCAGCCAGGCCGCGCCGGGCACGGTGTTGCGCAGGTTCATGAGCCATGGCACGCGGCTCGCGCGGTGCGCGTAGTCGGGCATGTGGGCCACCAGCTTGTCCTTGAGCGAGTGGCCGTGGCGCTTCTTGTAGTGGTCGAGGAACTCGATCTTCATCTTCGCCATGTCGACGCCGGTCGGGCAATCGCGCTTGCAGCCCTTGCAGCCGACGCACAGGTCCATGGTCTCGTGCATTTCTTCGCCGGTGAAAGCATCGGCGCCGAGCTGGCCCGAGAGCGCGAGCCGCAGCGTGTTGGCGCGCCCGCGCGTCAGGTGCTGCTCGTCGCGCGTCACGCGGTAGCTCGGGCACATGGTGCCGGCGTCGAACTTGCGACAGTGGCCGTTGTTGTTGCACATTTCCACGGCCTTGGCGAGGCCGCCGGTGCTGTCGCCGCCGGTGCCGGGCGCGCTGGTCTTCTCGGTCACCGGGTCGGCGTTGACGTTCCAGGCCGACCAGTCGAGCACGGGCTTGAGTTCGATGCGCCGGTAGGGCCTGGGCGCCGTGGGCGGCGCAAAGCGCAACAGCGACGCGTCGTCCATGCGTGGCGTGTCGACGATCTTGCCGGGGTTGAACAGGTTGGCCGGATCGAGCTTCTGCTTGATGGCGCGGAACGCCTCGTTGAGGGCCGGGCCGAACTGCCATTCGATCCACTCGCCGCGGCACAGGCCGTCGCCATGCTCGCCGCTGAAGGCGCCCTTGTACTTGCGCACCAGCACGGAGGCTTCTTCCGCAATAGCGCGCATCTTGGCGCCGCCATCGGTACGCATGTCCAGGATCGGCCGCACATGCAGCGTGCCGACCGAGGCATGCGCATACCAGGTGCCGCGGCTGCCATACCTCGCAAACACTTCGGTCAATGCATCGGTGTATTCGGCCAGGTGCTCGAGCGGCACGGCGCAGTCCTCGATGAAGCTCACCGGCTTGCCGTCGCCCTTCAGGCTCATCATGATGTTGAGGCCGGCCTTGCGCACTTCCCAGAGGTTCTTCTGGCGCGCGTCGTCGGGCATTTCGACCACGCTGCGGGGCAGGCCGAGGTCGCCCATCAGCTCGACCAGCTGCTTCAGCTGCGGCAGCAGCGCGGCCTTCCCGGTGCCCGCAAACTCGACCAGCAAAATGGCCGCGGGCTTGCCGATCAGCGCGGTTTCCACCGTGGGCTTGAAAGCCGGGTTGGCCAGGCTCAGCTCGATCATCGTGCGGTCGACCAGTTCCACCGCCGTGGGGCCCAGCTTCACGATGTGCTGCGCGGCATCCATGGCCGCATGGAAGGTCGGAAAGTTCACGATGCCCAGCACCTTGGCGCGCGGCAGCGGCGCGAGCTTGAGCGTGAGGCTCTTCGTGTAGGCCAGCGTGCCCTCGGCGCCGATCAGCAAGTGCGCGAGGTTCACGCTGCCGTCCGCGGTGTACGGCTTCTCGCTCTGGTTGTCGAAGATGTCGAGGTTGTAGCCCGCCACGCGGCGCAGCACCTTGGGCCAGTGGGCGTGGATCTGCTCGCGGTGCGCAAGCGCCAGCCCGTGCACGAAGCTCGCAATGCCGGCCGCACGGGCGCCCAGCGTGGATTGCGGCCCAAACTCCACCAGCTCGCCGCTCGAGAGCCAGGCGCTCGCGCCCAGCACGTTGTGCACCATGTTGCCGTAGGCGATGGAGCGCGAGCCGCAGGAGTTGTTGCCCGCCATGCCGCCCAGCGTGGCCTGCGCGCTGGTCGACACATCGACGGGGTACCACAGGCCATGCGGCTTGAGCTGTGCATTCAGATGGTCGAGCACCAGGCCGGGCTCGACGGTGGCGGTGCCCTCCTCCACGTTCACATCGAGCACGCGGCGGAAATGCTTGCTGTTGTCGATCACCAGCGCGGCGCCCGTGGTCTGGCCGCACTGGCTGGTGCCGCCGCCGCGCGCGAGCACCGGCACCTTCAGGTCGCGCGCAATGTCGATGGCGGTGGCAATGTCGCGCTCGTTGGTGGGCACGAAAGCGCCGACCGGCGTGATCTGGTAGATCGACGCATCGGTGGCGTAGCGGCCGCGCGAACCGTCGTCGAACAGCACCTCGCCTTCGGTCTCGGCGCGCAGCCGGCGTGCGAGCAGTTCGCAGGTGTCGTTGGGCGGAAGAACGGTTCCGGCGGGCTGGATGTGGCTGGCGGGATCGACGCGCATGGTGTGATGGGCCTCAGCCCGCCTTGTTGGCCTGGGGATAGATTTCGCCGGCGCGCAGCAGCGCCAGCACGGTGTCTCGCTTGCGCGTCAGGTGCGCGACCAGCACCTTGCGCATTGCCGGCGCATCGCGAGCGGCCAGCGCTTCGATCATCTGTTCGTGCTCCTCGACCGCGTGCTTCCACTTGGCCTCGTCCTGGTTGGTGCGAAAGCGCAGCGACTGCACGCGCGCGTTGATCGAGCGGTAGGTGCTCGACAGCACCGGGTTCGCCGCCGCCTCGTTGATGGCGGTGTGGATGCGCGCGTTGAGGCGGTAGTAGCCGGAGAGATCGCGCCGCGCGAAGCAGGCCATCATCTCGTAGTGCAGCGCGCGCACCTCGGCCAGTTCTTCGTCGGTGATGCGCTTGGCCGCCAGCTCGCCCGACATGCCTTCGAGCATGGCCAGCACCTCGAAGGTGTTGAGCACGTCGGCCTCGGTGAGCTTCACCGCCACCGCGCCGCGGTTGGGCAGCAGGTCGACCAGCCCTTCGGCCGCGAGCAGCTTGATGGCCTCGCGCAGCGGCGTGCGCGAGACGCGCAGCTGAAGGCACAGCTCGCGCTCGTTGAGCTTGGCGCCCGGGGCGATGTGCCCTTCGACCAGCATCGTGCGCAGGCGCGAAGCCACCTGGTCGTGCAGCGCGAGGCGCGAGATTTCGATGATGTCTGCAGTCATGTCTGTTTCCCTTGAATGCATTTTGAATGCAAAAAACCACAGTCGCAATCCCAAGACACAAGGGTAAACCAGCATGTTGGAATCAGTTTTGAATGCAAAACTGAAAGCGAAAGGACAGTCCATGCTGCAACTCGACATCCATCCCACCGGCCGCCACTTCCTCCAGATCCCCGGCCCCAGTCCGGTGCCCGACCGCATCCTGCGGGCCATGAGCCTGCCGACCATCGACCACCGCGGGCCCGAGTTCGGCACGCTGGGGCTCAAGGTGCTCGGCGGCATCCGGCAGATCTTCAAGACGAAGCATCCGGTCGCGATCTACCCCGCTTCCGGCACCGGTGCCTGGGAGGCTGCGCTCGCGAACACCTTGAGCCCGGGCGATCACGTGCTGATGTACGAGACCGGCCACTTCGCGACGCTCTGGGAGAAGATGGCCACGCGCCTGGGCCTCTCGACCGAATTCCTCGCCTGGTCCGGCAAGGACGACCAATTGCCCGCCGCACCCAGCTGGCGCCGTGGCGTGCAGGCCGACCTCATCGAGGCGCGCCTGCGCAAGGACACCGAAAAGAAGATCAAGGCCGTGTGCGTGGTGCACAACGAAACCTCCACCGGCGTCACTTCCGACATCGCCTCGGTGCGCAAGGCCATCGATGCGGCGGGCCACCCGGCGCTGCTGATGGTCGACAGCATCTCGGGCCTGGCGAGCGCCGATTTCCGGCACGACGAATGGGGCGTGGACGTCACCATCAGCGGCTCGCAAAAGGGCCTGATGCTGCCGCCGGGCATCAGCTTCAACGCACTTTCGCCGCGCGCGCTCGAAGCCGCCAAGGGCGCAAAGCTGCCGCGCGCGTTCTGGGCCTGGGACGAGATCGTGGAGATGAACAAGGACGGCTACTGGCCCTACACGCCCAACACCAACCTGCTCTACGGGCTTTCGGAATCGCTCGACATGCTGCTTGGCGAGGGCCTCGACAACGTCTTCGCGCGCCACCAGCGCTGGGCCGCCGGCGTGCGCGCGGCGGTCAATGCCTGGGGCCTGCCGATCCAGTGCGCCGACCCGGCCGTGTATTCGCCCGTGCTCACCGGCGTGATCACGCCCGAAGGCGTCGATGCCGATGCGCTGCGCCGGCTCATCCACCAGCGCTTCGACCTCTCGCTGGGCACGGGCCTGGGCAAGCTCAAGGGCCGCATGTTCCGCATGGGCCACCTGGGCGACAGCAACGACCTGACGCTGGTGGCCATGGTGGCGGGCGTGGAAATGGGCATGAAGCTCAGCGGCATCAAGCTGGCGGGCAGTGGCGTGCAGGCGGCGATGGATCATTTCGCGAGCCACTCGGCGGCGCCTGCCAGCCTGCAGAAGGCCGCGTAGCCGCAAGAACACACCGGCCGCAGCGCGCCGCTCGAACGGCGCGGCGGCCACCACCTTGCCGGGCTTTCGAGCCCGGCACGCATCGGACCCACCACACACTGGAGACAAAGATGATGCAGAGACGTTCGCTGATTCAGGCCGCGGGTGCCGCGGCCGCCACGCTGGGCGTGCCCCGGCTCTTTGCGCAGGAGTGGCCTTCGGGGCCGGTGCGCATCGTGGTGGGCTTTCCGCCCGGCGGCGGCACCGATGCGCTCGCGCGCGTGGTGGCGCAGAAGCTCACGGTGATGTGGAACCAGCAGGTCATCGTCGAGAACAAGGGCGGCGTGGCCGGCGTGCTGGCGGCCGAATACGTGTCGCAGCAGCCCAGCGACGGCAGCACGCTGCTCATGGCGCACATCAACAGCCATGCACTCGCGCCCAGCCTGCAGCCCAAGCTGCGCTACAGCGTGGAGCGCGACTTCGTGCCGATCGTGCTGGTGGGCGTCACGCCCAACCTGCTGATCGCGAGCCCGGCGCAGAAGGCGCTCACGGTGAACGACATCGTGGCCGCCTGCAAGGCCGCGCCCGGCACGGTGAGCTTCGGCTCCGCGGGCGCGGGCTCGGCGCAGCACCTGGCGCTGGAAATGTTCAAGCTGCAGGCCCGGGTCGATGCGCTGCACGTGCCCTACAAAGGCAGCGGCCCGCTCCTGGCCGACCTGATGGGCGGCCAGATCCAGTACAGCTTCGAAACCATGACAGCGGCCACGCCGCACGTGAAGAGCGGCCGCGTGCTGGCCGTGGCGCAAACGCGCGGCAAGCGCGCCAAGGGACATCCGAACGTGCCGACGATGCAGGAACAGGGTTTCGCGGGTTTCGAGGCCACCACCTGGTACGGGCTCGCGGGCCCGGGCAAGCTGCCGCAGGGCATTGCCGAGAAGGTGAACCGCGACGTCAACACGGCGCTGGCGATGCCCGACGTGCAGGAGAAGCTCGACACCTATGGCGCCGAGGACGGCGGCGGTTCGCAGGACAAGTTCAGGCAGTTCATCTCGACCGAGATCGCGAAGTGGGCGAAGGTGGTGAAGGATGGCAAGGTGCATGTGGATACTTGAAAGTTGAAACGCCGTTGGTCCGGGGCGCGCTCCCGCCGACGGGGTACCTTGCTCCGCGAATGTCCCCCGCCTTCGGCTCCTCCTTTATTTCGCTGCGCAAGGCACCCCATCGACGGGAGCGTTATGCGCAGCGGTCGTTGATCAGCGGTACACCAGCAGCGTGCCCAAGTGCACAGGGCATCGGGTGCTCCCCGCAGCGAAATCAAGGAGGAGGCCGCAGGCCGGGGGACATTCGCGGAGGGGAGTACCCGGTGGCCTGTGCACGCGCCCTGAACCAAACAGCGCCCGAACACAAGAACCTGCAAATACAACGCGCGCCAGAGCAACTGAGAAAATCCCGACATGACCACTTCAATGACCGCCCTCGCCGACGCCCTGATCGCCGCGCGCCGGAACAACCGCACCCTCGACGCCGCGCCCTGGACCGATGCGCTGCAAGACGCAACCCAGGCCTATGAAGTGCAGGACGCCGTGGCCGCCGCGCTCGGCTGGTTCGGTGACGATGGCGCCGTCCCCCGTCATTGGAAATCCGGCGGCGGCTCGCGCAGCGCCACGCTCACGCATGCGCCGCTGCCGCCGGCCGGCGTGCGCCAGGGCCCGGCCGAGTTCAGCGACCTCGCGTTCCACACGCCCGGCATCGAAGCCGAAATCGCGCTGCGGCTCGGCCAGGACGTGACGCCTGCGCAAGCCGCGAAGCTCGACCACGGCAACGCCGCTTCGCTCATCGATGCGATGGCTGTTTCGGTCGAGATCGTCGACTCGCGCTGGCAGGACCTGGCCGCTACGCCCGCGCTGCTGCGCCTGGCCGATTCGCAGGTGCACGGCGCATTGGTGCTTGGCGAATGGCAACCCTATGCCGCGGTCGACTGGGCTTCGCAGCGCTGCGAAACGAAGGTCGGCAACGCGAAAACCGTTGTGCGCGAAGGCACCCATCCGCTGGCCGATCCGGCGTGGCTGCTGCCGATCTGGCTGCGCCACATCACGCGGCACGGGCAGACGGCGCCGGCCGGCACCGTGGTCACCACCGGCTCGTGGGTCGGCATCGTGCCCTGCCGCCGCGGCGATCAGGTGACGGTGGAATTCGCGGGCATCGGCGCGGTGCGCCTCCGCGTATAGCGCCCTCCTCCCACGCCCGAGCAGGCCACCAGGAAATCGAGCACCGCGCGCACGCGTGCCGGCAAGGTGCCGGCCTTGCCGATATACACCGCGTGGATCGGCTCCACCTCGCCCGGGTTGAATTCCTCGAGCAGCGGCACCAGCCGGCCGGCATCGATGTCGTGCTGGATGTGATACAGCGACAGCCGCGCCACACCCGCACCGGCAATCGCCAGCTGGCGCAGGGTTTCTCCGTCTCCCGCGCGCACCGGCCCGGCCACGGGCAGCGCAATCATTCGTCCGTCCACGCGCAGCGGCCAGTCGGGCGCATTGCGCCGGTAGCTCCAGCCCAGGCGGTTGTGCGCTTCCAGCTCCTGCGGCGTGTGCGGCGTGCCGTACTTGGCAAGGTAGCCGGGCGAGGCCACGATGGACTGGCTGGTTTCGCCCAGGCGCCGTGCCACCAGGTCCGACGACGGCAGCTGGCCCCAGCGGATCGCGATGTCGGCGCGCTCGTCCATCAGGTCGACGATGCGGTCGGTGAGCGCAATGTCCAGCGTGATCTGCGGATGCAGTTCGAGCAGGCGCGGCACCAGCGGCACCAGCTTGTGGTGCCCGAAGGACACGCTCGCGTTGATGCTTACGCGCCCGCGCGGCGCGGCGCCCGCGGCGGCGCAGCGCTCGGCCTCGTCCATGTCGGCCAGCACGCGCGTGCTGCGCTCGTAGAAATGCAGGCCCTCGGGCGTGAGCTGCAGCTTGCGCGTGGAGCGGTGCACCAGCTGGATGCCCAGCCGCAGCTCGAGCCGTGCCACGAGCTTGCTCACGGCCGAAGGCGTCATGCCGAGCAGGCGCGCTGCGGCCGAGAACCCGCCGGATTCGACCACCTGCACGAAGGCTTCCATTTCGCCGGAGCGGTTGACATCGATGCGGGGCATGGCGGTTCCTGGTGTCTTCCTGTTGTGAGTTCAACTCACAAGTCTATGTCCGGACGGCATTCTAGTCATCCAGGCCGCCAGCCCGCACAGTAGAGCCATCATGCCAATCGCTTTACTCGCCCTCACCGCCGGTGCCTTCGGAATAGGCACCACCGAATTCGTCATCATGGGCCTGCTGATGCAGGTGTCGGCGGATCTCCACGTCTCCATCACGGCCGCCGGCCTGCTGATTTCGGGCTACGCACTCGGCGTCGCGGTCGGCGCGCCCGTGCTCACCATCGCCACCCGCAAGCTGCCGCGCAAGACGGTGCTGCTTGCACTGATGGCGATCTTCACGCTCGGCAACCTGGCCTGTGCGCTCGCGCCCAGCTATGAATTGCTGATGGCCGCGCGCGTGGTCACCTCGCTCGCGCATGGCACCTTCTTCGGCGTGGGCTCGGTGGTGGCCACCGGGCTGGTCGCGCCGGAACGCCGCGCCTCGGCCATCGCCATCATGTTCACCGGCCTCACGGCCGCCACGCTGCTGGGCGTGCCGGCCGGTGCCTGGCTCGGCCTGCAGTACGGCTGGCGCGCCACCTTCTGGGCGGTGACGCTGATCGGCGTGCTGGCCTTTGCCGTGCTCGCCGTGTTCGTGCCGCGTGTCAGGAGCGAAGCCAAGCCGGTACCTTTGCGCGACGAACTCGCGGTGCTCGCGCGGCCGCAGGTGCTGCTCGGCCTGGCGATGACGGTGCTCGGCTTCGCGGGCGTGTTCGTGGTGTTCACCTACATCCAGCCCTTGCTGACGCAGGTCACCGGCCTGTCCGAATCGGTGGTGTCGCCGATCCTGCTGGTGTTCGGCGGTGGCCTGGCCATCGGCAATCTCCTCGGCGGCAGGCTGGCCGACAAGTCGACGATGCCGGCCGTGCTCGGCACGCTGGTGGCGCTGGCCGCGGTGCTTGGCGCGATGCAGTTCACCATCGGAACGCCGTTCACGGCCGTGGTGTTCGTCGGCCTGCTCGGCATCGCTTCCTTCGCCACCGTGGCGCCGATGCAGCTGCGCGTGCTCGAGAAGGCTTCGGGCGCGGGCCAGAACCTGGCGTCGAGCCTCAACATCGCGGCCTTCAACCTGGGCAATGCGCTCGGCGCGTGGGTGGGCGGCGTGGTCATCGACCATGGGCCGGGCCTGCGCGCGCTCGGCTGGGTGGCCGCGCTGCTCACGCTCGCCGGCCTGGCGATCGCGCTCTGGAGCCGTTCGCTCGACCGGCGCGAAAACAGCAATGCCTCGCCGGCCGATTGCGCCTCGGCACGGGCCTGAACTCCCCTCTTTTTTTCAACGACCACAAAGACACGACATCATGGAACAACGCTTTCTCGGCCGCTCCGGCTTCAAGGTTCCCGCACTCGGCTTCGGTGCCGGCACCTTCGGCGGACAGGGTCCGCTCTTCAGCGCCTGGGGCAACACCGACGTCGAGGGCGCGCGCAGCATCGTCGACCTGGCGCTGGACGCCGGCGTGACGCTGTTCGACACGGCCGACGTGTATTCGAACGGTGCTTCGGAATCGATCCTCGGCGCCGCGCTCAAGGGCCGGCGCGACAAGGCCATCATCTCGACCAAGCTCTCGCTGCGCGCCGGCGACGGGCCGAACGATGTCGGCGCCTCGCGCCACCACCTGATCGCCGCGACCGATGCCGCGCTGAAGCGCCTGGGCACCGACTACATCGACATCCTCCAGCTGCACGCCTTCGACGCGATGACGCCGGTCGAGATGGTGCTCGACACGCTCGACGACCTGGTGCGCGCGGGCAAGGTGCGGCTGATCGGCGCCTCGAACTTCTCGGGCTGGCAACTGATGAAGTCGCTCTCGGCCTCCGACCGGCTCGGGCTGCAGCGCTTCGTGGCCAACCAGACCTACTACTCGCTGATCGGCCGCGACTACGAATTCGAACTGATGCCGCTGGGCCTGGACCAGGGCCTGGGCGCCATCGTCTGGAGCCCGCTCGGCTGGGGCCGGCTGACCGGCAAGCTGCGACGCGGCCAGCCGCTGCCCGCCGGAAGCCGCCTGCACGAAACCGCCGGCTTCGCGCCGCCGGTGGAGGACGAGCGCCTGTACCGCGTGATCGATGCGATGGACCAGGTGGCCGAGGAAACCGGCAAGACGCTGCCGCAGATCGCGCTCAACTGGCTGCTGCAGCGGCCCACCGTGTCGAGCGTGCTGATCGGCGCGCGCAACGAGGAGCAGCTCAGGCAGAACCTCGGCGCGCTCGGCTGGCAGCTCGGCGCAGACCAGATCCAGCGGCTCGACGCGGCCAGCGCGGTGACGCCGCCCTACCCTTACTACCCGTACTGGAACGGTCAGTTCGCCGAACGCAGCCCGGTGGCGGTGTGAGCTGACCGCGGCTCGGCGGCGAGCTGGTCGGCCAGCCGGTCGACCTTCTGCTCCGCCTGCCGCAGCGACTCTGCGAGCTGCTCGCCGCCGAACTCGTCGCATTCCACCGCGGCCTCGAACACCTCGGTGATGCCGATGTAGCCGAACACCGAGCGCACCGTGCGCTCGGCATGGTTCAGGTGCGCGATGCGCCCGCCGGGATCGTAGCCGTGGTCGCCGCGCGCGCCCAGCAGCACCATGCGCTTGCCCGCATCGGCAAGCATCGGCCAGTACGGCACCGCGCCGCGCGCACGGTCGAAGCCGAAGGTTCGGCCCACGCGCACGATGTTGTCGATCCAGGCCTTGAACTGCGCGGGCACGCTGAAGTTGTACATCGGCAGGCCCACCACGATCAGGTCGGCGGCAACAAGCTGGTCGACCAGCCGGTCGCTCTCGGCCAGCGCGTCGGCCATCCAGGGTTCGCGCTCGGCGGGCATGGTGAAGGCCGCATGGATCCAGCGGGCATCGACATGCGCGGGCGGATGCTGGCCCACGTCGAGATAGTCGACGCGGTCGTTCGGCCGCGCCTCGCGCCAGCGCTCGACGAAGCGCGCGGACAGCCGGCGCGTGTGCGAGCCATGGGCATCGATGCCGGAGCGGCCCGGGCGGGCACTGGCGTCGATGTGAAGAAGGTTCATTGTGTTCATGGATGAAATGTCCTGTTCTGTCTTGCACTGCCACAATGGCGGCGCAGGTCTTGAATCTAGATACACACGCAACCTTCGACAAACGATCATTTCTCCATCGATGAACGAGATTGGCTCATCCGTGCGGCGCCCCCGGCGCCTGCCGCCCCTGCTCTCGCTGCGGGCCTTCGAAGCCGCGGCCGCACACCTGAGCTTCCAGCGCGCGGCGCTCGAACTGTCGGTCACGCCCTCGGCCATCAGCCATCAGGTCCGCGCGCTCGAAGACACGCTGGGCCGGCCGCTGTTTCGCCGGCTCACGCGGCAGCTCGCGCTGACGCCTGCCGGAGAGCGGCTGTTCGACGACCTCCGCGCGGGCTTCGACGCGCTCGAGGCCGGCGTCGAAAGGCTGCGCCAGCCGCCGGCCTCGCAGGCCGTCACGCTCACCACCAACACCGCCTTCGCGGCCCGCTGGGTATTGCCGCGGATGGCGGCCTTTCGCAAGGCCTGCCCGGGCATCGAGCTGCGGCTGCATGCCAGCGACACGCTGGTCGACCTGGCGCGCGGCGGCGCCGACATTGCCGTGCGGTCGGGCAGCGGCAACTGGCCGGGCCTGGTATCGCGCGAGCTGATGCCCGAGCGCTACGCGCCGCTGTGCAGCCCGATGCTGGGCCTGAAGCGCGCGGGCGATCTGCCGAAGCACCAGCTGATCCATTGCGACTGGCAGCCCGGCGCCGCCGCGCCCGCGCTGTGGCCGCGCTGGTTCAAGCAAGCCGGCATTGCGCCGCCGCGTGGCCGGTCGATGAAGGCCGCGGGCCTGTCGTTCTCGGACGAGACCCACGCCATCCTCGCCGCGCTCGCGGGCCACGGCGTGGCGCTCCTGAGCCTCACGCTCGCAGCCGAGGAACTGCGCAGCGGCGCGCTGGTGCAGCCCTTCGGGCCGGCGCTCGACACGGGCAGCTACTTTCTCGCGGTGGCCGCCGGACATGAAGGCGAGCCGGCCGTGCGTGCTGTGTGGGAGTGGGTTGAGTCGCAGGCTGCGCAGGCCTGAAACCTGCCCATTGGATCGAATGCTTCCGACCGGCGGCTGTTGTTCAGGGCGCGATCCCGCCGACGGGGTACCTTGCTCCGCGAATGTCCCCCGCCTTCGGCTCCTCCTTTATTTCGCTGCGCAAGGCACCCCATCAGCGAGATCATTTTCAGAGCAGTCGTTGATCAGCGATACACCAGCAGCGTGCCCTGGTGCACAGGGCATCGGGTGCTCCCCGCAGCGAAATCAAGGAGGAGGCCGAAGGCCGGGGGACATTCGCGGAGGGGAGTACCCGGTGGCCTGTGCACGCGCCTGAACAAGAGCGCCAAGAACAAAGCTCAGCCCGCGCGCAACTGCTCCCGCAATTTCTGCCCGATCTCAGGCCGCTCGAGGAACGGATCGGCCGGATTCTTGACCGCCACGATGTTCTCCATGCGGCTACGCACATTGCCCAGCGCCTTCGGATGGCTGAACACGTAGAACTGGTTGTCGCTGATGGCATCGAACACCTTCGCCGCCACCTCGGCCGCAGTGATCTTGCCGCTGCTCACCGCCTTGTTGCTCATGGCCTGGCCAATGAGCTGGCTCTTGGTGAGCTCGGTTTCCTTGGGCGCATTCGGCCGGTTGCGCTCGCTGCTGGTGATGCCGGTGGGCACGAAGTACGGGCACAGGAGGCTCGCGCCGATCTGGTCGGTGACGAGGTTGAGGTCCTGGTAAAGGGTTTCCGTCAGGCTCACCACCGCGGCCTTGGCGGCGTTGTAGATGCCCATGTTGGGCGGCGTGAGCAGCCCGGCCATGCTGGCGGTGTTGGTGATGTGGCCGCGATAGGCCGGGTCCTTCGCGGCGGCCTCGAGCATCATCGGCGTGAACAGGCGCACGCCATGGATCACGCCCCACAGGTCGACGCCGAGCACCCATTCCCAGTCGGCCACGGTGTTTTCCCACACCAGGCCGCCCGCGCCCACGCCGGCGTTGTTGAACACGAAGTGCGGCGCGCCGAAGCGTTCCTTCACGGCGGCGGCCAGGGCCTCCATCTGGGCGGCGTCCGACACGTCAACCTTGCGGGCCAGCACCTGCACGCCGGCGGCTTCCATCTCGGCGCGGGCCTTGTCGAGCGCGTCCTGCTGCACGTCGACCAGCACGAGGTTCATGCCGCGCGCAGCGCCGATGCGCGCGCACTCGAGGCCGAAGCCCGAGCCTGCGCCGGTGAGTACGGCCGTCTTGCCCTTGAAGTCCTGAATCATTTGCCGGTGTCCTTCTTGCGTTGAATGTCTCTGACGTTGAAGGCACCATTGAAATACGGAACGCGCTGCAGCGCAGTCACGAAGGTGCCCCGCCCCGGCGCGTTTCTTCAGGCCTCCGCTTTCTTCAACACGTAGCCGATGCGCGGGAAGTGCACGTGCACCGTGCCCACGCGCTCGTGGCTGCGCTCCAACGTGTAGTGCGTGCGTGTGGCAGCCACCAGCGTGCCGGGCGTTTCCTCGAGGCCGAAGCTCTCGGCACGCACCGTGACCGCGCTGCCCAGCGCAATGCCATGGTCGTCCTGGAAGGTGCTGTCGGTCAGCAGCGTGTGCGGCGTGGCGGCCTTGGCAATGGCAATGGCTTCCTCGGCGCTGAATTTCTCGGTCGTGCCATGGCCGATGGCAGCCATGCGGTCCATCCAGTCGACCACCGCGGGCGTGAGGTCGAGGATGCCGCGCACCGAGTCGATGCGGCGCGTGTACCAGAGCGGGTGGTAGGCCGAAAAGTCGGCAATGCACGGCGCCTCGCCCAGCAGGTAGGGCTTGTCGTCGAGCATGTCGGACAGGCGGCGCAGGTACGACTTGTAGGCGCTGGTGGCGTCGGCAGGCCGCAGCCGCGTCATGTTGCCCGTGCTCATCTTCGCGCGGTCTTCGCCGAAGGCCTTGGCGGCCTCGGGCGGCGCCTTGGCGAACAGTTCGGCCGCGCCCCGGGGCTGCATGCTCCAGGCCATGGCGGCCCAGAACAAGGTGGTGTCGGCCCACTGCGCGAGGATGCGCGACATGCCCTTCTCGGGCTCGGGGTAGAGCGTGGCTTCGGGCTCCAGGTGCTCGAGCACGTCGGCGATCAGCGCACTGTCGCAGTACATGTCGGCGCCGATCTGCAGGAACGGCGTCTTGCGGTAGCCGCCGGTGAGCATCTCCACGTCGGGCTTGGGCATGATGGCCGGGATGAGCACGGACTTCCACGACAGCTTCTTGGCGCCGAGGATGAGCCGCACCTTCTCGGAGAACGGCGAAGTGTTGTAGTGGTGCAGGATGAGTTCGGCCATGTGCTGTTTTCCCGTGGAGTGCTTGCTTGACTGTTGCGTTCAGAGCGGCTGCGCGCGCTCGATGATCGAATCGAAACCGGTGCGCGCGCCCAGTGTGCCGAACACGTTGCCCCAGTCGCCGCCAAGGCGCGATGCGCAGAAGGCGTCGGCGACGGCCGGCGGCGCGGTCTGCGCGAGCAATGCAGCCTGCACCGCCAGGGCCACGTCCTGCGCCAGGCGGCGCGCCTCGGCCTCGGAGGCCATGGCCTCGATGCGTGCCGGCAGCGCATCGGCCAGGCGGTCGAGCGCCGCATGCTGGCCGCGCGCCGGTGCCAGCTCTTTTGCGAGCGCCGCCACCGCATCGCCCTTGCGCAGGCCGCGCAGCAGGTCGAGCGCCATGATGTTGCCGGCGCCTTCCCAGATGGAGTTGAGCGGCATCTCGCGGTAGATGCGGGCCATGATGCCTTCGCCGCCCTCTTCCACATAGCCGTTGCCGCCGAGGC
Source organism: Variovorax paradoxus (assembly GCF_030815975.1). NCBI lineage: Bacteria > Pseudomonadati > Pseudomonadota > Betaproteobacteria > Burkholderiales > Comamonadaceae > Variovorax > Variovorax paradoxus. The sequence goes on from NZ_JAUSXL010000002.1 coordinate 4,837,004, forward strand.
ATTCCATGGCTTCCTGCGCGAAGTGGCTGCCGCGCTTGCAGATCCAGAACTTGGCGACCGGCGTGAGCAGGCGCGCCATCAGGCGCTCGTGTTCGTCGGCCTGATGGTCGAAGGCGCGCGCGAGGCGGATGGCCAGCGCGGTGGAGGCTTCGCTTTCGAGCGCGAGGTCGGCCAGCACGTTCTTCATGAGCGGCTGCTCGATCAGCGGCTTGCCGAAGGCCTTGCGCTGTGCCGCATGATTGAGCGCGATGCTCAATGCCTGCCGCATCAGGCCGCTGGTGCCCAGCGCGCAGTCGAGCCGGGTCATGGTGCCCATCTCGAGGATCTGCGGAATGCCGCGCCCCTCTTCGCCCACGAGCCATGCGCTGGCGCCATGGAACTCGACCTCGGAGCTCGCGTTGGCCTTGTTGCCGAGCTTGTCCTTCAGGCGCTGGATGTGGATGGCGTTGCGGGTGCCGTCGGGCAATACGCGCGGCAGGAAGAAGCAGCTGAGCCCGGCCGGCGCCTGGGCCAGCACGAGGAAGGCATCGCACATCGGTGCCGAGAAGAACCACTTGTGACCGGTGATCGCGTAGCGCTCGCCCCAGGCGTCGCTGCCGTCGCGCACGGCCTTGGTGGTGTTGGCGCGCACGTCGGAGCCGCCCTGCTTCTCGGTCATGCCCATGCCCATGGTCACGCCGGGCTTGTCCTTGAACAACGCAAGCGCCGGGTCGTACCAGAGGCTGCCGAGCTTCGGGCCCCAGTCGGCGTACACGGCGGCATTGCCGCGCAGCGCAGGAGTGGCCGCGTAGGTCATCGAGACCGGGCAAAGGATCGACGGCTCCAACTCGGTGAAGAGCATGAAGCCGGCCGCGCGCAGCACATGCGGCGAGGCCGAGGTACCGGTCCAGGGCGTGCCGTGCAGGCCCGCACCTACCGCGGCGGCCATGAGGATGTGGTAGCTCGGATGAAACTCCACCTCGTCGGTGCGCCGCCCGAAGCGGTCGTGCGTGTGCAGTTCAGGCGGGTGGACGTTGGCGAGCCGCGCATGCGCCTGCATCTCGGCCGAGCCGATGGTGACCCCCAGCTCTTGCAGCTGCGCCACCTGGAGCTGAGGCGCATTGAACTTCAACGCATCGCGCAAGGGCCGGTTGGTTTCGAACAGGTTGTAGTCCACCAGCGGCTCGGGCTGGTTGAACACCTCGTGCGTTCCAGCATTCTTCATACAGGACCTCCGATGAACCAGTTCCAGAGGCGAGCTTAAGCCTAGATCAGTTTGACGAGTTGCTTGCCAAAATTCCTGCCCTTGAGCAAACCCAGGAAGGCCTCAGGGGCAGCCTCGATGCCTTGCGCCACCGACTCGCGCGGCCTGAGCTTGCCGGTGGCCACCAGCGCACCGAGCTCGGCCAGCGCCTCGGGCCACACTTCCATGTGCTCGCTCACGATGAAGCCTTCGATCTTCATGCGGTTGATGAGGATCAGCGCCGGATTCGCAAGCGGCAGCGGCTGCCCGTCGTAGCCCGCGATCATTCCGCACAAGGCCACGCGCGCAAAGGCATTGGCGCGCAGCAGCACGGCGTCGAAGATGTAGCCGCCCACGTTCTCGAAGTAGCCGTCGATGCCGTTAGGGCAGGCTTCCTTGAGCGCGGCGTTCATGCTCTTGACGTCGGGGTGCTGGCGGTAGTCGATGCAGGCGTCGAAGCCAAGCTCGTCGGTCACGTACCTGCACTTGTCCGGCCCGCCCGCAATGCCGACCACGCGGCAGCCGCGCGCCTTGGCCAGTGCACCAAAGGCGCTGCCGACGGCGCCGCTGGCGGCCGTGACGACCATCGTCTCGCCGGCCTTCGGCGCAATGATCTTCACCAGCCCGTACCAGGCCGTGACGCCCGGCATGCCGACCGCGCCGAGGTAGTGCGACAGCGGCACCTGCGTGGTGTCGACCTTCTTGAGCGCGCCGGGCTGCGAGGCATCGACCACGCTGTATTCCTGCCAGCCGCCGAAGCCCACCACCTTGTCGCCGACGGCGTACTTGGGATGCTTGCTTTCCACCACTTCGCCGGCCGTGCCGCCCTGCATGACCTGGCCCAGGGGCTGCGGCTGGGCGTAGCTCTTGGAATCGTTCATGCGTCCGCGCATGTAGGGGTCAAGGCTCATGTAGTGGTGGCGCACCAGCACCTGGTTGTCCTTGAGCGCGGGCGTCTCGGCGGTCACGAGCTTGAAGTTGCCGGCAACGGCTTCGCCATCGGGGCGGTTGTCGAGATGGATCTGTTTGTTGATGGGCATGTGGAGCTCCTGGGAATTGGGTCGGTCGGTCAGTCTGTAGAGGGCGGCCGCATCGCATTGGCGCTGGCGGGCCCTGTAGGCAGCCGGCGCTTCACGTACTTGAAGGTGCCGGTGGCATGCGCGCACACGCGCTCCTGTTCGTCGTAGATCCTGGCTTCGGTGAAAGCCAGCGTCGCGGTGCGGTGGATCAGCGTGCCGCGCGCATGCAGCGGTCCGACCGAAGGCTGCATGAAGCTGGTCTTCATCTCGATGGTGACCACGCCCGTCTCGGGCGCCACGCTGCGCGCGGCAGCCGCCATGGCGATGTCGAGCAGCGTCATGCAGGCGCCGCCGTGCGTCACGTCGAAGGTGTTGAGGTGTTCGGGCTTGGCGGTGTAGATGATTTCGGACTCGCCGCCCTCGAACTTCGTGAGCTCGAAGCCCAGGTGGCGCGCGAACGGAATCTGGCTCGTGTACGAGCGGATGTTGATGTCGTTGGAATCGGTAGAAGACATCTCAGTTTTTCTCTGCGTTCTGTGTTTCGGGATGCTGCTATTTGAGGTGCTTTTGTCCGGGGTGCTTCTTGTTCGAGGCACTTTTGTTCAGGGCGCCGTTGTTCAGGGCGTGTGCACAGGCCACCGGGTACTCCCCTCCGCGAATGTCCCCCGGCCTTCGGCCTCCTCCTTGATTTCGCTGCGGGGAGCACCCGATGCCCTGTGCACCAGGGCACGCTCTGGGTGCACAGCTGATCAACGACCGCTCTGCATAACGATCCCGCTGATGGGGTGCCTTGCGCAGCGAAATCAAGGGGGAGGCCGCAGGCCGGAGGACATTCGCGGAGCAAGGTACCCCGTCGGCGGGATCGCGCCCTGAATAGCGCACGTCAAATACGATGCGACGAATCAAAACGCAAGGCCTCATTCAGGCCCCAAGCACCACGCTCACACCGCCGTCCACCGCCAGCCACTGGCCGGTGATGTGCTTGCCGGCATCGCTCGCGTACAGCAGCGTGAGCCCCTTCAGGTCTTCCTCGTCGCCCAGGCGCCCGAGCGGCGCATGCGAGGCCATCTTTTCCTCGCCCAGCGACTTGATCAGCCCGGCCGCCATCTTGGTCATGAAGAAGCCCGGGCAGATCGCGTTCACGTTGATGTTGTACTTGCCCCATTCGGCAGCCAGCGTGCGCGTGAAGCCGATCACCGCCGTCTTCGAGGTGTTGTAGGCCAGCGTCTGCATTTCGGGCGGATTGCCGTTGAGGCCCGCGATCGAGGCGATGTTGATGATGCGGCCCGTCTTCTTCGGAATCATGTAGCCGTTGGCGACATGCTGCGACAGGATGAAGTAGCCGCGCACGTTGAGGTTCATCACCTTGTCCCAGGCCTCGACCGGATGGCTCTCGGCCGGCGCGCCCCAGCTGGCGCCCGCGTTGTTGACCAGGATGTCGATTGCGCCCATGCGCTGCAGCGTCTCGTCGGCCAGGCGGCGCGTGTCTTCTTCCTTCGAGCAGTCGGCCGCGATCCAGCGTGCGTCGATGCCGGCGGACTGCAGCTCGGCTGCGGCCTGCTCCAGGTCTTCGGCCTTGCGCGAACTCAGCATGATCTTCGCGCCGGCCTCGCCGAGCGCATGCGCCATCTGCAGGCCCAGCCCGCGCGAGCCGCCGGTGATGAGGGCGGTCTTGCCCGTGAGATCGAACAGCTTTTGGATGGTGCGGGCGGTCATGGGATGTCTCCGTTGTTGTTCTGGTTGGATGTTCAGGCGATGTAGTCCATGCACTGGCGCGCTTCGCGCACCGCGCCGATGAAAGGTTTCAGCGCCACGTGCTGCGGATGCTCCGCATAGGCCGCGAGCGCGGCCGCGTCGGTGAATTCCGAATACAGGACCAGGTCGTAGGTGGCTTCGAGCCCGGGTTGGGCAATGGCCACCTCGAAACGCAGCGTGCCGGGCGACAGTTTGGCGCAGGCATCGAGCAGGGCCTTGGCCTTCAGCAGGTTGGTCGCCTTGTCGGCGCCCTCGGCGTGTTCCTTGAACTTCCACATCACGATGTGCTTGAGCATGGTCTGCCTTTCCCTGTTATTTGTCGTCGAGACGCGAGCGCACGTAGATGAGCACGAAGCCCACGAGGGCGACCACGCCGCCGGGCACGGCCATCGACCAGCCGAGCGCCGGCTCGGTGCGGCCCGTGGCAATGCCGAGAATCACGAGAAACAGGCCGCCATAGATCAGGATCCAGATCCACTTCTCGAGCCGCGCATGCGGCTTCGGCGGCTTGACGGGGTTGGGCGGGTTGTTGGGGGCGGCGTTGGCCATTGTCAAAAAGCGTCCTCGGGCAATGCTGTACAGGTGGGGTCGCGGCTCTCGACCACGTTGAGCCAGGCACCGATTTTCGGCAGCTCGTAGTGGAAGAAGTAGTCCGTGGCGCCTATCTTGCCAGCTGTTACCGCCCTCGCCTTGTCCGCATCGATCTCAAGCGCGCGCCGCGCCACGTCCAGCCAGATCCAGGCCAGCACGGTGTGGCCGAAGGCCTGCATGTAGGGCACGGCGTTGGCCAGCGCGTCGACCGGGTCGCCGGTGGACCAGGCGGCTTCGGTGGCACTGCCGATGCGCTGCAATGCGGCCTCCAGCACCCTGGCATGCGCCGCGAGCGCGGGCACCCGGGCGGCGTGGCCGATGGTTTCGGCGATGCGCCCGCCCAGCAGCTGCAGGCCGCGGCCCTTTTCCATCAGCACCTTGCGGCCCAGCAGATCGGCCGCCTGGATGCCGTGCGTGCCCTCGTGGATCATGTTCAGGCGGTTGTCGCGCCAGTACTGCTCCACCGGAAAATCGCGCGTGTAGCCGTAGCCGCCGTGCACCTGGATGGCCAGCGAATTGGCCTCCAGGCACCACTCGCTCGGCCAGCTCTTGGCAACGGGCGTGAGCACCTCCAGCAGCAGGCGCGCGTCGTCGGCGGCCTCTGCGTCGCCGGTCTTCTGCTCGTCGACCAGCCGGGCGCAGTACAGCTCCAGCGCCAGCGCGCCCTCGCAGTACGCCTTCTGCGCCAGCAGCATGCGGCGCACGTCGGCGTGCTCGATGATGCGCACCTGCGGGCTGGCCGAGTCCTTCACGCCCGCCGTGCCGGCCGTCTGCGGCTTCTTCACGAGCCGGCCCTGCGGCCGGGTCTTCGCATACTCGAGCGAGGCGTGGTAGCCGGCCATGCCCAGCATGGTGGCCGCCGTGCCCACGCCGATGCGCGCCTCGTTCATCATGTGGAACATGCAGTGCAGCCCCTTGCCAGGCTCGCCGACCAGGTAGCCCACCGCCCCTGCCTTGCCGCCGACCGGGTACTTGCCCTCGCCGAAGTTCAAGAGCGTGTTGGTGGTGCCGCGCCAGCCCAGCTTGTGGTTGAGGCCCGCGAGCGCCACGTCGTTCCTGCTGCCCAGCGTGACCTTCACACTGCCGACCTCCCCCTCTCCCGCTTGCGGGAAAGGGCCGGAGTGAGGGTTCTCCACATTCACCAGCCACTTCGGCACGATGAACAGCGAGATGCCGCGCGTGCCCGGCACCAGCTTGCCGTTCTCGTCCGGAATCTTCGCGAGCACGATGTGCACGATGTTCTCGGTCAGCTCATGGTCGCCCGCCGAGATCCACATCTTGTTGCCAGTGAGCCGATAGCGCGGCCCGAGCGGATCGCTCTGGTAGTCGGCGCCATCGGGCACGGCGCGCGTGGCCACATCGCTCAGCGAGGAGCCGGCCTGCGGCTCGGACAGGCACATGGTGCCCGCCCAGCGGCCCGAGAACTCGTTCTTGGCGAACACCTCTTTCTGCATCTGGGTGCCGTGCACCATCAGCAGGTTGGCGTTGCCGCTGGTGAGCATGTTCGAGCCGATGCTCACCGAGGCCATCGCGAAGAAGCTGTTGGCCGCGGCCTGCAGCGTGTAGGGCAGCTGCATGCCGCCGATCTCGTAGTCCTGCGCCGCACACATCATTCCCGATTCGACGAATGCTTTGTGCGCGTCATGCGTGGCCTGCGGCAGCACAACCTTCTCGCCGTCGAAATGCGGCTCCTGCGTGTCGACGATGCGATTGGCCGGCGCGTATTTTTCGCGCGCAATGCGCTCGCAGGTGTCGAGCACCGCATCGAAGGTTTCGCGCGAATGGTCGGCGAAGCGCTCGCGCTGGTTGAGCGATTCGGCGTCGAGCCAGTCGTAAAGCAGGAAGTCGAGGGTGGGACGCAGGCTCATGATCGGATCTTGATGTTGAGGCTACCGACTTCGACCGGTCGCGCTCGTCGGCCGGCGAAGCCAGGCCCGTTCGTGAAACACCGCGGAACCGGCTTTGCCGGGCCGCCGGTGTTGCCCCCGGAAGGGGATTGGCGGAGGCAATACGCAGTGTGGCAGTGCGCCGCAGACTGGGGGAGAGTCAAAGTACCTCGAACACGCCCGCAGCACCCATGCCGCCGCCAATGCACATCGTGACCAGCACCTTCTTCGCGCCGCGGCGCTTGCCTTCGATGAGCGCGTGACCCGTCAGGCGCTGGCCGCTCACGCCGTAGGGGTGGCCCACGGCGATGGCGCCGCCGTCCACGTTCAGGCGGTCGCCCGGAATGCCGAGCTTGTCGCGGCAGTAGATCACCTGCACGGCAAAGGCTTCGTTCAGTTCCCACAGGTCGATGTCGTTGACCGTGAGGCCCAGGCGCTTGAGCACCTTCGGAATCGCGAAGACCGGGCCGATGCCCATTTCGTCGGGCTCGCAGCCGGCCACGGCAAAGCCGAGGAAGCGGCCGAGCGGCTTCAGGCCCTTCTGCTGCGCGTATTTCTCGTCGACCACCACGCACGCGCCGCCGCCGTCGGAGAACTGGCTGGCATTGCCGGCCGAAATGAGGCCGCCGGGCAGTGCCGGGCGGATGCCGCTGATGCCTTCCTTGGTGGTGCCGGCACGGATGCCCTCGTCGTTCTCGACCGTGACTTCCTTGGTGCGCAGGCCCATCACCGGGTCGGCCACGCCGGCCAGCACGGTGATCGGTGCGATCTCTTCCTTGAAGCGGCCGGCTTCCAACGCGGCGGTGGCCTTCTGCTGGCTGGCGGCGCCGTATTCGTCCATGGCGTCGCGGCCGATGTTGTAGCGCTTGGCCACCTGCTCGGCCGTCTGCAGCATGTTCCAGTAGATCTCGGGCTTGTGCTTCACGAGCCAGGGGTCGGCCAGCATGTGCTTGTTGGCTTCGTTCTGCACACACGAGATGCTCTCGACGCCGCCGGCCACGTAGACCTCGCCCTCGCCCGCAATGATGCGCTGCGCGGCGGTGGCAATGGTCTGCAGGCCCGAGGAGCAGAAGCGGTTGATCGTCATGCCCGAGGTGGTGACGGGACAGCCGGCGCGCAGTGCGATCTGGCGCGCGATGTTGGAGCCGGTGGCGCCTTCGGGCGTGGCGCAGCCCATGATGACGTCGTCGACTTCGGCGGCTTCGATGCCGGCGCGCGAGATGGCGTGCTGCACCGCGTGGCCGCCGAGCGTGGCGCCGTGCGTCATGTTGAAGGCACCCTTCCAGCTCTTCGCGAGCGGCGTGCGGGCGGTGGAAACGATGACGGCGCTGGTCATGGTGAGGTCCTTTGAAGATGGAAGGGAAAGAGGGTTGTGGTCGTCATTGCGCCGGCGCAGCGTTGCCGTTGCGCAGGAGCTGGTGATAGAAGCCGATCATCTCGCCGTAGTTGGCGATGGAGACGCGCTCGTTGTTGCCATGGAAGCGCGCAAGGTCCTCGCCCTTCATGCGCAGCGGCGAGAAGCGGTAGACCGCGTCGCTCACGAGGCTGAAGTGGCGCGAATCGGTGGCAGCCGTCATGAGGCCGGGCGCGACAACCACGTCGGGGAACGACTGGCGCACCGCCTGCTGGATCGCGCGATAGCCCGTGCTGTCGGTCGGCGACACGGGCGACGGCTCCGAGTTGCCGGGATAGCGCTTGATCTTGATCTCGTCGTTGCCAAGGCTCTTGCGCAGGTGCGCTTCCACGCCGTCAATGGTGTCACCCGGCAGGATGCGGAAGTTGACCGCAGCCTCGGCGCGGCCGGGCAGCACGTTGTCCTTGTTGCCGGCGCGCACGATGGTGAGCGCCGTGGTCGTACGCAGCATCGCGTTGCTGCTCGGGCTTTTTTCGAGTTGGCCGCGCACCAGCGGTTCGGTGAGCCACAGGTTGGAGAGCATCACGCGGTTCACCCCGCTCATCTCGGGCGCGAGCGCGCCGAACATCTGCGCGGCCACGCCGCGGATGCCACCGGGCATCGGCGTGGCTTCGAGCCGCGCAAGCGCCGCGCTCATGCTGCCGATGGCGCTGTGTTGCGGCGGCATCGACGAATGGCCGGGGGCGGTGTCGAGCGAAAGAAAGAAGGTGCCGTAGCCCTTCTCGGCCAGGCCGATCAGCGCCGCGGGCTTCGACAGGCCGGGCAGCACGCCGTCGAGCACCAGCAGGCCTTCGTCGAGCACCCAGTCGAGGCGCACATTGCGCGACTTGAGCAGTTCGGCAATGGGCAGCGCACCGCGCAGGCCGCTCACCTCTTCGTCGTCGCCCATCACGAGGTAGACGGTCTGCCTCGGCTGGAAGCCGCTCGCGACCAGCCGCTCGACGGCTTCCATCTGCGCGAACAGGTTGCTCTTGTTGTCGAGCGTGCCGCGGCCCCAGACGAAGCCGTCCTTGATCTCGCCTGCGAAGGGATCGACTGTCCAGGCCTTTTCGGTGCCCGGGGCGATCGGCACCATGTCCTGGTGCGCCATCAGCGCGACAGGCTTGGCGGAAGGATCGCTGCCGGCCCATGTGTAGAGCAGCGCCTTGTTGCCCACGACTTCCTTCTTGAGGATGGCGTGGACCTTCGGGTACTGCTGTTCGAGGTAGGCATGCAGCTTGTCGAACTCGGCCGCGTTGGCGGCCGGATCGTCCAGGGCCGACACCGTGCGGAACGTGATCGCCGTGGACAGCCGCTTCGCGGCCGCCTGCAGGTCGATGTCCAGCTTGGGTGCGGGCGCCACTGCCAGCTGCTGCGATGGCGTGGTCCAGGTCTTGGCCGCCACGGCCGCCACCAGTGCCACAAGCACCAGCAGCAGCCCGAGAAAGATGCGTTTCAACATGGGCGGCCGGAGTCCCTTCGCGATCAGCTGAACTGCTTGCCTTCTGCCACCAGCTTCTGGATCAGCGGCGCGGGCTGCCAGAACTCGGCATCGTCGCGCGGGTTGCGTGCAAAGCGCTTCATGGTTTCGGCCACGTTGTACAGGCCGACCTGCGATGCGTAGTGCATCGGGCCGCCGCGCCAGATCGGGAAGCCATAGCCGGTGAGGTACACCATGTCGATGTCGCCCGACTTCGAGGCAATGCCGTCCTCCAGGATGTGCGCGCCTTCGTTCACCAGGGCGTACACCAGGCGCTGCACGATCTCTTCGTCGGAAATCTTGCGCGGCGTGATGCCCAGTTCCTTGCGATGGTCCTCGATCATCTTGTTGACGAGTTCCGATGGAATCGCGTCGCGCTTGCCAGCCTGGTAGTCGTACCACCCTGCCCCGGTCTTCTGGCCGAAGCGGCCCAGTTCGCAGAGCTTGTCGGCCGTGCGGCTGTACTTCATGTTGGGATGCTCGATGGCGCGCCGCTTGCGGATCGCCCAGCCGATGTCGTTGCCGGCCAGGTCGCCCATGCGGAACGGGCCCATGGCAAAGCCGAACTTCTCGATCGCCCTGTCGACCTGCTGCGGCGTGGCGCCCTCGTCGAGCAAAAAGCCCGCCTGGCGCGAGTACTGCTCGATCATGCGGTTGCCGATGAAGCCGTCGCACACGCCCGAGACCACGGCCGTCTTCTTGATCTTCTTGCCAATGTCCATGACCGTGGCCAGAACGTCCTTGGCTGTTGCTTTGCCGCGCACCACTTCGAGCAGCTTCATCACGTTGGCCGGGCTGAAGAAGTGCATGCCGACCACGTCCTGCGGGCGGTCGGTGAACGAGGCGATCTTGTCGACGTCGAGCGTCGAGGTGTTGGAAGCCAGGATCGCGCCCTTCTTTGCCACGCGGTCGAGTTCCTTGAACACCTTTTCCTTGACGCCGAGTTCCTCGAACACGGCTTCGATGATCAGGTCGGCGTCCTTCAGGTCGTCGTAGCTCAGCGTGGTGCTCAGGAGCGCCATGCGCTGCTCGTACTTGTCTTGCTTGAGCTTGCCCTTCTTGACCTGGGATTCGTAGTTCTTCTTGATGGTGGCAATGCCGCGGTCGAGCGCTTCCTGCTTCATCTCGAGAATCTTCACGGGGATGCCCGCATTCAGGAAGTTCATCGAGATGCCGCCGCCCATGGTACCGGCGCCGATCACGCCCACCGACTTGATCTCGCGCTTGGGCGTGTCGTCGGGCACGTCGGGAATCTTCGAGGCCGCGCGCTCGGCCATGAACAGGTGGCGCAGCGCCAGCGATTCGGGCGTGAACATCAGCGCGGTGAAGATCCGGCGCTCTTCGGCCATGCCTTCATCGAACTTCATCCGCGTGGCAGCCTGCACCGCATCGACGCACTTGAGCGGCGCCGGATAGTTCTTCGACATGCCGCCCACCATGTTCCTCGCGAACTGGAAGTAGGCATCGCCCTGCGGGTGCTTGCAGGGCAGGTTGCGCACCAGCGGCAATGCGTCGCCGCTCTTGCCCGCGACGCTCTTGGCGAATGCAACGGCTTCCTCGAACACCGATTCGGGCGAAGCCGCGAGCTGGTCGAACAGCTTCTGGCCCGGCAGGCCGGCCAGCAGTTCGCTCTTGACGGGCTCGCCGCTCACGATCATGTTGAGCGCGGTTTCCACGCCCAGCACGCGCGGCAGGCGCTGCGTGCCGCCGGCGCCGGGAATCAGGCCCAGCTTGACCTCGGGCAGCGCAATGCTGGTGCCGGGAGCCGCCACGCGGTAGTGGCAACCGAGCGCCAGCTCGAGGCCGCCGCCCATGCACACCGAATGGATCGCCGCGACGATCGGCTTCGGCGAAGCCTCGAGCGCGAGGATCACGCTCAGCAGGTTGGGCTCCTGCAGCGCCTTGGGCGTGCCGAATTCCTTGATGTCCGCGCCGCCCGAGAACGCCTTGCCGGCGCCGGTGATGACGATGGCCTTGACGGCATCATCGGCATTGGCCTTTGCGAGCCCATCGGTGATGCCGATGCGGGTCGAGAAACCGAGGCCGTTGACCGGAGGGTTGGCCAGTGTGATCACGGCGACATCGCCGAGCACTTTGTATTCAGCCGTCATGCTGCGTTCCTTGGTGTGTGAAGAAAAAGAAGAAAAAGCACGAGTGTTCTTTTTCGAGGGATTCTAGGCGTTTGGCGCGGCGCAACAATGGCACGCAGTCGCTGTCGGGACAAGAGGATCCGGGGCGCGGCCCGAATCCCTGGAGGGCTTCTTCAGACCTCTAGCCACTCTTTGCGGGTGGCGGCGTCGGCGCGCAGGCTGTCGGGGGTGCCATCGAACACGATGCTGCCATGGCCCATGACGAGCGCGCGGTCGGAGATCTGCATCGCGATGGTCAGCTTCTGCTCGATCAGCAGCACCGAGATGCCCTTGTCCTTGAGCGTCTTCAGGTACTGCCCCACCAGTTCGACGATCTTGGGCGCGAGGCCTTCGGTCGGCTCGTCGATCATGATCAGGTCGGGGTCGCCCATGAGGGTGCGGCACAGCGTGAGCATCTGCTGCTCGCCGCCCGAGAGCACGCCGGCCTCGGTGTGCTGGCGTTCCTTCAGGCGCGGGAACATGGCGTACATGTCGTCGAACTGCCAGCGGCTTCCCTTGCCCGAGCCTTTCTGGCCCAGCAGCAGGTTCTGGTGCACCGTGAGCTTGGGAAAGATGTCGCGGTTCTCGGGCACGTAGCCGATGCCCAGGTGCGCGATCTCGTAGGCCTTCCGGCGCAGGATGTCCTGGTCCTTCCAGCGCAGCGTGCCCTCGGCATGCACCAGGCCCATGATGGCCTTGGCGGTGGTCGAGCGCCCCGAGCCATTGCGGCCCAGCAGCGCGACGATTTCGCCCGCGCCGACGTTGAAGGAAACGCCATGCAGCACATGGCTCTTGCCGTAGTAGGCGTGGATGTCGTGAAGCTTCAGCATGTCAGTTGTTTCGCGGCGCGTTGTTGTTGCGGGTTGCTTGTGTTCGGGCGCTCTTGTTCAGGGCGCGTGCACAGGCCACCGGGTACTCCCCTCCGCGAATGTCCCCCGCCTTCGGCTCCTCCTTGATTTCGCTGCGGGGAGCACCCGATGCCCTGTGCACCTGGGCACGCTGCTGGTGTACAGCCGATCAACGACCGCTCTGCATAACGATCCCGCTGATGGGGTGCCTTGCGCAGCGAAATCAAGGAGGAGGCCGCAGGCCGGGGGACATTCGCGGAGCAAGGTACCCCGTCGGCGGGAGCGCGCCCTGAATGACCCACAACGCGGCGCAAAGAAAAGCAGATTGTCATCAGTGCCCCGCCCCCTGCGCGTCTGCGACCGAAGACCCCAGATAGGCCTCCTGCACCCGCGCATTGGCGCGAACCGCCGCCGGCGTGTCGAAGGCGATGACCTCGCCATACACCACCACCGCGATCTTGTCGGCCAGCCCGAAGACCACGCCCATGTCGTGCTCGACTGTCAGCAGCGTCTTGCCGACCGTGACGTGTTTGATGAGCGAGATGAAGTGCGCCGTCTCGGTCTTGCTCATGCCCGCCGTGGGCTCGTCCAGAAGAATGACGCCCGCACCGCCGGCAATGGTCACGCCGATCTCCAGCGCACGCTGCTCCGCATAGGTGAGGTTCACCGCGTGCACGTCGCGCTTGCGCTGCAGGCCGATCTGCTTGATGAGCTCTTCGGTGCGCGCGTTGGCGTCGTCCAGGTTCGAGAGAAAGCGCAGGAAGGTGTAGCGGTAGCCCAGGCTCCACAGCACGCCGCAGCGCAGGTTCTCGAACACGCTGAGCTTCGGGAAGATGTTGGTGATCTGGAAACTGCGCGACAGGCCCAGCCGGTTGATCTCGTAGGGCTTCTTGCCGTCGATGCGCTGGCCGTTCAGCAGCACCTCGCCGCTGGTGGGTGCGAGCCGCCCGCTGATCAGGTTGAACAGCGTCGACTTGCCCGCCCCGTTGGGGCCGATGATCGCCACGCGCTCCCCGGCCTTCACGGCCAGGTCCACGCCGCGGATGATCTCGGTCTTGCCGAAATTCTTGCGCAGCGCCTTCATTTCCAATGCGTATTGCGCGCTCATTACGCAGCCTCCCGGCGCTTGATTTCTGCTTCGATCTCTTCCTGCGCCTGGCCCCAGACACGCACGAAGCGGCGCCGCGCTACCTCGAGTGCAGCCACGCCCACGGCCAGGATGGCGGCGGCGCCGAGCCAGCTTGCCGTGCCCGAGGTGTCGAGCGTCACGCCGAAGAAGTTCAGGTTGGGCCCGAGCGCCGAGTTGAGCTGGATGTGATAGATCATCTCGATCAGCGCGGCCGCGCCCACCACCACCGGCACCAGCGCCACAGCCAGCGCGATGTACAGCAGCCAGAAGCGGTCGAACTTGCCGAACTTGGCAACCCGCAGGTTCATCATCACCAGGCTGGCGATGCCGCCGGGCGCGAACATCACCATGAACACGAACACCAGGCCGAAATAGAGCTGCCAGGCCTTGGAGAGTTCGGACAGCAGGATCGAGGCGAACACCAGCAGCACCGCGCCGATGATCGGCCCGAAGAAGAACACCGCCCCGCCCAGGAAGGTGAACAGCAGGTAGCCGCCCGAGCGGATGGCGCTCAGGCTGTCGGCCGCGTTCACGATCTCGAAGTTGATCGACGCCAACCCGCCGCCAATGCCGGCGAAGAAGCCCGCAATGATGAACGCGAAATAGCGCACGCGCTGCGTGTTGTAGCCGATGAACTCCACGCGCTCCGGGTTGTCGCGCACCGCGTTCAGCATGCGGCCGAGCGGCGTGCCGGTGAAGGCATACATGAGCGCGGTGCAGACGAAGCAGTAGGCGGCGATCAGGTAGTACACCTGGATCTGCGAGCCGAAGTTGAAGCCGAAGAAGGTCGGGCCGTACACGCGGTCGGTGGTGATGCCGCCCTCGCCCCCGAAGAAGCTCGGGAACATCAGCGCCATCGAGGCCACCAGTTCGCCGATGCCCATGGTGATCATCGCGAAGGTGGTGCCCGATTTCTTCGTCGTGACAAAGCCCAGCAGGATGGCAAAGAACATGCCGGCCAGGCCGCCCACCAGGGGAATGGCCACCAGCGGAATCTGCAGCCCGCCCTTGGCGCCCATGTTCATCGCGTGGATGGCAAGGAACGAGCCGAGCCCGACATACACGGCATGGCCGAAGCTCAGCATGCCGCCCTGCCCCAGCAGGATGTTGTAGCTCAGGCAGATGATGATCAGGTAGCCCATCTGCGAGAGCATGGTGAGCGCCAGGCTGCTCTTGAACAGCAGCGGCGAGACGATCAGCGCAATCGCGAACAGCGACCAGATCAAGAAGCGTCCGATGTTCCAGGGCTTGAAGCGGTAGTACTGCGTGGTTGTTGTGGCTGTTGTCATGGCTTCAGTCCTCCCGGGTGCCGAGCAGGCCCTTGGGCCTGAAGATGAGGATCAGCACCAGGAACAGGTACGGCAGGATCGGCGCGACCTGCGAGATCGTGAGCTTGAGCAGCTCGTAGCCGAAGGTCTGGTCGGTCACCGTGACGCCCAGCATCTGCAGGCCGCCGGCAAACGACTGGTCCATGGCCACCGCAAAGGTCTGGATGATGCCGATCAGCAGCGACGCCAGGAACGCGCCGGCCAGCGAGCCCATGCCGCCGACCACCACCACCACGAAGATGATCGAGCCCACCGAGGCCGCCATGGCGGGTTCGGTGACATAGGTGTTGCCGCCCACCACGCCCGCAAGGCCCGCGAGCGCGGCACCGCCACCGAACACCAGCATGAAGATGCGCGGCACGTTGTGCCCCAGCGCCTCGACCATGTCGGGGTGCTTGAGCGCCGCCTGGATCACCAGGCCGATGCGCGTGCGCGTGAGCAGCAGCCACACCGAGATGAGCATCAGCACCGCCACCAGCATGATGAACGAGCGCGACTTGGGAAACTGCGTGCCGTACAGCGAGAACAGCGGGCCTTGCAATTGCGGCGGCAGGCCGTAGGGCACGGTCGAGCGCCCCCAGGCGAGCTGCACCAGTTCGAGAATCAGGTACGAAAGGCCGAAGGTCACCAGCAGTTCGGGCACGTGGCCGAACTTGTGGACCCGGCGCAGGCTGTAGCGCTCGAAGGCCGCGCCCAGGAGGCCCACCAGCAGCGGCGCAATGAAAAGCGCGGGCCAGAAGCCGATGATGCCCGAGAGCGTGTAGGCGATGTAGGCACCCAGCATGTAGAAGCTGGCATGCGCGAAGTTGAGCACGCCCATCATGCTGAAGATCAGCGTGAGGCCGGAGCTCAGCATGAACAGCAGCAGCCCGTAGCTGACGCCGTTGAGCAGCGAGATGACGAAGAATTCGACGTTCATCGGTCTTTCGTGTCAGGTAAAAAAAGAAAAAAGGCCCGAGTGTTGAAGTCGGGCCTGGACCGCTCGGCGCGCGATCAGGCGATCACGAATTGTTGGGCCGCTTCATCTGGCACGACGTGGGCGTGCTCGCAACGTAGGCCTCGTAGAACTTGACGGGCGCCAGCGTGTAGCCGGTGTTCTCCGGGCTGTAGGGGTTCTTGGCATCAGCCTTCTGCCAGCGCGTGATCCACAGGCCCTGCTGCAGCTGGTGGTCCGACTTGCGCATCTCGACATCGCCGTTGAAGCTTTTGAACTTCATGCCTTCCATGGCGGCCGCCACCTTGACGGGCTCGGTCGACTTGGTGCGCACGAAGGCTTCGCTGAGCATGGCATACACCGTGTAGATGTCGGTGGTGTACATGTCGTCGTTGAACTTCTTCTTGAACTCGTTCATCAGCGGCTGCACCGGGCCGGGCGCGTTGTAGTGGCTGTAGCCCACCTGGTACACCTTGCCGTCCGAGGCCGCACCCATGGCGGTGGGCGTGCCGTTGGTCACGGCGTAGTAGGTGTAGAACTTGACGTTCAGGCCCGAGTCGTTGGCCGACTTGATGAGCAGCGCGAGGTCGGAGCCCCAGTTGCCGGTGATGACCGAATCGGCGCCCGAGGCCTTGATCTTGGCGATGTAGGGCGAGAAGTCGCGCACCTGCGCGAGCGGATGCAAGTCGTCGCCGACGATCTCGATGTCGGGGCGCTTGTCCTTGAGGTTCTGCTTGGCGAACTTGGACACCTGCTGGCCATGCGAGTAGTTCTGGTTGAGCAGGTAGACCTTCTTGATTTCCGGCTGGTCCTTCATGAAGGCCGTCAGCGCTTCCATCTTCATGGAGGTGTCCGCGTCGAGCCGGAAGTGCCAGTAGCTGCACTTGCTGTTGGTCAGGTCGGGGTCCACGGCCGCGTAGTTGATGTAGAGCACTTCCTTGCCGGGGTTGCGGGCGTTGTGCTTCTCGAGCGCATCGATGATGGCCAGTGCCGGGCCGGAGCCGTTGCCCTGCACCACGTAGCGCGCGCCCTGGTCCATGGCCGAGCGCAGCGCGCTGGTGGTTTCCTGCGGGCTCAACTTGTTGTCGATGGCGATGACCTCGAACTTCACGCCGGCCGCGTTCTTCTTGTTGAACTCTTCGGCCAGGAACTGGAAGGTCTTGAGCTGGTTGGTGCCGACGGCGGCCATCAGGCCCGACAGCGGATCGAGCCAGGCGATCTTCACGGTTTCGCCCTTCTGGGCCAGGGCGCCGGCGGCGCTCGCTGCAAGGATGGATGCGGTAGCGATTTTCAGAGCGAACTTCACGATCTATTTCTCCTGGTCAAACCGGTTCAAATGCCGCACGAGAGTACAAGCGTTTGCAGGCCCACCCCTCAGGGAATGCCCGGAGGGGACGGCCGCAAAGGCCCGTTTCTATCGCGCAGGCGACACTGCATTTCTCCAAGCTGCTACCGGCCGGTAGGCAGCTGCTACCGGCGGGTAGGAAACGCGCTCACATGGATGCTCAGGGGCGCTTCATCTGGCAGGTGGTGGGCGTGCTCGCCACATACGACTCGTAGTACTTCACGGGGACATTCGTGTAGCCGGTGTTCTCGGCGTCGTAGGGGTACTTGGCGCTGGCCTTTTCCCAGCGCGCGATGTACAGGCCCTGCTGCAGCTGGTGGTCGGCCTTGCGCACCTCGACCTCGCCGTTGAAGCTCTTGATCTTCATGCCTTCGAGCGCCGCGGCCACCTTGACCGGGTCGGTCGACCTGGTCTGCGCGAAGGCGGTATCGAGCAGCGCGAACGCGTGATAGATGGAGGCCTGCGTCAGGTCGTCGTTCATCTTCTTCTTGTAGCCGGCGAGAAGCCGCTGGATCTCGCCGCCCATGTTGTAGTGGGCATAGGCCACGGTGTAGACCTTGCCCTCGGAGGTGGCGCCCATGGCGGTGGGCGTGCCGGCGCCCGGCGCATAGTAGGTCAGGAACTTGACGTTCAGGCCCGAGTCGTTGGCCGCCTTGATGAGCAGCGACAGGTCGGAGCCCCAGTTGCCGGTGATGACGGTGTCGGCGCCCGAGGCCTTGATCTTGGCGACGTAGGGCGAGAAGTCGCGCACCTGCGCGAGCGGATGCAGGTCGTCGCCGACGATCTGGATGTCGGGGCGCTTGGCCTTCAGGTCTTCCTTCGCGAACTTGGACACCTGCACGCCGTGCGCGTAGTTCTGGCCCAGGATGTAGACCTTCTTGATGTCGGGCTGGTCCTTCATCCAGGTGGTCAGCGCCTCCATCTTCATGGAGGTGTCGGCGTCGAGGCGGAAATGCCAGTAGCTGCACTTGCTGTTGGTGAGGTCCGGATCGACGGCCGCGTAGTTCATGTACAGCAGCTCCTTGCCCGGATTGCGCGCGTTGTTCTTCTCGACGGCGTCGATGATCGCGAGCGCGGGGCCGGAGCCGTTGCCCTGCAGGATGTAGCGCGCGCCCTGGTCCTGCGCGGAGCGCAGCGCGGCGGTGGTTTCCTGCGGGCTGAGCTTGTTGTCGATGGCGATGATCTCGAACTTCACGCCCGAGGCATTCTTCTTGTTGAACTCTTCAGCCAGGAACTGCGTGGTCTTGAGCTGGTTGGTTCCTACCGCCGCCATCAGGCCCGACAGCGGATCGAGCCAGGCCACTTTGACGGTCTCGCCCTTCTGGGCGAGTGCGGCCGCCATGCCGACCCACATGGCACAGGCGGCTGCTGACTTGATGGCAAATTGCATGAAGAATCTCCGGAGTGAAAGGCGGGATGCCAGCGTACAAGCGGCCTTTTCTCCACCGCACAGGGATTGCCCGGAAGAAAGCCCGCCGAAGCGCCCTTCCTATCGCATGCGCGACAGTGCGATGGGGCCTTGGCGCTGCGTCAGCACGTGGGCAGCTTGTAGTCCTTGAGCAGTTCGCGCAGCCTGGTCTTGAGGATCTTGCCGGTGGCGCCGATCGGAATCGCTTCGACGAACACCACGTCGTCGGGAATCTGCCACTTGGCCGTCTTGCCCTCGTAGAACTTCAGCAGCTCTTCGCGCGCGACTTCCGCGTTGGGCTTCTTCACCACTGCGATGATCGGCCGCTCGTCCCACTTGGGGTGGTACACGCCGATGCAGGCGGCCATGGCGACGGCCGGGTGCGCGACGGCAATGTTCTCGATCTCGATCGAGCTGATCCACTCGCCGCCGGACTTGATCACGTCCTTGCTGCGGTCGGTGATCTGCAGGTAGCCCTCGGGGTCGATGGTGGCGACGTCGCCGGTGGGGAACCAGACGCGGCCCTGCTCGTCGGGGATGAGCGGATCGCCGCCCTCGCCCTTGAAGTATTCCTTCACGATCCACGGGCCCTTGACCAGCAGGTCGCCGTAGGCCTTGCCGTCCCAGGGCAGTTCCTTGCCGTTGCCGTCGACGATCTTCATGTCGACGCCGAAGATGGCGCGGCCCTGTTTCATGCGGATCTGCAGCTGCGCATCGGCAGGCAGCGACAGGTGCTTGTTCTTGAGCGTGCACAGCGTGCCCAGCGGACTCATCTCGGTCATGCCCCAGGCGTGCAGCACCTCGACGTTGTAGTTCTGCTGGAACGCCGTGATCATGGCCGGCGGGCAGGCCGAGCCGCCGATCACCGTGCGGTTCAGCTTGCTGAACTTCAGGCCGTTGGCCTGCATGTGGCCGAGCATCATCTGCCACACGGTGGGCACGCCGGCCGCGAAGGTGACGCCTTCGGCTTCGATCAGCTCGTACACCGACTTGCCGTCGAGCGCCGGGCCGGGAAACACGATCTTGCAGCCCACCAGCGCGGCCGAGTACGGAATGCCCCAGGCGTTGACGTGGAACATCGGCACCACCGGCAGCACCGAGTCGCGCGCCGAGAGGTGCATGACGTCGGGCAGGGCCGCGGCATAGGCATGCAGCATGGTCGAGCGGTGGCTGTAGAGCGCGGCCTTCGGGTTGCCCGTGGTGCCGCTCGTGTAGCACATGCTCGAGGCCGAGTTCTCGTCGAAGGTGGGCCAGTCGTAGCTGGTGGGCTGCCCGCCGATCCAGCCTTCGTAGCTCACGAGACCGGGCACGCCGCTGTCCGCCGGCAGCTTGTCGGCATCGCACAGCGCAATCCATTTCCGGACCGTGGGGCACTTGGCATGCACCGCCTGCACCAGCGGCAGGAAGCTCAGGTCGAAGCACAGGATCTGGTCTTCGGCATGGTTGGCGATCCAGGCGATCTGGTCGGGGTGCAGGCGCGGATTGATGGTGTGCAGCACGCGGCCGCTGCCGCTCACGCCGTAGTACAGCTCCAGGTGCCGATAGCCGTTCCAGGCCAGCGTGGCGATGCGGTCGCTGAACAGCAGCTGCTCGCCGTCCAGTGCATTGGCCACCTGCCGGGCACGCGATGCAATACCGCCCCAGGTCGTGCGGTGGATATCGCCCTCGACCCGGCGCGAGACGATCTCGCCGTCGCCGTTGTGGCGCTCGGCGAAATCGATCAGCGACGAGATCAAAAGCGGTTGGTCTTGCATCAAACCCAGCATCTATGGACTCCTCAAAGAAATGACTTCATGAAAGCTTGCGAACAACGGATTCACGCAAGCTTCGGCAACTTCCACAATGACACAAACCCGCACTGCCGGATTGAACGGAGCGGCTCAGTGGTGCACCTGATCAAGGCACGGCCTGCACCGGCGTGACCACGGCCGCCGAGGGCGTGGCGTCGAGCCGCAGCTGCGACGGCCATGTCGCCCAGGTTGCACCGAGTTCGGGCGTGTTCGGGTCGCCCTTGCGCATGAAGGCGCCGATGCTGGCCATGACGGCGTTGGACAGGGCGAGCCGGCCCGGCTGGTTGGCCTTGCCGCCCATCACGTTGCTGAGCAGCGAGCCGCCGAAGTTGCCGAACACGAACGGCAGGTCGAACGCATGCGAAGCCCCGTACACGTCGTTCCACGGCGAGGGCTCCTGCGCCCAGTCGAGGCGGTAGTGCCAGATGTTCGGCTGGCGCGTCTTCATGGTGTTGAGCAGGTTGTCGCGGTTGGCCTCGAAGAGCCCCTTCGTGATGACGGCGGTCGCCGCGTTGTAGCCCGTGCCGGGCGTGTCTACCGGAAGGTAGAACGGATCGATGATGTCGGCCGCCGTGAGCGTGGGAGGTGCGTCCGGATCGAAGTCGAACATCATCGAGAAGCGCTGGGCATCAGTGACGATCCAGCCCGGCTTCGGGAAGCCGATGGTTCCCAGCAGCGACGCGAAGAGCTTGCCCTCGTCGCGCGTGTTGCCCGCGAGCATCGGCACCTTGACGTAGTTGTCGGCGGCGATCGCGCCGATCGGATCGACAGGCAGCACCGTGCCGTCGGGAATGGGCGCAACGCTGCCCAGGCCGTTGGCGACCACCGTGGCCAGCATCGCGCCACCCTCCTGGGCGCGCAGGTATTCGGCGATCTGCGCCGGCGTGCGCGTGCCGATATAGGCCTTGGCGGCGGCTGGGTCGGCGGTGGTGCCATCGGCCACGAGCAGTTTCTCCAGGATCGACTGGCCCTGCGCGTGCGAGATCGATGCAGGAACCAGCGTAGGCAGCGTCCCCGGCGGCAGGTTGCTCGCAAGCGAAATCCCGCCGCTCATCTCGAAGGCCTTGTGAAAGAGGCCCCTGGCCATCGGCGAGGTCATCACCGCCAGCAGGTTGGTGGCGCCGGCCGATTCGCCCGAAAGCGTGACGTTGCCCGGATCCCCGCCGAAGTTGGCGACGTTGTTCCGGATGAAGCGCAGCGCCGCCATGTTGTCGAGCAGCGCGAAGTTGCCCGAGTCGTCGCCCGCGGTGCCGCCCGGGCGCAGCTGCGGCACGTTCAGGAAGCCCAGGATGCCCAGGCGGTAGCTGGCGGTGATGACCACCGCGTTGGCGGCCTTCGCCAGCCGGGCGCCGTCGTAGAGCGGATCGGCCGTGTAGCCCGAAATATTGCTGCCGCCGTGCACGAACAGCAGCACCGGCAGGTTCTGCTCGCTCGTGGCCGGGCGCCAGATGTTGACGAACAGGCAGTCCTCGCTGCCGACCGGCTTGCCCAGCATGGCGCCGATGCTGGCGTCGTAGGTGTTGTTGGCGCCGGGGCCGAAGAGGCGACCGATCTGCAGGCAGGCATTGCCGAACTTCATGGCCGGGCGGATGCCGCTCCACGCCTCGGGCGCCACCGGAGCGCGCCAGCGCAACGCGCCGACCGGCGGCTGGGCGAAAGGAACGCCCTTCCAGAACCATGTGCCCGTGTTGGCGCTGTCGTCCACGCCTTCGATCTTGCCGGCCACGGTGTCGCGCACCATGGGGCCATCGGCAGCTGGGGGCGGCGGGGCCGGTGGTGGCGGCGCGGTTGGAGTGATCGGCAGGAACGAAAACGACGAGCCCGAAGAGCCGCCGCCGCAGGCCACGAGTGCCATGCAGGCCGCCGCGGCCAGCGCCCGCGTTGCTGCTGCCGTTCTTGCCGCACCCTGGTTCTCTGGCCGTGCCTGTACCGCTGCTCTCAGTGCCGTATTCATTTTTTGTCTCCACACCGGGTTAATCGGAATTCCTGCCTCCGTGTCCAGTGGCCATACTCCGGCCCGCCGAACCCGTAAAAAATTCTAGGAACGCACGCCGTTTCCGTCGCTATCGCAAGCGCGCCAAATCAATGACTTCAGGAGCCTCCATGCCGCACGCCCCGCGCCGACCGCAACGCCGGCCCGGCTGCGCGCAGCAGCCGGAGCTTCGGACCAGCTCGGCCGCCTGGCTCGAAGGCGTGCTCTCCATGTTCGAGGCCGAAGGGCTCGACGTGCCTTCGCTGCTGCGCGACGCCGGTTTCGACCCCGACTCGCTGCACCGCCAGAACGCGCGCGTGCCGGTCGACGAGGTCTCGGTGCTCTGGCAACTCGCGGTGGCGCGCGCCGGCAAGCCCACGCTGGGCCTCGCCCGCGACCTGGCCGCCACGCACAGCAAGCTGGGCACGGTCGGCCACGCCATGGCCTGCAGTGCAGACCTGGGCGCGGCGCTCACCCGGCTCACGCGCTACATGGCGGTGATCTCGGACGCGACCGCCTTCTCGATGCAGCCCGAGGCGCGCGGCTGCTGGATGGTGATGGAGCACACCGGCGGCAGCCTCCCGATTCCGCGCCGGCGCGTCGAATACGCCCTGCTGACCGTCTTCATGCAATGCCAGTGGCTCACGCGGCGCGAGCTGCAGCCGCTGGCCCTGGAGTTCATCTACCCGCCGCCGGCCCACGACCGGCTGCACCGCGAGGCCTTCGGCTGCGCCATCCGCTACAACGCGCCGGCCAACCGCCTGCTGCTGTCGGCGGCCGACATGGCCATGCCGCTGCCCACCCACCATCCGGCGCTCGGCGAGATGCAGGAGCATCTGCTGGACGACCAGCTGAACCTGCTGGGCCAGACCACCACCAGCACCCTGGTGTGCGCCGAGATCGCACGGCGGCTGCCGCACGGGGAACCGCGCCGGCAGGACGTGGCCGCCGGTCTCGGCCTCGCGGAGCGCACGCTGCAGCGGCGGCTGCAGGAGGAGTCGGTGTCGTTCCAGTCGCTGCTCGACCGCACCCGCCGCGAACTGGCGCAGCAGTACCTGGCGCAAGACCGGCACACGCTCACCGACGTGGCCGACATGCTCGGTTTCGTCGACAGCAGCAACTTCTTCCGCGCCTGCAAGCGCTGGTTCGGGTTGCCGCCCGCCCAATACCGGGCGCGGATCTGGGACACGCCGGCGCTCGCCCACTGAGAGGGTTCGAATCCCCGATGGCCCGCGCCGCAAGGGGTCTCGCGCTCTGCCGGACAATCCGGGCATGAGCTTGCTTGCCGAAGACACCGCCGCCGCGGACCTGGGATTGCGCTGGAAACCCGGTTTCGGGGCGCTGGGCCCCGCCTTTCTCACCCAACTGCGGCCGACACCCCTGCCCGATCCCTACTGGGTGGGCCACAGCGAGGCGGCGGCGCGCATGCTCGGCCTGCCGGCCGATTGGCGGCAATCGGACAGCACGCTGTCCGCCCTCACGGGCAACCTCCCCGTCGCCGGCACGCAGCCCTTCGCCACGGTGTACAGCGGCCACCAGTTCGGCGTCTGGGCCGGCCAGCTCGGCGACGGCCGCGCGATCATGCTCGGCGAAACCGAGGGCGGCCTCGAAGTGCAGCTCAAGGGCGCGGGCCGCACGCCCTACTCGCGCGGTGCCGACGGCCGCGCCGTGCTGCGCTCCAGCATCCGCGAATTCCTTTGCAGCGAGGCCATGCATGGCCTGGGCATTCCGACCACCCGCGCGCTCTGCGTCACGGGCTCCGACGCCCGCGTGTACCGCGAAGTGCCCGAATCCGCCGCCGTCGTGACCCGTGTGGCGCCCAGCTTCATCCGCTTCGGCCACTTCGAGCACTTTGCGGCCAACCAGCGCGACGCCGAACTGCGCGCGCTGGCCGACTACGTCATCGACCGCTACTACCCGGCCTGCCGCACCACCGATCGCTTCAACGGCAACGCCTACGCGGCCTTCCTGGAAGCCGTGAGCGAGCGCACCGCCGCCCTGCTGGCGCAGTGGCAGGCCGTGGGCTTCTGCCATGGCGTGATGAACACCGACAACATGAGCATCCTCGGGCTCACCATCGACTACGGGCCGTTCCAGTTCCTGGACGGCTTCGATCCGCGCCACATCTGCAACCACAGCGACACCAGCGGCCGCTATGCCTTCAACCAGCAGCCCAACGTGGCCTACTGGAACCTGTTCTGCCTGGCGCAGGCCCTGCTGCCGCTGATCGGCGACCAGGACATCGCGGTCGCCGCGCTGGAGTCGTACAAGACCGTGTTCCCGAGGGAATTCGAAGCCCGCATGCGCGCCAAGCTCGGACTCGCGGAGCCGGCCGAAGGCGATCGCGCGCTCATCGAGGGTGTGCTGAAGCTGCTGGCCGCCGAAAGGGTCGACTACACGATCTTCTGGCGCCGCCTTTCGCAGCACATGGCCGGCGGCCCTGCCGAGCCGGTACGCGACCTGTTCCTGGACCGCGCGGGCTTCGATGCCTGGCTGCTATCCTTTTCAGAGCGCCATGCGGAACTGCCGCGTCCGGAAGCCGCAGCCCTGATGCTCAAATCGAATCCGAAGTACGTGTTGCGGAACCACCTGGGGCAGCAAGCCATCGAAGCGGCAAGCCAGAAGGACTTCTCGGGTGTGGCAACCTTGTTGGCCCTGCTCGAAACCCCATTTGAAGAACATCCCGGCGCCGATGCCTATGCCGGGTTCCCGCCCGATTGGGCCTCCACGATCGAAATCAGCTGCTCATCATGACCACCCCCGTACAGAAAACCGACGCCGAATGGAAAGCCCTGCTCGCCGAAAAAGGCGCCGAGCCCGCGGCCTTCGAGGTCACGCGCCATGCGGCCACCGAACGGCCCTTCACGGGCAAGTACGAGGCGGTTTGGGATGACGGCACCTACCACTGCATCTGCTGCGGCGCCAAGCTGTTCGAATCGACCGCCAAGTTCGACGCGGGCTGCGGCTGGCCCAGCTTCTCCGAAGAAGCCGTGCCGGGCGCCATCCGGAACATCGTCGACCGTTCGCACGGCATGGTGCGCACCGAGAACGTCTGCGCCAATTGCGGCGCCCACCTGGGCCACGTGTTCCCCGACGGCCCCACCGAAACCGGCCTGCGCTACTGCATGAACTCGGCCTCGCTCGACTTCAAGAAAAAATGAAACTGATCCTCGACTTCTTTCCGATCCTGCTGTTCTTCGGCGCCTACAAGCTGGCCGACATCTACACCGCCACCGGCGTGCTGATGGCCGCCACCGTGCTGCAGATGGGCATCATCTACGCCATGGAGCGCAAGCTGCAGGCCATGCAGAAGGCCACCCTGGTGCTCATTCTGCTGTTCGGCACGCTCACCCTGGTGCTGCACGACGACCGCTTCATCAAGTGGAAGCCCACGGTGCTCTACGGCGCCATGGCCATTGCGCTGGCGGTGGCGCTCTGGGCGCTGAAGAAGAACTTCCTCAAGATGCTGCTGGGCTCACAGCTCCAGCTGCCGGACCGCATCTGGGGCCGCCTGAACGTGGCGTGGATCGGCTATTGCCTCTTCATGGCGGTCATCAACGGCTACGTGGCGGCGTACTTCACCACCGAGGCCTGGGTCAACTTCAAGCTCTGGGGCTACGTGTTCCCGATCGTGTTCCTGGTGGCGCAGGGCCTCTACATCTCGCCGCACCTCAAGGGCGACGACAAGCCCGCGGCATGAGCGCAGCCGTGAGCCACCCCCTCCCCCTGCCGACCGCACGCGACCTCGAGGCGGCGCTGCGCGAAGCGCTCCAGCCCACCACGCTCGAGGTGATCGACGAAAGCGGCGCCCACGCCGGCCATGCGGGCGCCAACGCCGAGGGCCGCGGCAGCCATTTCCGGGTTCGCATTGCTTCCCCACTGTTCGAAGGGAAGCCCCGCGTGGCGCGCCATCGCCTTGTGTATGATGCCCTCCAGGTTTTTATCGCGCAGGGTCTGCACGCCATCGCCATCGAGGTGCTCTGAATCCGTCGATTGCCGGCACGCCGCCGATGCGGCCAGGGCGGCCCGGCCCCATTTCTTCTCGCTCCTCCTCTCCTCCGCTTTTTTCCACGCGCTTTTCCTACACGCGCATTTCCCCCCAGCCTGATATTCATTCCATGAAAAAACAACTCTTGCAGGCCGTTGCGGCCGCAGCGCTGCTCGGTGCGATCCCCCTGGCGGCCATGGCGCAGAACGCAGCCATCGTCAACGGCAAGCCCGTGCCCAAGGCGCGCATGGACGTGCTGGCCCAGCAGCTGGCGGCAGCCGGCCGGCCGGTCACGCCGGAAATGCAGGGCCAGCTGCGCGAGGAAATCGTCGCGCGCGAAGTGTTCATGCAGGAAGCGCAGAAGCAGGGCCTGGACGCCACCGACGACTACAAGAACCAGCTCGAACTCGCCCGCCAGGCCATCCTGATCCGCGCGCTGTTCGAGAACTACCGCAAGACCAGCCCCGTCTCGGACGCCGACGTGAAGGCCGAGTACGACAAGTTCGTGGCGGCCAACGGCGGCAAGGAATTCAAGGCGCGCCACATCCTGGTCGAAACCGAAGACCAGGCCAAGAAGATCATGGCCGACCTGAAAAAGGGTGCCAAGTTCGAGGACATCGCCAAGAAGCAGAGCAAGGACCCGGGATCGGGCGCCAACGGCGGCGATCTCGACTGGGCCAATCCGGCGAGCTTCGTGCCCGAGTTCTCGGAAGCGATGATCAAGCTCAAGAAGGGGGAAACGACCCCTGCGCCGATCAAGACGCAGTTCGGCTACCACATCATCCGCGTCGACGACATCCGCCAGGCGCAACTGCCGAAGCTGGAAGAAGTGCAGCCGCAGATCACGCAGCAGCTGCAGCAGCAGCGCCTGCAGAAGTACCAGGAAGAGCTGCGCGCGAAGGCAAAGGTCGGAGTAGCGCCCGGGCGTTCCTTTCGCCAAAAAAAAAGCGGCCCGCGGGCCGCTTTTTCGTTCCGGGCCCTTTCGATCAGCCGACCCAGCGGCGCGCGTTGCGCCAGATGCGCATCCACGGGCTCAGTTCGCTGCGGTCGCCCGGCGTCCAGCTCATCTGGATGTTGCGGAACACGCGCTCGGGGTGCGGCATCACGGCCGTGAAGCGGCCGTCGGGCGTGGTCACCGAGGTCAGGCCGCCCGCGCTGCCGTTGGGGTTGAACGGGTACTGCTCGGTGGGCTGGCCGTGGTTGTCGACGAAGCGCATGGCCGCAATGGCCTTGGCGGCGTCGCCGCGGTGCTTGAAGTTGGCATAACCCTCGCCATGCGCCACCGCGATCGGCAGGCGCGTGCCGGCCATGCCCGCAAAGAAGAGGCTCGGCGATTCGAGCACTTCGACCATCGACAGCCGGGCCTCGAAGCGCTCGCTCTGGTTGGTGGTGAAGCGCGGCCACGCTTCGGCGCCCGGAATGATGTCGGCCAGTTCGGCGAACATCTGGCAGCCGTTGCACACGCCCAGGCCGAAGGTGTCTTCGCGGCCGAAGAAGGCCTTGAACTGCTCGGCGAGCTTCGGGTTGAAGGTGATGCTGCGCGCCCAACCGATGCCCGCGCCCAGCGTGTCGCCGTAGCTGAAGCCGCCGCAGGCGACCACGCCCTTGAAGTTGGCGAGGTCCGCCCTGCCCGCCTGCAGGTCGGTCATGTGGACGTCGTAAGCCTCGAAGCCGGCTTCGGTGAAAGCGTAGGCCATCTCGACATGCGAGTTGACGCCTTGTTCGCGCAGGATGGCGACCTTGGGGCGCGACTGGAGGATGGCGGGGGCGTCGAGGCCGCTGCCCTCACCCCGGCCCTCTCCCAGAGGGAGAGGGAGGAATACGTGCATGCCGGGGTCCGAAGGCTCACCGGCGGCGGCGTGCTCGGCATCGGCGCAGGCGGGATTGTCGCGCTCGCGCGCGATCTTCCAGCTGACCGAATCCCAGACCTGGTGCAGGTCGTGCAGGCTCGCGCTGAACACCGACTTGGCGTCGCGCCAGACTTCGAGCTTGCCCTTGCCGGCATCCATCGTGGAACTGGCGGGCCGGGTCTTTCCGACGAAGTGGCTGTGGGCGCTGAGGCCGTGGGCGCGCAGCACCTGCATCACCTCGTTGCGCTCTTCGGTGCGCACCTGCAGCAGCATGCCGAGCTCTTCGTTGAACAGCGCCTTGAGCGTGAGCTCCTCGCGCCGCGCGCTGACCTGCTGCGCCCAGTTCTTGGCGTCGCCGGTTTCCATGCGGCTGTCGGAAATGCCGTCGCCTTCGGTGACGAGCATGTCGACGTTCAGCGCCACGCCGACGTGGCCGGCAAAGGCCATTTCGCAGACGGTGGCGAACAAACCGCCGTCGCTGCGGTCGTGCATGGCCAGGATCTTGCCGCCGGCGCGCAATGCATTCACGGCATTGACCAGCGCGACGAGTTGCTCTGGATCGTCGAGGTCGGGCACGGTGTCGCCGCTCTGGCCGAGCGTCTGCGCCAGGATGCTGCCGGCCATGCGGTGCTGCCCGCGGCCCAGGTCGATCAGCACCAGCGTGGTGTCGGCTTCGGTGGCGTCGAGCTGCGGTGTGAGCGTGCCGCGCACGTCGGCCAGCGTGGCGAAGGCGGTCACGATCAGGCTCACGGGCGAGGTGACCTTTTTCGCTTCGCCGTTGTCCTTCCACTGCGTGCGCATCGACAGCGAATCCTTGCCGACCGGAATCGATACGCCCAGCGCCGGGCACAGTTCCAGGCCCACGGCCTTGACCGTTTCGTATAGCGCGGCGTCTTCGCCGGGCTCGCCGCAGGCGGCCATCCAGTTGGCCGAGAGCTTGACGCGCGAGAGTTCGATCGGCGCGGCCAGCAGGTTGGTGACGGCCTCGGCCACGGCCATGCGGCCCGAGGCCGGCGCATCGAGCGCGGCCAGCGGCGTGCGCTCGCCCATGCTCATCGCCTCGCCGGCGAAGCCCTTGTAGTCGGCCAGCGTCACGGCGCAGTCGGCCACCGGCACCTGCCAGGGGCCGACCATCTGGTCGCGATGGCTCAGGCCGCCCACGGTGCGGTCGCCGATGGTGATCAGGAAGCGCTTGGAGGCCACGGTCGGATGCGCGAGCACGTCGATGGCGGCCTTCTGCAGGTCCACGCCCGTGAGGTCGAGCGGCTTGAAGGTCCGGGTGACTGTCTTCACGTCGCGGTGCATCTTGGGCGGCTTGCCGAGCAGCACGTCCATCGGCATGTCGACGGGCTGCACGGCGGCGCCTTCGTCGGCCACCAGCAGTTGGCGTTCTTCAGTCGCCACGCCAACCACCGAGAACGGGCAGCGCTCGCGCTCGCAGAAGGCCTTGAACTGTTCGAGCGATTCGGGCGCGATGGCCAGCACGTAGCGCTCCTGGCTTTCGTTGCACCAGATTTCCTTGGGCGCCATGCCCGACTCTTCGAGCGGCACGGCGCGCAGGTCGAAGCGCGCGCCGCGGCCGGCGTCGTTGGTCAGCTCGGGGAAGGCATTGCTCAGGCCGCCCGCGCCCACGTCGTGGATCGCGAGGATGGGGTTGGCCGCGCCCTGCTGCCAGCAGTGGTTGATGACCTCTTGCGCACGGCGCTCGATCTCGGGGTTGCCGCGCTGCACCGAGTCGAAATCGAGCTCGGCCGCGTTGGCGCCCGTGGCCATCGAGCTTGCGGCGCTGCCGCCCATGCCGATGCGCATGCCGGGGCCGCCGAGCTGAATCAGCAGCGAGCCGGCCGGAAAGTGGATCTTCTTGGTCTGCGTGGCGTCGATGCTGCCGAGGCCGCCCGCGATCATGATGGGCTTGTGGTAGCCGCGCTGCACCGTATCGAGGTCGCTCGCCACCGTCTGCTCGTATTCGCGGAAGTAGCCCAGCAGGTTGGGCCGGCCGAATTCGTTGTTGAACGCGGCACCGCCCAGCGGGCCCTCGGTCATGATCTGCAGCGGGCTGGCGATGTGCTCGGGCTTGCCATAGTGGCCCTCTTCCGGCCAGAGCTTGGATACGGTGAAGCCCGTCAGGCCGGCCTTGGGCCTGGAACCGCGGCCGGTGGCGCCTTCGTCGCGGATCTCGCCGCCCGCGCCGGTCGAGGCGCCGGGGAATGGCGAAATGGCGGTCGGATGGTTGTGCGTCTCGACCTTCATCAGCACATGGCTCAGTGTGCTATCTTTTTGATAGCTCTGCGAATCCGAAGCCGGAACGAAGCGCTCGACGGTGGTGCCTTCCATCACCGAGGCGTTGTCCGCATAGGCGATCACCGTGTGCTGCGGGTTCTGCTTCTCGGTGTGGCGGATCATCGAGAACAGGCTTTGCGGCTGGGCCTTGCCGTCGATGGTGAAGCTGGCATTGAAGATCTTGTGGCGGCAGTGCTCGCTGTTGGCCTGCGCGAACATCATCAGCTCGACGTCGCTCGGGTTGCGCCCGAGCCGGGTGAAGGCGTCGACCAGGTAGTCGATCTCGTCCTCGGCCAGCGCCAGGCCGAAGCCCGTGTTGGCCGCCACCAGCGCGGCGCGGCCGCCGCCCTGCACGTCGACCAGCGCCATAGGCTGGGCCGGCAGCTCGCTGAACAGGCTGGCGGCCTGCGCGACCGTGGCCAGCACCGATTCGGTCATGCGGTCGTGCAGCGGGCCAGCCACGGCCGCGAGCAGGTCGCCTTCGAGCACGGGCGCCTTGCCGATCAGCGGGGCCTTGAGCTTCAGGTGGTATTGCGTGACCCGCTCGACCCGGCGCAGCGCCAGTCCGCAGTTGTGGGCGATGTCGGTAGCCTTGGAGGCCCAGGGCGACACGGTGCCCAGGCGGGGCGTGACGACCACCGAGGTGCCCGCCTTGGCCGGGGCCTCGAAGGGCTCGCCGTAGGTCAGGAGCGCGGCGAAGCGCTCATGGTCGACCGCGTCGAGCGCCGCATCGGTGACCACCAGGTGCACGAAACGGGCGCTGATGCCCTCGATGCGCGCATCGATCGCCTGCAGCTTCGGCAGCAGTTGCCGCGCGCGGAAATCGCTGAGTGCGCTGCCGCCCTCGAAAAGGGTTACGACGGGAAGGGCTTGAGGTGCGGGCTGCGTCACGGTCGAGTGGAGGCCTCGAGGGCCACGTTGGGAATCAAGAAAACGAGGCGGATACCCGCTGACTGGGGGCATCCGCGTAAGCCCTGAATTTTAGCCGGGTGAATGGGATAATTCCGGGATGAGCATTACCTACAAAGACGCCGCAGGCATCGAAGCCATGCGCGTCGCCTGCCGCCTGGCTTCCGAGGTGCTGGACTACCTCACGCCCCTCATCAAGCCCGGCATCACGACCAACGACGTCGACCGGCTCGCCGCCGAATACATGGTCAAGCAGGGCACCACCTCGGCCACGGTGGGCTACATGGGCGCCAGCAGCGTGCCTTTTCCGAAGTCGCTCTGCACCTCGGTCAACCACGTGGTCTGCCACGGCATTCCCAATGACAAGCCGCTGAAAAAGGGCGACATCATGAACGTCGACGTGACCGTCATCAAGGACGGCTGGTTCGGCGACAACAGCCGCATGTACATCATCGGCGACGCTTCCATCGCGGCCAAGCGCCTGTGCTCGATCACCTTCGAAGCCATGTGGCACGGCATCCTGCAGGTGCGCCCGGGCGCGCACCTGGGCGACGTGGGCCATGCGATCCAGAAGTTCGCCGAAGGCCAGGGCTTTTCGGTGGTGCGCGAGTTCTGCGGCCACGGCGTGGGCCAGCGCTTCCACGAAGAGCCGCAGGTGCTGCACTACGGCCGTCCGGGCACGCTGGAAGAACTCAAGCCCGGCATGATCTTCACCATTGAGCCGATGATCAACGCAGGCAAGCGCGAGGTGAAGGAAGACTTCAAGGGCGGCCAGTACGACGGCTGGACCATCGTCACGCGCGACCACTCGCTGTCGGCGCAGTGGGAACACACGGTGCTGGTCACCGAAACGGGCTACGAGGTGCTCACGCTGTCGGAAGGCAGCCCGCCCCTGCCCTCGTTCGTCACTTCCACGAAGACGTGAGCCGCGCGAGCGGCGCACGGCCAGGGACACCGCCGTGATCGAACCAGCCAAGATCGATGTCGCCACCTTGCGCGAAGCCTATCGCGCGAAAAAGCTGGCGCTGTTTGACACCCTGCGCCTTGCGCGCGCGCCCACGCGCAGCGTGCACACGGTGCTGCGGCAGCTGTCGGCTCTGGCCGACCAGACGCTGTGCGCGCTCTGGCGCGAAGCCGATTTCGGCGACTCGCTCGCGCTGGCCGCCGTGGGCGGCTTCGGCCGCGGCGAGCTGTTCCCCTATTCCGATGTCGACGTGCTGCTGCTGCTGCCGCCCGAGGGCGAGGCCGGCGCGATCGATCCGGCCCGCGTCGAGGCCTTCATCGGCCACTGCTGGGACGCGGGGCTTGAAATCGGCTCCAGCGTGCGCACCGTCGACGAGTGCCTGGCCGAGGCCGAGAAGGACGTCACGGTCCAGACCTCGCTGCTCGAGTCGCGGTTGATCACGGGCAACAAGAAGCTCTTCGTGGCGTTTCGCAGGCGCTTCGCACGGGCCATCGATCCGCAGGCCTTCTTCGTGGCCAAGTCGCAGGAAATGCGCCATCGCCACCAGAAGTTCGACAACACGCCCTATGCGCTCGAGCCCAACTGCAAGGAATCGCCGGGGGGCCTGCGCGACCTGCAGACCATCCTCTGGATGACCAAGGCCGCCGGCTTCGGCAGCCGATGGGACGACCTCGCCAAGAACGGCCTGGCCACCTCCTTCGAGGCGCAGCAGATCAAGCGCAACGAAGCGCTGCTTTCGCTGATCCGCGCGCGCCTGCACGTGATCGCCAACCGGCGCGAGGACCGCCTGGTGTTCGACCTGCAGACCGCTGTGGCGGCAAGCTTCGGCTACGAGAGCGAATCGCAACGCAAGTCGAGCGAGGCGCTGATGCGGCGCTACTACTGGGCGGCCAAGGCGGTTTCGCAGCTCAACCAGATCCTGCTGCTGAACATCGCGGAGCGGCTGCAGCCGGTGGACGAGCAGCACACGCCGATCAACGAGCGCTTCTTCGAGCGCGCGGGCCTGATCGAAATTGCGAGCGACGACCTCTACGAGCGCGAGCCGCACGCCATTCTCGAAACCTTCCTGCTCTACCAGAAGACCATCGGCGTGAAGGGCCTGTCGGCACGCACGCTGCGCGCGCTCTACAACGCGCGCCACGTCATGGACAGCAAGTTCCGCAACGACCCGGTCAACCACCAGACCTTCATGCGCATCCTGCTGCAGCCCTACGGCATCACGCATGCGTTCCGGCTCATGAACCAGACCTCGGTGCTGGGGCGCTACCTGCGGGTGTTCCGCAGCATCGTGGGGCAGATGCAGCACGACCTGTTCCATGTGTACACGGTGGACCAGCACATCCTGATGGTGCTGCGCAACGTGCGGCGCTTCTTCATTGCCGAGCATGCGCATGAGTACCCGTTCTGCTCGCAGCTCGCGGCGGGCTGGGACAAGCCATGGATCCTTTACGTGGCGGCACTGTTCCACGACATTGCCAAGGGCCGCGGCGGCGACCATTCCACGCTCGGCGCGCGCGACGTGCAGCGCTTCTGCAAGCAGCACGGCATCGCGCGCGAAGACTCCAGGCTGATCGAATTCCTGGTTGCAGAGCACCTGGTGATGAGCCAGGTCGCGCAGAAGCAGGACCTGAGCGACCCCGAGGTGATCGGCGCCTTCGCCAGGCGCGTGGGCAACGAGCGCTATCTCACGGCCCTCTACCTGCTGACGGTGGCCGACATCCGCGGCACTTCGCCGCGCGTGTGGAATGCCTGGAAGGGCAAGCTGCTCGAAGACCTGTACCGCTTCACCCTGCGCGCGCTCGGCGGCCGCATGCCCGACCCCGATGCCGAGGTCGAATCGCGCAAGCGCGAGGCGCTGGTGCAGCTTGCCCTGCATGCCCAGCCCTTCGAGGCCCACAAGGCCCTGTGGGCCACGCTCGACGTCGGCTACTTCATGCGCCACGACGCCACCGAGATCGCCTGGCATGCCAAGCAGCTCTCGCGCTTCGTGCCGCCGCCCAACATGCCCGTCGATCCCAAGGCGCCGCCGATCGTGCGGGCGCATCTTTCGCCGGTGGGCGAAGGCCTGCAGGTGGTGGTCTACACACCCGACCAGCCCGACCTGTTCGCGCGCATCTGCGGCTACTTCGACCAGTCGTCGTTCAGCATCCTCGACGCGAAAGTACACACCACGAGCAACGGCTACGCGCTGGACACGTTTCAGGTGGTGACCACGTTCCTGCCCGACCACTACCGCGACCTCATCAGCATGGTGGAGTCGGGCCTGGCGCACACGCTCACCGCCGCCGGCCCCCTGCCCCCGCCCAGCATGGGCCGCGTGTCGCGGCGCGTGCGCAGCTTTCCGATCAAGCCGCGCATCAGCCTCTTGCCCGACGACAAGGCGCAGCGCTGGCTGCTCAACATCTCGGCCAGCGACCGCGCCGGGCTGCTGTATTCGGTGGCGCGCGTGCTCGCACGGCACCACCTGAATCTGCAGCTCGCCAAGGTCACCACGCTGGGCGAGCGCGTGGAAGACACCTTCCTGATCAGCGGGCCGGAACTGCAGGGCCAGAAGACGCAGCTGGCCATCGAGACCGAGCTGATGGAAGCGCTGGCCTCCTGAGGCACTGAGGCACGCTTGCCGCTTGTTTCATCCGCAGGCGCATCCTGCGGCATGATGTTGCCGACTTGATTCAACTCGAACGGCAACACTCGACATGAGCCAGAAAACCAATCCCCTCGCAGGCCAGCCCGCACCGCTGGACCTGCTCGTCAATGTCCCGCGCCTCGTCTCGGCCTACTACACGGGCCGGCCCGATCCCTCGGTGCCTTCGCAGCGCGTGGCTTTCGGAACCTCGGGCCACCGCGGCTCTTCCTTCGACAACGCATTCAACGAATGGCATGTGCTGGCCATGAGCCAGGCCATTGCCGACTACCGGCGCCAGAAGGGCATCGATGGTCCACTGTTCCTCGGCATCGACACGCATGCGCTTTCGACGCCCGCCTTCAACAGCGCCGTGGAAGTGCTGGCGGCCAACGGCGTCGAGCTGATGCTGTCGAAGGACGACGAGTACACGCCCACGCCCGCGGTTTCGCACGCCATCCTGGTCTACAACCGCGGACGCACGGCGGGGCTGGCCGATGGCATCGTGATCACGCCCTCGCACAACCCACCCGAAAGCGGCGGCTTCAAGTACAACCCACCCAACGGCGGCCCCGCGGGCACCGACATCACTTCGGCGGTCGAAGCAGCTGCCAACAAGATGCTGGCGAACGGACTCGAAGGCGTGAAGCGCATCCCGCTGGCACAGGCGCTGCGCGCCTCGACCACGCACCGCCACGACTACCTGAACACCTACGTCGAAGACCTCGCGCAGGTGCTCGACATGGACGCGATCCGCGGCGTGGAGATCGACCTGGGCGTCGACCCGCTGGGCGGCGCCGGCGTGCACTACTGGCCGGCCATCGCCGAGCGCTACAAGCTCGAGCGCCTCGAGGTGCTCAGCCAGGAGGTCGACCCCACCTTCCGCTTCATGTCGCTCGACTGGGACGGCCGCATCCGCATGGACCCGTCCTCGCCCGACGCGATGCACAAGCTGATCGCGCTGAAAGACCGCTTCGGCATCGCCTTTGCCTGCGACACGGACCACGACCGCCACGGCGTGGTCGCGCACAGCACCGGCTTGATGCAGCCGAACAGCTACCTCGCGGTGATGATCGATTACCTGTACACGCACCGCCCGCAGTGGCCGGCGCAAGCGGCCGTCGGCAAGACGGTCGTCAGCAGCCAGATGATCGACCGCGTCACGGCCCGGCTCGGCCGCAAGCTCTACGAGGTGCCGGTGGGCTTCAAGTGGTTCGTCGATGGCCTGGTGGATGGATCGCTGGGCTTCGGCGGCGAAGAAAGCGCGGGCGCGACCTTCCTGCGCTTCGACGGCTCGGCATGGACCACCGACAAGGACGGCATCGTGCCCGCCCTGCTCTCGGCCGAGATCGCCGCGCGCACAGGGCGCGACCCTGGCGAACGCTACGCCGAGCTGACAAAAGCGCTGGGCCAGCCGGTGTCCGACCGCGTGGATGCGGCAGCCACGGTCGAGCAGAAAAAGAAACTGTCGAGCCTGTCGCCGCAGCAGGTCAGTTCGACCGAACTGGCGGGCGACAAGATCGAAGCCGTGCTGAGCCATGCGCCGGGCAACGGCGCAGCCATCGGCGGCGTGAAGGTCGTCACCGCCAACGGCTGGTTCGCGGCGCGGCCATCGGGCACCGAGAACATCTACAAGATCTACGGCGAGAGCTTTCTCGGTGCCGAGCACCTGGGCCGCATCCTCGAGGAAGCGCAGCTGCTGGTGGACAAGGCGCTGGCGGGCTGAGGGCCGGCGCGTTCAGCGCGCACCCTCTCCCAGCCGCCGCTCCAGCCACACGCTGTAGCGCGAAAGCCCGAAGCACAGCACCCAGTACACCGCGGCGATGAACAGGTAGCCCTCGAGGTAGAACGGCCGCCAGGTCGGGTCGCCGCCGAGCGCCAGGCCCAGCGCGCCGGTCAGCTCGAACAG
Source organism: Variovorax paradoxus (assembly GCF_030815975.1). Taxonomy (NCBI): domain Bacteria; kingdom Pseudomonadati; phylum Pseudomonadota; class Betaproteobacteria; order Burkholderiales; family Comamonadaceae; genus Variovorax; species Variovorax paradoxus. Next base: position 4,873,756 of record NZ_JAUSXL010000002.1, read on the forward strand.
GCCGACCACCGTGACCAGCGAGGTGTCTTTCAGCGTGCCGACCACGCTGTTGGTCAGCGCCGGCACCACGAGGCGCAGGGCCTGCGGCAGCACGATGTCCCGCTGCACCGGCCAGCGGCCGAAGCCCAGCGCCATTGCCACTTCGGTCTGGCCGCGCGGCACGGCCTGCAGTCCGCCGCGGATGATCTCGGCCAGGTAAGCCGCGACGAACAGCGCAAGGCCCGCCAGCACGCGCACCAGCACATCGGGTTGCCAGCCCGCCGGCCACAGCAGCGGCAGCAGGAACGAGGCCATGAACAGCACCGAGATCAGGGGCACGCCGCGCACCAGCTCGATGTAGCTCGCACTGAGCGTGCGCACCACCGGCCAGCCCGAGCGGCGCCCCAGGGCAAGCAGCAGCGCCATCGGAAAGGCCAGCGCCAGGCCCACCACCGCCAGGCCGATGGTGAGCGGCAGTCCGCCCCAGCGGCTGGTCGGCACGAAGGCCAAGCCCGCCACGCCGCCGCGCATCAGCAGCACGAACAACAGCAGCGCCGCAGCCCACAGCGGCGCGAGCCACCAGCGCCAGCTGCGCGGCCAGGCGCTCAGCACGGTCACGGCCGACAGCACAACCACCGCAACGGCCGGCCGCCATTGCTCCTCGTAGGGGAAGCGGCCGAACAGCATCGGCCGCCATTTCTCGGCCACCACGCCCCAGCAGGCGCCATGCTGCACCGCGCGGCAGGCCTCTGCGTCGGGCCGGAACACCGCATGCACCACGCCCCATTCGACCGCGTGAAAGCCACCCCACGCCAGCAGCGCGAGCAGCAGCACGGTGGCCAGCGCCCGCAGCGGCGACCCCCAGAGTTCGCTGCGCCAGGCGATCGGACCCTGGGCGACGTTTCTCATCGCCAGCCCCTGAGCGCGACGCGCGCGTTGTAGCGGTTCATGCCGAAGGAGATCAGCAGCGACAGCAACAGGTAGACCGCCATGATGATGGCGATGCACTCGAAGGCCCGGCCGTTCGAGCCGATGGTGGTGTTGGCCACCGACACCAATTCCGGATAGCCCACGGCCACCGCAAGCGATGAATTCTTGACGAGGCTCAGCAGCTGGTTGGTGAGCGAAGGCACGATCACCCGCAGCGCCTGCGGCAGGATCACGATGCGCAGCTGCTGCACCGGCGAAAAGCCCATCGCCTGCCCCGCGAGCACCTGCCCCTGCGAGACCGACAGGATGCCGGCGCGCACGATCTCGGCCACGAACGCTGCCGAATAGAAGGACAGGCCGGCAACGATGGTCACGTACTCCGGGCTCAGCGCCGCGCCGCCGCTCACGCCGAAGTCGCCCTTCTCGGGCCATTCGAAGTGCGCAGGCCACCAGCCGCCCTCGCCCGACGCCGGCCAGGGCACGCTCAAGCCGCCCTTGCTGAGCCACACACCCGGCAGCAGCCGCACGGGCTCGGTCGGATCGGGCAGCAGGTTGGCGATGGCAAAGGCCAGCATCAGCAGCTGCACGAGCAGCGGCACGTTGCGCAGCAATTCGACATACGCGGTGCAGATGCCGCGCAGCAGCACGTGCGGCGCGAGCCGGCCGATGCCGATCAAGGTGCCGAGCACGACCGAAAAAATCGCCGCGGGCACCGAAGCGCGCACCGTGTTGACCAGGCCCGCCAGGAAGGCGCGCCAGAACGGCTGGCTGGCATCGAAATCGAGCCAGCCTTCGCTGATGGAAAAGCCCGCGGGCTCGGTGAGAAAGTCGAAGCCCGACCGAACGCCGCGCGAGCGCAAGACCTCGAGCGCATGGTTCACGACCCAGGCGGCGCCGGCCACCACGGCCAGCACCAGCAGCGCCTGCACAACCCAGGCCAGCCAGGCGCCGCGGCGCGAGGCCCCGCTGCTCATCGAACGGGTGGTGCGTAGATCAGGCCGCCCTTGTTCCAGAGGTTGTTCGAGCCGCGCGGCAGCTTCAGGACCGACTTGGGGCCCACGTTGCGCTCGAACATCTCGCCGTAGTTGCCCACGGCCTTGATGGCGCGGAACGACCAGTCCTTGTCCAGGCCCAGCAGCTTGCCCAGGTCTTCACCGGTGCCGACCAGGCGCTGCTGCGCCGGGTCCTTGCTGTTGGCCTTGAGCTCGTCGGCATTGGCCTGCGTGACGCCGAACTCCTCGGCCTCGATGAGCGCGTTGGGCACCCACTTGGCAATGGCGAACCATTCGTCGTCGCCACGGCGCACCAGCGGCGCGAGCGGTTCCTTGGAAATGAGTTCGGGCAGGATGACGTAGTCGTCGGGGTTCGGCGCTTCCTTGTTGCGCAGGCCCGCCAGCGCCGACGCGTCGGTGGTGAAGGCCTGGCAGCGGCCCGAGAAGAAGGCCTTGAACGAGGCCTCGAAGCTTTCGAACACCACGGTCTTGACCGGGATGTTCTGCGCGCGGAAGTAGTCCGACACGTTCTTCTCGTTGGTGGTGCCCGACTGCGTGCAGATGGTGGCGTTCTTGAGCTGCTTGGCGCTCGTCACCTTGAGCTTCTTGGGCACCAGGAAGCCCTGGCCGTCGTAGTAGGTGATGGTGGTGAAGCTGAAGCCCAGCGACGCGTCGCGCGTGAGCGTCCAGGTGGTGTTGCGCGCGAGGATGTCGATCTCGCCGGCCTGCAGGGCCGAGAAGCGCTGCTGCGAATTGAGCGGCACGAAGTCGACCTTCTTCGGATCGCCCAGCACGGCCGCGGCAATGGCGCGGCAGGTGTCGACGTCCAGGCCCGACCAGTTGCCCTGCGTATCCGGCGCGGAAAAGCCGGCCACGCCATTGGTCACGCCGCACTTCACGGTGCCGCGCTGCTTGACCGCGTCGAGCGTCTTGCCCGCCAAGGCGGGAGCGGCGGTGGCGAATGCGGCAACGGCTGCGGCCACGGCCAGCGCGGGACGGAATCGATTCTTCATTGGTGTGTTCTCCTCAACAAAAAGCAAAAGGCAGTGTACGAGGCTGCGTGCCACCCTGCCAAGGAACGAACAGTTGAATGCATATGCCGCATCCGCGCCCGGCCGCGGGTTTTTCTTGCCCGCTGCATTCACTAACATACGGCCCTCCAACAACTTCACCAGGAAATCTGCACATGACCAAATCCGATGACACCGGCAAGCTCGTTCTGCGCGTTGCACTCGGCATCCTCATCCTGCTGCACGGCATCGCGAAGGTCGGCAAAGGCGTCGACGGGATCGGCGGCATGCTCGCATCCCATGGCTTGCCTGCGGCATTGGCCTACCTGGCCTATGTCGGCGAGATCATCGCGCCCGTGTTGCTCATCGTGGGGCTGTTCACCCGGCCGGCGGCGCTGATCGTCGCGATCAACATGGTGGTGGCGATCTGGCTGGCGCATCAGAAGGACCTGGGCGCGCTCAATGGCCAGGGCGGCTGGGCACTGGAACTGCAGGGCATGTTCCTGTTCTCCGCGCTTGCCATCAGCCTGTTCGGCGGCGGCCGCTTCGGCTTGGGCGGCAAGTACAACTGAACCTCTTACGGCCGGCCGGGAGCCGGCTTTTTTTCAATCGTCATCGTTGGCGTCGAGACCTGGAAACAGGACCTCGGTGTAGCCGAAGCGCGAGAAGTCGCGCACCCGCATCGGATAGAGCTTGCCCAGCAAGTGGTCGACTTCATGCTGCACCACGCGCGCATGAAAGCCGCTTGCGATGCGGTCGATCGGATCGCCGTAGGGATCGAAGCCGGTGTAGCGGATGTTCGCGAAGCGCGGCACCACGCCGCGCAGCCCCGGCACCGAGAGGCAGCCTTCCCAGCCCTCTTCTTCTTCGTCGCCGATCGGCGTGATGACCGGATTCAGCAGCACGGTGCGGGGCACGGGCGGCGCGTCGGGGTAGCGGGGATTGACGACATCGGTGCCGAAGATCACGAGCTGCTGGTCGACGCCGATCTGCGGCGCGGCCAGGCCGGCGCCATTGACTGCCAGCATGGTCTCGAACATGTCGCGCACCAGCAGGTGCAGTTCGTCGGTGTCGAAGGCAGCCACCGGCTGCGCAATGCGCAACAGCCGGGGGTCGCCCATCTTGAGGATTTCGCGGATGGCCATGGCGGGGATTATCGCGAGCGGCCCCGCCGCGCGGTCATGGAGGGGTTTGCCCCTTGGAATCCGGTGAGGTCCACAGCCGCTCCGAGCCGCGCGGCGGCTGCGACCGGTACTGCGGCAGCGGCGATACGCCGGCATTGGCCGGCGGCCGTCCGCCGCCGCCGCCGCCCCAGCCGGGACGTGAAGGCACCGGCACGGGCACAGGCACCGGTCGCACCGCGGGGTAGCCCGGCCGTCCGTAATAGGGCCTGTTGTTGTAGTAGGGGCGGTCGTAATAGCGGCGCCCGCCGTCGTAGTAGCCGCCGCCCTGGATATAGACCGGCGCCGGGTTCACCACCACCGGATCCGAGTAGTACGGCTGCGAATAGCCCCCACTGTAGTAAGGGTCGCCCGGGACGGCCACGCAGCCGCCGAGCAGCGCTAAGCCGCCAATGGCGACACTGATACCGAGAACACGAATTTTCTGCATGAGGGACTCCTTGTCAGCCTTCTATCTTCAACGTGTCAGCTTGTAGGCCCTGTTGACTGCGCTGGTGTGAAGCCACGTAACCGGCGGTAAGAACACCGCCGGGGGCCTTCACCCCTTCAATCCGGCACGCCGTTGGCGAGTATCTCCAGCATACCCGCCTCGTCGATCACGTTCACCCCGATCTCGCGCGCCTTGTCGAGCTTGCTGCCGGCTTCCTCGCCGGCCACCAGGTAGCTGGTCTTCTTGCTGACGGAGCCCGCCACCTTGGCACCGGCTGCTTCCAGTTTGTCCTTCGCCTCGTCACGGCTCAGCGTAGGAAGGGTGCCGGTGATCACGAAGGTCAGTCCCGCCAACGGCTTGGGCGCGCGGGCGGCGGGCTCGCCCTCTTCCCACGTGAGCCCGCATGCGCGCAGCTGCTCGACCACTTCGCGGTTGTGCGGCTGGTCGAAGAAGGTGCGCAGGCTTTGCGCGACGACCGGGCCGACGTCGTTGACCTCGAGCAAGTGCTCCTCGCTCGCATCCATGATCGCGTCGAGCTTGCCGAAATGCTTGGCCAGGTCCTTGGCCGTGCTCTCGCCCACATGCCGGATGCCGAGCCCGAACAGGAAGCGCGGCAGCGTGGTCTTCTTCGAGGCCTCGAGCGCATCGACGAGGTTCTTGGCCGACTTGTCGGCCATGCGGTCCAGGCCCGCCAGGGTGGTGAACTCGAGCCTGTAGAGGTCGGGCAAGGTGCGGATCAGGTTGGCATCGACCAGTTGCTCGACCAGCTTGTCGCCGAGCCCGTCGATGTCGACCGCGCGCCGCGCCGCAAAGTGCAGGATGGCCTCCTTGCGCTGGGCCGCGCAGAACAGGCCGCCGGTGCAGCGGTAGTCGACTTCGCCTTCTTCGCGCAGCGCCTCCGATCCGCACACCGGGCACTGGTGCGGCATGGTGAACAGCGGCCCGCGCTCGCTGTCGGGCCGGGCCAGGCTTTCGGGCACCACGCCGACCACTTCGGGAATCACGTCGCCGGCACGCCGCACGATCACCTTGTCGCCCACGCGCACGTCCTTGCGGCGTGCCTCGTCCTCGTTGTGCAGCGTGGCGTTGGTCACGGTCACGCCGCCGACGAACACGGGCGCGAGCTTGGCCACCGGCGTGAGCTTGCCGGTGCGTCCCACCTGCACCTCGATGCCGAGCACTTCGGTGATCTGCTCCTGCGCCGGGTACTTGTGCGCCACGGCCCAGCGCGGCTCGCGCGAGACGAAGCCCAGCCGCCGCTGCAGCTCGATGCTGTCGACCTTGTAGACCACGCCGTCGATGTCGTAGGGCAAGGCAACGCGCTGGCGCCCGATATTCTCGTGGAAGGCGATCAGTTCGATGGCGCCGGTCGCACGGGCAGTCTGCCTGGCCACCGGGAATCCCCAGGCATCGAACTGCTGCAGCCATTCGAACTGGGTCGGGAAGTCCGGCCCGCCTTCGCTGGCCGGCGTGACCTCGCCGAGGCCGTAGGCAAAAAAGCTCAGCGGCCGTGCCGCCGCAATGGCCGGATCGAGCTGGCGCACCGCGCCGGCCGCGGCGTTGCGCGGGTTCACGAAGACCTTTTCGTTCTTCTGCCCGGCCGCGATCTTTTCGCGCTGGCGTTCGTTGAGCGCCTCGAAGTCGGCGCGCTTCATGTAGATCTCGCCGCGCACCTCGACCACGGGCGGTGCCTTGCCGTTGAGCCGCAGCGGAATCTCGCGCACCGTGCGGATGTTCTGCGTGACTTCTTCGCCGACTTCGCCGTCGCCGCGCGTCGCGGCCTGCACCAGCACGCCGTTCTCGTAGCGCAGGTTCATGGCCAGGCCGTCGAACTTGAGTTCGCAGACGTACTCGACCTGCGGCCCGTCTTCGGCCAGGCCCAGTTCCTTGCGCACGCGGGCATCGAAGGCGCTGGCGCCGCCGGGCGTGATGTCGGTCTCGGTGCGAATCGACAGCATCGGCACCTTGTGGCGCACCTTCACAAAGCCTTCGAGCACCTTGCCGCCGACGCGCTGCGTGGGCGAATCGGGGGTGCGCAGTTCGGGGTATTCGGCTTCCAGCGCTTGCAGCCGCTGGAACAATCTGTCGTACTCGGCGTCGGGCAGTTCGGGCGCGTCGAGCACGTAGTAGAGATGGGCGTGCTTGTGAAGCTGTTCGCTCAGTGCGGCGGCTTCGCGTGCCGCTTCGTCGCGCTTGGTCATGGGTGTCTCCCGAACGATCGGATCAGCTGAAAAGACGGCGCGCCAGCGGCGAGCCGGCGGCCAGGTCGCGCGATTCGAGCGTGTCGTAGAGCTGCTCGAGGTCGGCGCCGATCACGTCCATGGTGTCTTCGCGCAGCAGCTGTCCGTCGCTGTCGGTGACCACGCCGTCCATCTCGCGCGCCAGCGTGGCGGCGGCTTCGCGCATGCGGCGGAACGGCTGTTCGGCGCGGTCGACCTGCGGCACGTCCAGGCTCAGGCTGAGCTCGCGGATGGCCGATTGCGCCGGATCGTCGGCCAGCGCGGCCTGGGTGTCGAACGAAAGTCCGAGGATCGGAGGCAGCCCCGCCTCGCTGGTCGGCAGCACCATGCGCCCCGGGATGATGCCGGCCACGAAACCCAGCCGCGCCGCATTCTGCTGCACGTAGCCAGGACTCCACGCCGCATGCAGCGCGCGCAGCACGAAACCCAGCTGGGCGTCATGCGCGCTGGCGAACTGGTCGAGTTCGCGGGCGCGCGCCACTTCGTCGAGCATCTCGGGAAATTCGAGAGCGCCGTTGACGGCATCGGCAAAGGCCTGGGCCTTGACGACGAATTCTGAATACTCGATTTCGTTCAGCGCCCCGGTGCGATTGGCCAGCTGCACGCCCACCTGGAACGCGCTGTAGCGCTGGCCCGGCACGGGCGGCTCCCACTGGCCGGTGTGCTCGTTCAAGCCTTCGATGGCCACGGGCTTGCTGCCCGCGCGGCGCGTGGACGGCATGGCCGCGATGGCGGCATCGCCCGATGCGAGCCCGTCCAGCGACACCGGTGCGATCACGTCGATGAGCGGATCGAGCCCGCCGCGCCGCTCGGCCGTTGGCACCGCGCTGCCCGCGGGCGCGGGCAGGTCGGGATCGAACAGGGGCTCGTGGCGTTCATGGCCCGGCATCTGGTGCGGATCGACATGCAGCATCGGCTCCACGCCGTCGGACGAGGAAGATGGCCGATCCGCTTCGGACAAGTCATTGCCCGCAACGTCGGGCTGCCGCGGTGCATTGCGGCGCGAGGTCACGGTGTTGAAGGCAACGACGGCCGCGAGAACGAGGCCGCCGAGGATGGCCAGGGCGAGAGTGAGATTGCTCATGCGCTGCCCGGCTCAAGCAGCTTCGACCATGGATGCGGCCGCTTCCATGTCGACCGCGACGATGCGCGAGACGCCCTGCTCCTGCATGGTGACGCCGATCAGCTGCTCGGCCATTTCCATGGCGATCTTGTTGTGGCTGATGAAGAGGAACTGGGTTTCGCGGCTCATGGCGGTCACGAGTTTGGCATAGCGTTCGGTGTTGGCGTCGTCCAGCGGCGCGTCCACTTCGTCGAGCAGGCAGAAAGGCGCCGGGTTGAGCTGGAAGATCGCGAACACCAGCGCGATGGCCGTGAGCGCCTTCTCGCCGCCCGAGAGCAGGTGGATGGTCTGGTTCTTCTTGCCCGGCGGCTGCGCCAGCACCTGCACGCCGGCATCGAGGATTTCGTCGCCCGTCATCACCAGGCGCGCGTTGCCGCCGCCGAACAGCTCGGGGAACATGCGGCTGAAGTGCTCGTTGACGATCTTGAAGGTGCCGCCCAGCAGGTCGCGCGTTTCGGCGTCGATCTTGCGGATGGCATCTTCGAGCGTGCCGATGGCTTCGTTCAGGTCGGCGGACTGCGCATCGAGGAAGGTCTTGCGCTCGCTGGCCACGGCGAGCTCGTCGAGCGCGGCCAGGTTGACCGCCCCCAGCGCCACCACTTCGCGGTTCAGGCGGTCGATTTCGCCTTGCAGGCCGGCGAGGCGGACCTTGTCGGTTTCGATCGACTGGGCAATGGCTTCGAGGTCGGCGCCGGCGTCGTCGAGCAGTTGCTGGTATTGCTCCACGCCCAGCCGCGCGGCCTGTTCCTTGAGCTGGAATTCGGTGATGCGCTGGCGCAGCGGATCGAGTTCGCGCTCGAGCTGCAGCCGGCGTTCGTCGCTGGCACGCAGCTTCATCGTGAGATCGTCGTACTGGCTGCGCGCCGCACCCAGCGCGGCTTCGCGCTCGAGCTTGAGCGCCAGCGCGTCCTGCAGGCCGGCCTGGGCCGCTGCATCGGACAGGCGGCCGAGTTCGGCGCGGGCGCGCTCGTCTTCATCGGTGAGCGACAGCACCTGCTGCGATGCGGTTTCGATCGCGCGGTTCAGCTCGCCGCGGCGGGCTTCGAGCGTGCGCTGCGAGAAGGTGGCCTCCTGCGCCTGCCGCTCGAGGCTGCGATGCTGCTCGCGGCTCGCGGCCAGCGCGCGGCCGGCGTCGATCACGCGTTCGTCGAGCTGCGCATGGCGCTCCTGGCTGTCGGCCAGCTGCATGTCGAGCTCTTCGAAGCGGCCTTCGGCGGCCATGCGCTTTTCCTGCAGCTCCTCCAGCTGTGCGTCGACCTCGGCAAGGTCGGTGGCCAGCTGTTCGCTGCGCGCGCGCGTCTGCTCGGCGAGCTGCGTCATGCGCAGCGTCTCGACCTGCAGTTCATGCGCACGCGACTGCGTTTCCGCGGCTTCGCGGCGCGCCGTGACGAGGCGCTGCGCGGCATCGGCATAGGCGGCCTCGGCGCGGACCAGCGCCGTGCGCGCTTCTTCGCTGATGAGCGCCTGGGCGCGCAGCTGGCGCTCCAGGTTTTCCATTTCCTGCTGGCGCGCCAAGAGGCCGGCCTGTTCGGAATCGGGCGCGTAGAAGTTCACGCTGTGCGAGAACACGGCGTGGCCGTTCTGCACGTAGATGACTTCGCCCGGCTGCAGCGTGCCGCGCTGCGCGAGCGCCTCTTCGAAACTCTGCGCGGTGTAGCAGCCGTGCAGCCAATCGGTCAGCAAGGCCTGCAGGCCCGCATCGTTCAGGCGCAGCAGGCTCGACAGGCGCGGCAGTGCGCCGCCGTCCTGCGGTGCCCCGGCCGCGGGCGGGCTGTAGAACGCGAGCTTGGCAGGCGGCGCATCGTTGCCGAAGGCACGCACCATGTCGAGCCGGCTGACCTCGAGCGCGCCCAGGCGCTCGCGCAGCGCCGCTTCGAGCGCGCTTTCCCAGCCCTGCTCGATGTGGATGCGGCTCCACAACCCCTGCATGCCTTCGAGCCCGTGCTTGGCAAGCCAGGGCGCCAGCTTGCCGTCCGTCTTGACCTTTTCCTGCAGCGCGCGCAGCGCCTCGAGCCGCGCCGAGAGTTCGGCATGGCGCGCGCCTTCGGTGTTGACGGCCTGCTGCTTGGCGCGGCGTTCGTCGTCGAGTTGCGGCACCGATTCCTGCAGCTCGTGCAGCCGGGCGTCGGCCTCGCTCGCGGCCTCCTGCGCGGCCGCGTGCTCTTCCTGCAGGGATTGCAGGCGCGCTTCGTCGGGCGCGGCCAGCGCGTTCTGGTCGGCGCGCAGGCGTTCGCTGCGCTGCGTGAGCTGGCGGCTCTGTTCTTCGATGTTGCGCTGGTCGGCGGCCAGCACCTGGATCTGCTGCTGCACCTGCGAGACGGCCGTGCGCTGCGTGTTGGCCTCGTCCTGGGCGCGCTGCACGGCTTCCTCGAGCTCGGGCATGCGCGCGTCGTGTTCTTCGAGCTGCGCGGCCAGCAGGATGGCCTGCTCCTCGGCGTCCACACCAGCGCCGGCCAGCGTTTCGATCTCTGCCTCGGCCTCTTCGCGGCGGCGGCCCCACTGGCCCATCTGCTCACGCAGTTGAACGAGCCGCTGCTCCACGCGCTGGCGGCCTTCGACCACGAAGCGGATTTCGCCTTCGAGGCGGCCCACTTCGGCGCTGGCTTCGTAGAGCTTGCCCTGGGCCTGGTTGACCTGGTCGCCGGCCGCGTAGTGGGCCTGGCGCACGGTTTCGAGTTCGGACTCGATGCGGCGCAGGTCGGCGGTACGCGATTCGAGGTCGTTGATGGCCTTTTCCGAATCGGCCTTGATCCTGGCCTGGTCGGCATCGCTTTCACTGCGCTTGAGGAACCACAGCTGGTGCTGCTTCTTCGTGGCCTCGCCCTGCAGCGTGTTGTAGCGCGCGGCCACCTCGGCCTGCTTTTCCAGCTTTTCGAGGTTGGCGTTGAGCTCGCGCAGGATGTCTTCCACGCGCGTGAGGTTCTCGCGCGTGTCGCCCAGGCGGCTCTCGGTTTCACGCCGGCGCTCCTTGTACTTGGAGACGCCCGCTGCCTCTTCGAGGAACAGGCGCAGTTCCTCGGGCTTGGATTCGATGATACGGCTGATCGTGCCCTGGCCGATGATGGCGTAGGCGCGCGGGCCCAGGCCCGTGCCCAGGAACACGTCCTGCACGTCGCGGCGGCGCACCGGCTGGTTGTTGATGTAGTAGCTGCTGGTGCCATCGCGCGTGAGCACGCGCCGCACCGCAATTTCGCCGAACTGGTTCCACTGGCCGCCTGCGCGGTGGTCGGCGTTGTCGAATACCAGTTCCACGCTCGAACGGCTGGCCTGCTTGCGCGTGGTCGTGCCGTTGAAGATCACGTCCTGCATCGACTCGCCGCGCAGCTCCGACGCGCGCGACTCGCCCAGCACCCAGCGCACCGCATCCATGATGTTCGACTTGCCGCAACCGTTGGGCCCGACGACGCCGACCAGTTGGCCCGGCAGCAGGAAGTTGGTGGGTTCGGCGAACGACTTGAAGCCCGAAAGCTTGATGGAATTGAGACGCACGACTTGTCGGCCTGCCTTGGCACGATGCCAAGGTGTTGATTTGTAAGGAAAATTGCACGGACCTGCCGTTCGAGACAGGCCGCCGCCCCAGCCGTGGATGATAACGTCAGGGCATGAGCGATTCCCTGGTTTCATCACCCCTTGCCGCGCGCCGCGCTTGCCTGCTGTCGGGCGCGGCCGCCCTGCTGGGCCTTGGCGGCTGCGCGGCCGTGCGTTCCACCGAGCGCGCCGCACCTTATGGCAACCAGGAATGGCTGCAGTCCGGCGCCAACCGCATCGCCAACCTTTCGCTGCGCGACAACCTGCAATCGATCCGGCGCGTGCAGACCACGCTCTACCGGCGCAATCCGCGCGAATGGCGCAAGTCGGCCGCCAGCATCGAGGCGGCCGCCCAGCGCGCCTGGGATGCGGTGCTGACCGGCCCCGCGCTGCCCGAACTGCGCGGCGCCACCGGCATCGATGCCATCCGCCTCGCCTTCGACACCGGGCCGCAGGGCTACGAGGGAGACCGCGTGGCGGCGCTGGTGGTCGGCTGGGCCACGATGCTCAAGCAGGCCAATGGCGACACCTGGGACCAGACCATGCTCGACGGCGTCAACGCCGAGAACAGCTACCGGGCCGCGCGCAACTTCGAAATATCGCTCTGGCTGATTGCCTCCAAGACCGGCCCCGACGGCCAGCCGCTGCTGCTGGCCACCGAGATCAGCGAGCGCGGGCGCAACCTGGTGGCCGACCGCGAACTCTCCAAGGTGGTGGCGCGGCTCGACCTGCTGGCCGCCCAGGCCGACGAGAAATACCGGCGCGCGGCACTCGATTTCGGCCAGAACTGGGTCATGGGCGTGGTGATGCCTTTCTTCACCTTGGTGCCCAAGTAGAAGGCGCCCAGGGCGCCCAGGATTTAGGAAACATATTTCCCAAATGGCTATTTGCGGTAATATGTTTCCGTGACCAAGCAGGAACTCATTGCCGCCCTGACGGCCCGGCGCGACGCCGGGGGCCTCACCAATGCGCAGATCGCGCTGCGCTCCGGCCTGACGGAGCGCTCGGTGCGCAATGCGCTCAGTTTGAAGGGGAATCCGCAGATGTCCTCGCTGCTGGCGCTGGTGGATGCCCTGGGCCTCGAACTGCAGCTCGCGCCCAAGGGCTTCGGCGAACGCGCGGACACCGATCCCGGCTATCGCCCGGTGCCCACGCGCATCGGCAACGCCGTCGGCCATGCGGCGGCGCCAACGGCTTCAGAGCCCCGCTCCAGGAAGCGTTCGCCATGAACGTCAAGATCCTCGAGATCTCGCTCGGCACACGCCGCTTCGGCAAGCTCTTCCAGTACGCGGACCTGTGCCGCTTCGTGGCGGAGCCGGAACTGGTGGCCGCGCCGCCGCCCGAGGTGCTTTCGCTTTCGATGGTGGCCAGCGATCCCTCGGCGCAGGCGGCGCTGTGGAGCGACGTCAAGAACCCGCTCTTCAACGCGCAAGGCGGGCAGCTGCCGCGCTTCTTCCAGAACCTGCTGCCCGAAGGCGTGCTGCGCAGCCATATCGCGCAACTGCGCGGCTGCCGCGAGAACGACCATTTCGAGCTGCTCGCGGCCTGCGGCGGCGACCTGCCCGGCGCGGTGAGCGCCCGGCCGGTTGCGGTCGACCGCGGCACCTTGCAGCGGCTCATCACCCAGGACCAGGATGCACTCGAGATGTCGGTGGTCGAGCTGCCCATGCCGCAAGGCATCTCGGTGTCGGGCGTGCAGCCCAAGCTCGGCCTGCGCCGGCAGGGCGGGCGCTACGTGGCCCGCACCCGTGCCGGCGCGAGCACGCGCGTGATCGCCAAGCTGCCCGTGGCCGGGCGCCCCCACATGCCGCAGCTGGAAATGCTGTCGCTTCAGCTGGCGGGCGCGGCCGGCGTCGAGGTCTGCCATGCCGAACTCGCGCCGCTCTCGGCCATTGCGGCCGAGCACAGCTATGCGCTGCCCGACGAGCCCGACTTTCTGGCCGTGACGCGCTTCGACCGCGAAGGCGCGCGCCGCATCCATTTCGAGGATTTCGCGCAGGTGCTCGCGGTCGACCCGATGCACAAGTACAGCGCCAGCTACCTCGACATGGCGCTGGCCATGCGAGCCTTTCCGTCGCTCGGCGAAGAAGCGGTGCTCGAACTCGTGCGGCGCCTCGCGGTGAACGACCTGCTCGGCAACCCCGACGCGCATCTGAAGAACTTCGGCGTGCTGTACCCCGACGGCATCGCGCCGCGGCTGGCCCCCGCCTACGACATCGTGGCCTATGCGGCGCTCCAGGGCGTCGACGGCCATGCCCTGCCCCTGTTGCCTGCGGCGCCCGGCGAGGCCGCGCCCAGACGCACCGCCCTGTTCACGCCCGCCAGCGTGCGCGCCTTCTGCTTCTCGGCCGGGCTGCACGAGCCGCTGGTGCGGCGCGCCATCGCGGACACGGCGCGGCTCGCGCGCAGCCACTGGCCCGCGATGATCGATGCATCGGCGCTGCCTGCCGCGTGGAAAAAACGGCTGCAGCAGCGCTTGCAGGCACATCCCTTGCTGCAAGGCATGGCGAGGCGCGGCAAGTAGGAGAAAAGAAAAAACGCGGCCCCTAGAATGATCCGGCCCTTCACTCCTCCACCCATTCGAGGCAGCAGCAATTCATGAGCTCCATCAATTTCATCGGCGGCGAAAAAGGCGGTGTCGGCAAGTCGGTCACGGCGCGCGTGCTGGCGCAGTACTTCATCGACCACAGCAAGCCCTTCACGGGATTCGACACCGACCGCTCGCACAGCTCGTTCACGCGCTTCTACGAAGGCTTTGCCTCGCCGATCGTGGTCGACAGCTTCGAGGGCCTGGACACCGTGGTGAACGGCTTCGAGACCAACCCGAAGCAGAGCGTCATCGTCGACCTTGCGGCCCAGACGCTGGCGCCGCTGTCGCGCTGGATCAAGGAGTCGGACCTGTTCGACGTGTTCGACGAGCTGGGCGTGGCGGTCAACTTCTGGCATGTGCTGGATGACGGCAAGGACTCCACCGACCTGCTCGGCGCGCTGATCGACACCTTCGGCAACCGGCCCAACTACTTCGTGGTGCAGAACTACGGCCGCGGCAGCGACTTCGGCATGCTGCTGGCGTCGCAGTCGCTCTCCAAGGCCACCGCGAACGGCGCCCGCGTGATCACCCTGCCGCGCCTGCACGAGGCGAGCATGCGCAAGATCGATGCGCAGAACACCAGTTTCTGGAAGGCCGTGAACGACCGCGAGGGGGCCCACGCGCTCGGCCTGCTGGAGCGCCAGCGCGTGAAGTCCTGGCTGGCGACCGCCTATGCGGCCTTCGATACCCTGCCGTTGTAGCGCGCCGCGGGCCGGCGAAGCAGCAGCACGAGCAGCAGAACCGCCAGCACCACGAAGGCAATGAACGACCAGTTGGCCAGCGTCAGGCCGAGCAGCGACCAGTCGACCTTCGAGCAATCACCGCCGCCGCGAAAGATCATCGGCAACGCCCGCTTGAGCGGAAAGGTCTCGATCATTCCGTAGAGGTCGCGCCCGCAGGTCACGACCTCGGGCGGATTCCACTGGAGCCAGCTTTGCGAGGCCGCCGTGTAGGCGCCGCCAATGGCCGACACCAGCGCCAGAACACCGCCCGTTGCCTGCAGGCCACGGCTCCTGAACACGCCGGCCAGGCCGGTGAACAGCGCCACCAGCACCAGCGCATAGCGCTGCACGATGCACATGGGGCAAGGCTCGAGGCCGACCACGTGCTGCAGGTAGAGCCCGAAGGCCAGCATCAGGACGCAGGCCAGGCAGATCAGCCCATACGCGCGGCGCGGCGCGCCGAAGTACCAATCGATCAAGGGGAAACCCAATCTTCTTCTACGAACACCCGGGCCTTGCGCGGGGTGGCGACGACGGTGTCGCCCTCCTGCAGGCCCAGTTCACGGAACTGTTGCGCAGGGAGTTGCGCCTCGATGATGGTTCCGGAGCCCGGATTATCTGGATTCGTTTCGGTGGGCTCAAGTTCCAGCCGTGCGATCGGGCCGACCACGATGGCGCGCGACAAGGTGGCCACGATGCCGGTGGCGCCGGCGGTGTAGCGCTCCACGGTAAGGTCGTGCGGGCGCACGTAGGCCATCGCCTTGGCGTCGCGCGCGCCGCTGTGTTCGGGCGAATCCAGGCGCATGCCGTCCAGCTGCACCGCGCCGTTGTCGGCCCGGCCATGGAACAGGTTGACGTCGCCCAGGAAGCCGTAGACGAACGGGCTCGCGGGCTGGTCCCACACCTCCTGCGGGGAGCCGACCTGTTCGATGCGGCCCTTGTTGATGACCACCACGCGGTCGGCCACCTCGAGCGCCTCTTCCTGGTCGTGCGTGACGAAGATGGAGGTGACGTGCAGTTCGTCATGCAGCCGGCGCAGCCAGCGGCGCAACTCCTTGCGCACCTTCGCGTCGAGCGCGCCGAAGGGCTCGTCGAGCAGCAGCACCTTGGGCTCCACCGCCAGCGCACGCGCCAACGCGATGCGCTGCCGCTGGCCGCCCGAGAGCTGCGAAGGATAGCGGTCGGCCAGCCAGTCGAGCTGCACCAGCTTGAGCAGATCGGTCACCTTCTGCCTGATCTGCGCGTCGCTCGGGCGCTCCTTGCGCGGCTTCACGCGCAGGCCGAAGGCGACGTTCTCGAACACCGTCATGTGGCGGAACAGCGCGTAGTGCTGGAACACGAAGCCGACCTGCCGTTCGCGCACGTGCACGTCGGTGGTGTCTTCGCCCGAAAAGAGAATGCTGCCGGTGTCGGCCGTTTCCAGCCCCGCGATGATGCGCAGCAGCGTGGTCTTGCCGCAGCCCGAGGGGCCGAGCAGCGCGACGAGCTCGCCCGACTCCACGTCGAGGTTCACGTTGTTCAGCGCCCGGAAGTCGCCGAACTGCTTGCTGATGTTGCGGATTTCGATGCTCATGGATCTCTGCCTGTGTCTTCCTCTGATGACTCCCTCACCCCTCGGGGAGAGGGCCGGGGTGAGGGTTCTCCCCCACCCAAAAATCTTCAAGCCGCCGTGGGCCGCTCGGGCGGCAGTTCGGCAATCGCCTTCATCTCGCGTTCGTGGCGCCACTCGATAACCGACTTGATCACCAGCGTGACCAGCGCCAGGATGGCGAGCAGCGAGGCCACGGCAAAGGCCGCCACCGACTGGTATTCGTTGTAGAGCACTTCCACATGCAGCGGCATGGTGTTGGTCTGGCCGCGGATGTGGCCCGACACCACCGACACCGCGCCGAACTCGCCCATGGCGCGCGCATTGCAAAGAATCACGCCGTACAGCAGGCCCCACTTGATGTTGGGCAGGGTCACGCGCCAGAAGGTCTGCCAGCCGGTCGCGCCCAGCACGATGGCGGCCTGCTCTTCGTCGGTGCCCTGCGCCTGCATCAGCGGCACGAGTTCGCGCGCGATGAACGGGAAGGTCACGAACACGGTCGCCAGCACGATGCCGGGCACGGCAAAGATGATCTTGATGTCGTGCTCGGCCAGCCACGGGCCGAGCCAGCCCTGCGCGCCGAACACCAGCACGTAGATCAGGCCCGCCACCACCGGCGACACCGCGAACGGCAGGTCCACCAGCGTGGTCAGGAAGGCCTTGCCGCGGAACTCGAACTTGGCGATGGCCCAGGCCGCGGCCACGCCGAACACCAGGTTCAGCGGCACCGCGATGGCGGCCGTGATCAGCGTGAGGCGGATCGCGCTCCAGGCGTCGGGCTCCTTCAGCGCCTCGATATAGGCATCGAGGCCCTTGCGCAAGGCTTCCGTGGCCACGGCGGCCAGGGGCAGCACGAGGAACAGGAACATGAACGCGAGCGCAAGGCCGATCAGCGTCCAGCGCACCCAGGGCGATTCGGTGGTGCCGGCCTGCGCGCGGCGAATGATTTTGGAAGGCGCACTCATCTCATGCTCCTGCGCGCTTGCGCTGCCAGGCCTGAAGGCCGTTGATGACCAGCAGCAGGATGAATGAAATGACCAACATCACCAGCGCGACTGCGGTGGCGCCCGCATAGTCGTACTGCTCCAGCTTGCCGATGATGATGAGCGGCGTGATCTCCGAGATCATCGGCATGTTGCCGGCAATGAAGATCACCGAGCCGTACTCGCCGATGGCGCGCGCGAAAGCCATCGCAAAGCCGGTGAGCAATGCCGGCGCAATCGACGGAAAGATCACCTTCGTGAAGGTCTGCAGCCGCGTCGCGCCCAGCGAAGTGGCGGCTTCTTCGAGCTCCTTCTCGGCATCTTCGAGCACCGGCTGCACCGTGCGCACCACGAACGGCAGCCCGATGAAGATCAGCGCAATCACGATGCCCGCGGGCGTGAACGCCAGCTTGATGCCGTGCGGCTCCAGCAGTTGCCCGACCCAGCCGTTGCCCGCGAGCAGCGCGGTCAGCGAGATGCCGGCCACCGCCGTCGGCAGTGCGAACGGCAGATCGACCAGCGCGTCGACGATGCGCTTGCCCGGGAACTTGTAGCGCACCAGCACCCAGGCCACGAGCAGGCCGAACACGGCGTTGACCACGGCCGCGATCAGCGAGGCGCCGAACGTGAGCCGGTACGAGGCCATCACGCGCGGCGCGGTCACGGCCACCCAGAACTGCTCCCAGCTCAGCGTGAAGGTCTTGAAGACCAGCGCCGAGAGTGGAATCAAGACGATCAGGCTCAGGTAGAGGATCGAGAAGCCGAGCGTGATGTGGAAACCAGGCAGCACGCGCCTGGCGCCGCCGGCCCGGTTGGCACGCGCAAAAGGCGCTCCCGCGGACGGGAGCGCCGAAGAAACAGCGCCGCTCATTTACTTTGCGCCAGGGGTGTAGAGCTTGTCGAACTGGCCGCCGTCGTTGAAGTGCACCTTCTGTGCTTCGCCGAGGCTGCCGAACAGTTCCTGCACCGTGAACAGCTGCAGCGGCTTGAAGGTGGTGGCGTACTTCTTGAGCACGGCCTGCGAGCGCGGGCGCAGCGCATGCCTGGCCGCGATCTCCTGCGCTTCTTCGGAGTAGAGCCAGTCGAGGTAGGCCTTGGCGAGTTCGCCGGTGCCCTTCTTTTTGGTGCTGCGCTCGACCACGGCCACCGGGTTCTCGGCCACGATGCTGATCGACGGGTAGACCGAGTCGACCTTGCCCGAACCGAATTCGCGATCGATCGACACCACTTCGGATTCGAAGGTGATCAGCGCATCGCCGATGTTGCGCTGCAGGAAGGCGGTGGTCGCGTCGCGGCCGCCGCGTGCCAGCACCGGCACGTTCTTGAACAGCTTGCCAACGAACTCGGCCGCCTGGGCGTCGGTGCCGCCCTTCTTCTTGACGTAGCCCCAGGCCGCCAGGTAGGCGTAGCGCCCGTTGCCGCCGGTCTTGGGGTTGACGATCACGACCTGCACGCCGGGCTTGACCAGGTCGTCCCAGTCCTTGATGCCCTTGGGGTTGCCGTTGCGCACCAGGAACAGCATGGTCGAGGTGGTGGGCGATGCGTTCTCGGGGAATTGCTTGTTCCAGTCCTTCGCGACCACGCCGGCATTGGCAAGAAAGTCGATGTCGGTGGAGGTGTTCATGGTCACCACGTCGGCATCGAGGCCGTCGGCCACGGCGCGCGCCTGGGCGCTGGAGCCGCCGTGCGACTGGTCGATCTTCACGTCCTTGCCGGTGGTCTTCTTGTAGTTGGCCACGAACGCCGCGTTGTAGTCCTTGTAGAACTCGCGCGCCACGTCGTAGGAGGCGTTCAGCAGCGTGGTGCCCTGCGCGAAGGCGCTGCTGCCGGCGAGTGCCGAAGACGCCAGCGCGAGCACGGCGGCGAAGGTCTTGAATCTGGAAGTCATGAGGTTGCCAAGGTTTCTGAAAATTCACGGCCCGCAGGCCAGGCGGCGGGCTCGTCGGTCAGCGACTGGAGCAGGGCCAAGCCGAGCGGCCAGTCTCCATGTCCCGAATCGATGTTGATATGCCCCGCATTTTGCATGCGGACAAACTCACTGCCCCAGGCGCGTGAATAGGCGCCGGCCAAGCGGATCGGGCAATACGGGTCGTTGCTGCTCGCCACCACGATGCTGCGGTACGGCAGGGCCGCATACGGCACGGGCGCGAAGTCCGACAGCACGGCCCGGCGCTCCGGATCGGCCGGCGCCACCAGCAGCGCGCCCCGGATGCGGGCGGCGGCTTCGGGCGGCAGGTGCGCCGTGGCGATGCAGCCCAGGCTGTGCGCGGCAATCACCACCGGTCCGGGGCTTTCGAGCACCAGCCTGGCCAGCGTGTCCACCCAGGCCTCGCGCTTGGGCGAGGCCCAGTCGTCCTGCACCACCCGCGCCGCGCCCGGAATGCGCTCTTCCCACAGGCTCTGCCAATGGCCGGGCCCGGAGTCGCGCCAGCCGGGCACGATGATCACGGAAGTCTGCATGACGGCGCTGCCCTGCCCGCCTACCTGTTGGGCTGCGGCGTGATGCGCAGGTAAGGCTTCACGGCCTTGAAGCCCTTGGGGAAGCGCTCGGCGAGTTCGGCCGGGTCCTGGATGCTCGGGATGATGACCACGTCGTCGCCGTCCTTCCAGTTCACGGGCGTGGCCACCTTGTGGCTGTCGGTGAGCTGCAGCGAATCGATCACGCGCAGGATCTCGTCGAAGTTGCGGCCGGTCGATGCCGGGTAAGTAATGGTCGCGCGGATCACCTTCTTCGGGTCGATGATGAACACGCTGCGCACCGTGGCCGTGGCCGATGCGTTCGGGTGGATCAGGTCGTACAGGTCGGCCACCTTGCGGTCATGGTCCGCAATGATCGGGAAATTGACCGTGGTGTTCTGCGTCTCGTTGATGTCGCCGATCCATTCCTTGTGCCGGGTGGCCGGGTCGACGCTCAGCGCGATGGGCTTCACGCCGCGCTTGGCGAACTCGCCCGACAGCGCCGCGGTCTTGCCGAGCTCGGTGGTGCACACGGGCGTGAAATCGGCCGGGTGCGAGAAGAACACCACCCATGAATCGCCGGCCCACTGATAGAAGTCGAGGGGGCCGTCGCTGGAGTCCTGGGTGAAATTGGGGGCTGTATCGCCGAGTCGCAGGGTCGCCATGGTCGCTCCTTGAGTGGATGAGAGCCTGGGATTGTGCGAAGTGCGGCTTCAATGCCAAACGAATATCTACTTGTTTGGTTATGGCGTTTTCCGCATAAGGAGCCGCCGATCCGGCTAATACATGCCCGATTGGCTCCCGCTCATGTGCTCGGTCAGGAAATCGATCAGCCGGCGAACCGCCGGCACCAGCGCCCGCCGCTGCGGAAAAACCATGTGCGCGATCACCGGCGCCGGCCCCCAGCCGGGCAGCACCTGCGCGAGCCGGCCTGCCTCCACGTCGGCGCGGCACATGTAGCCGGGCAACAGCGTCGCGCCCACGCCTTCGAGCGCGGCCAGCTGCAGCGTTGCCAGGTCGTCCGCCACGCAGCGCGGCGTATGGACGTGCACGTGAATCTCGCCGTTCGGGCCCTCGAGCCGCCATTCGCTGCGGCCCTCGCCGTTGGCCGACATGGCCGTCGTCGGCAGCCGCGCCAGGTCGTCCGGCGTGCGGACCGGACCCAGGCGCTGCAGCAGCTCTGGCCGGGCGACGAGCACGGCGCGGCTGGTGCCCAGCACCTTGGCCACGAGCGTGGTGCTGTCCTCGATGGCGGGGCGCACGCGCAGCGCGATGTCGATTCCCTCTTCGATCAGGTCCACCGGACGGTTCATCACGCGCAGGTCGATGCGCACCGCCGGGTAGAGCTCCATGAAACGCGGCAGCAGCTGCGCGAGCCCGCTGTGGGCGATGGTGATCGGGCAGCTCAGGCGGACCGTGCCGCAGGGCTCGGTATGCACCTGCGCCACCGCCTCGGTCGCGGCCTGGGCCGCGTCCCGCACGGCGGCCGAGTGGCGCAGGAAGATCTCCCCCGCCGGCGTGAGCGACAGCCGCCGCGTGCTGCGCTGCATCAGCTGCACGCCGAGCCGATCCTCCAGCTCCGCCACGCGGCGCGACAGGCGCGACTTGGGAATGCCGAGCGCACGGCTGGCCGCGGCAAAGCCGCCGCGCTCTGCCACTTCGGCGAAGAAAACCATGTCGTTGGGGTCTTGCATGCGCTTATTGTCCTGCATATAGAACGATGTAGTCAAAATTTGGCTACTTATCACCCACTCGCATCAAAAATAGAATTACCCCATCGCCGGCCAACTTTGAGCGCCGGCCTCCACACGAAAGCAATCGACCATGAAGCTGCTCCACATCGACTCCAGCATCCTGAGTGCCA
The DNA here is from genome assembly GCF_030815975.1 of Variovorax paradoxus. NCBI lineage: Bacteria > Pseudomonadati > Pseudomonadota > Betaproteobacteria > Burkholderiales > Comamonadaceae > Variovorax > Variovorax paradoxus. The sequence continues at coordinate 4,895,373 of NZ_JAUSXL010000002.1, forward strand.
ATTCGACCTCCCGCCTCCTCACGGCCGAGATCGTGGCGGCCTGGAAAGCCGCGCATCCCGACACCACCGTCGAGTACCTCGACCTCGCCGCCAACGCCCCGTCGCACTTCGGCGCCGATGCCCTGGGCATCAAGACCGGTGTGCAGGCCCAGCCGACCGAAGCCCAGCAGCGCGAGAACGCGCTCTCGGAACAGTTCGTGAGCCAGTTCCTGGCTTCTGATGTCATCGTGGTGGGCGCGCCGCTGTACAACTTCTCGGTGCCGACCCAGCTCAAGGCCTGGATCGACCGGCTCGCGCAGATCGGCCGCACCTTCAAATACACCGACAAGGGCCCCGTGGGCCTGGCCGGCGGCAAGACCGTGATCGTGGCGTCCAGCCGCGGCGGCATCTACTCGACCACCGAAGGCGGCCAGGCGACGGAACACCAGGAGAGCTACCTGAAAGTGATCTTCGGCTTCTTCGGCATCACCGACGTGCGCTTCGTTCGTGCCGAAGGCCTTGCCATGGGCGATGCGCCCAAGGCCGCCGCGCTGGCCGCGGCACGCGCCGACATCCGGGCGGCAACGGCCGAAGCCGCCAACCAGAAGGACGTGGCCCAGGCTGCCTGAGCCCCGGTTTTCGCCAGAAAAAAGAATGCCGCCCCCTGGGCGGCATTTTTCATGGGCTGGTTTCAACAGCGGTTCGGCACATCAGGCCGCCGCGTGGCTCTTGACCCAGGCCACGTACTTGTCCATCCAGCCCTGCAGGAACTTCTTCGTGCCTTCAATGCCGATGTGGCCCTTGTCGTCGAACAGGCCTTCCTTGGCCTGAAGGAACGCCTCCGGCTGCCCGAGCGTGGGGACATCGAGGTACGCCAGCACAGTGCGCAGATGCTGCTGCGCCACCGCGGTACCGATGGCGCCTACCGAAATGCCCAGCACGCCCGCCGGCTTGCCAGCCCAGGCGCTCTGCCCATAGGGGCGCGACGCATGGTCGATCGCGTTCTTCAGCACGCCGGGAACCGAACGGTTGTATTCGGGCGTGACGAACAGCAAACCCTGGGCGGCCGCGATCTCGGTCTTGAGCCGCTTCACCGAAGGCGCCTGGTTGCCGTCGTCGTCCTGGTTGTACAAAGGCAGATCGTCGATGCGCAAATGCTCGAACGTGAAGTCCGACGGCGCGAGGTGCGCCAGCGCAAGGGCCAGCTTCTGGTTGAACGAATCCTTGCGAAGGCTGCCGACGATCACGGCAATTCGGGTCTGGCTCATGGATGAAGCTCCTTTGAGGTGGGAAAAGCATGAATGGAAGGAATCACCGGACGATTATGCGAAGCACCCATGACCTTTTCCAGCAAAGCTCTTCGGTCTGGCCCGCCTTTGCGGCAGGCCCAGCAGGTCAGCCCAATCACGGGCATCATCGCCCGAGTCCTTTCGGCTCAGGAGCAATTCACGATGCGATTTCTAATGGTGGGTGCCGGTGCACTCGGTGGTTATTTCGGCGGCCGGCTGCTCGAAGCGGGGCGCGACGTGACCTTTCTGCTGCGAGCGCGGCGCGCGGCGCAGATCGCGAAGACCGGGCTGGTGGTTCAGAGCCCGTTCGGCAACCTGCAGCTGCCCTCCCCGCCCCATGTGCTGGCCGAAGACATCAAGGCGCCCTTCGACGTGGTCGTGGTCGGCAGCAAGGCCTACGACCTCGACTCGACCATGGATTCGTTCGCGCCAGCCGTCGGCCCGAACACGGTCATTCTTCCCCTGCTCAACGGCATGAAGCACATCGACCGCCTGGCCGGGCGCTTCGGCGGCGAATGCGTGCTGGGCGGCCTGTGCATGATCTCCGCCACGCTGGACGACGAAGGCCGCGTGCTGCACCTCAACGACATGCACGGCCTCGCCTTCGGCGAGCGCGCGGGCGGCCGCTCGGCGCGCGTCGATGCCATTGCCGCCCAGTTCGCCGGTGCAAAGTTCGATGCCACGCTGAGCGAGAACATCTCGCAGGACATGTGGGAGAAGTGGGTCTTCATCGCCTCGGCGGCGGGCCTCACGAGCCTGATGCGCGCGTCCATCGGCGACATCGCGAGCGCGGGCGGACAGGACGTGGCGCTCGCGATCTTCGACGAATGCTGCGCCATCGCCGCGCACAACGGCTTCGCGCCGCGCCCCGCAGCCGTCGAACGCGGCCGCGCCATCATGACGGCGCCGGGCTCCACGATGACGGCCTCCATGTACAAGGACATCGTGCGCGGGGCGCTGGTCGAGGCCGACCACATCGTCGGCGACCTGCTGGGCCGCGCGCCCGCCGCCCCTTCGCCCGTGCCTTCGGTGCTGCGCACGGCCTATGTCCACTTGAAGGCCTACGAGGCACGGCGCGCCCGCGAAGCGGCTTGAATTCTCGATGACCGACGCCATCGCCTTTCTCCACACGGCGCAGGTTCATGTGCCGACCTTCGAGCGCCTCACCCGCGAGATCGCGCCCGATCTGGAGGTGCGTCATCTTGTGGTGGAGGAACTGCTGCACGAAGCCCGGGCCGCGGGCATCGACAACCCGATGCTGGCCGCGCGCGTGCACGAGGCCATGCGCGAGGCCGCATCCGACGGCGCCGCCGTGGTGGCGTGCACCTGCTCGACCATCGGCGGCATCGCCGAAAAAACCGCCACGGGCGGCGCCTTCACGGCCCAGCGCATCGACCGCGCGATGGCCGACCGCGCCGTGCGCGCCGGCCCGCGCGTGCTGATTGCAGCGGCGCTCGAAAGCACGCTGGAGCCGACCACCGCGCTGGTTCTTTCGGCCGCCGCGCAGGCCGGCGTCGGTGTCAGGCCGCGTACGCTTTTCGTCGCCGAGGCCTGGACGCACTTCGAGGCCGGCGACACCGCTCGCTACATCGAGATGCTGGCAAGCGCGATTCGCGGTGCCGCCATCGGCGCCGACGTGGTGGTTCTGGCGCAGGCCTCGATGGCACCTGTGGCGGACGAACTGGCAGACCTCGGCATCGAGGTGCTCGGCAGTCCCGGCCCGGGCGTTGCGCATGCCGTGGCCACACTGCGCGCCTCGCGCTCGGCGTGGGCGCCATGGGGCGCTACTCCGACTTGAGGATCGTCTCGCCCTTCAATGCACCCATGTCGCGGATGTTGAAGCGGTGCCGCTTCCATCCCTCCCACGTGCGGCGCAGGTGGGTGATCGAAATGAAGTAGTAAAGAAACTTGAACATGCCGAGCGCGCGCCACATCGGCGTGCCGCGGTAGATGTCGCCGGCCAGCAGCGACATCAGCCCTTCCTTCACGCGGAACGGATTGCCCGGGTGCATGAACATGTCGCGGATGGTCGGGTTGGTCACGCGGTAGATGAACCACGAATACTCCCGCGGTCCCTTGCGCATCATGGCCTCGAAACTTTTTCGCACGGGCGCCAGTTCGGCCGGCCGGTCGAGCGCGGTGGCCACCAGCGCGGCGCCGTCGAAGGCGCTGTGCATCGCAAGGTACACGCCCGACGAGAACATCGGGTCGATGAAGGTGAAGGCGTCGCCCAGCATCAGGTAACGGTCGCCCGTCGCGTGGGTGCTCGAATACGAGAAGTTGCCGGTGGCGTGCACCGCGTCGTCGACCAGCGTGGCGTGCTTCAGGCGGTCCACCAGCACCGGACAGAGCGCGATGGTGTCGTAGAAGAAGTCCTTCAGCGGCTTGTCGCGCGTCTTCAGGTAGTACGGCCAGCAGACCGCGCCCACGCTGGTGGTTCCGTCCGCCAGCGGAATGAACCAGAACCAGCCGTGCGGGAACCAGCAGATGCTGATGTTGCCTTCCTTCTTGCCCTCGAGCCGCTCGGCGTTGGTGAAGTGGCCGAACAGCGCAGTGCTGTTGTGGTCGGGGTTCTTTTCCTTGCAGCGGAATTTGTTGGCCAGCAGCGTGTCGCGTCCCGTGGCATCGACCACGAAGCGGGCGCGCCAGCTGCGCCTGGCGCCATCGTCCATCTCGGCCTGCACCGTGGCACCGTCGGCATCGAAGGCCACGTCGCGCACCTTGCAGCCTTCGAGCGTCTGCGCGCCGCGCGTGGCGGCATTGCGGAACAGCAGTTCGTCGAGTTCCGAGCGGCGCACCTGCCAGGCGGAATCGAGCGACTTGTCCATGCCTTCGGCAAATTCCACATAGCTGCGGTGCTCGTGCTCGGGCGAGACGAATTCGATGCCGAACTTGGGCATGCCGATCCTGTCGACCTGGTCGCGCACGCCGAGCTTGTCGAACAGCTCGACGTTCCCGGGCAGCAGCGATTCGCCGATGTGAAAGCGCGGGTGGTGCGCCTTCTCGAGCAGCACCACCTTGCGGCCCTGCTGCGCAAGCAGCGCCGAGATCGTGGAGCCCGCGGGTCCGCCGCCGATCACGAGGACATCGCAGGACTCGTCGACCGCCGGGGGCGCAGAAGAAGCGGAGGAAGTGGCTTGAGGCAAGGACATGCGAAGGCAAGCTACATAGTTGACAACGGCCAAGCATAGCGCGGCCGAAGTCGCCTGCCCCTTGGTGCCGTTCCTATGGCGCGTTCGCCTTCGGCGCATTCTGCAGGCTGGCCTGCGTCACGCTCGCGCCCGCAGGCACGTCGTCGGTGATCCACACGTTGCCGCCGATGACCGCGCCCTTGCCCAGCGTCACGCGCCCGAGGATGGTGGCGCCGGCATAGATCACCACGTCGTCCTCCACCACCGGGTGGCGCGGCAGGCCCTTCTGCAGGTTGCCTTCGGCATCGGTCGGAAAGCGCTTGGCGCCCAGCGTCACGGCCTGGTACAGGCGCACGCGCTTGCCGATCACCGCCGTCTCGCCGATCACCACGCCCGTGCCGTGGTCCATGAAGAAGCCGGCATCGATCTGCGCGCCGGGGTGGATGTCGATCCCGGTCTGCGCATGCGCGAGCTCGGCCACGATGCGTGCCAGGAGCGGCAGCCCGAGCTGGTAGAGCTCGTGCGCCAGCCGGTGGTGGATCATCGCGAGCACGCCCGGGTAGCACAGCAGCACCTCGTCCACGCTGCGCGCGGCCGGGTCGCCCTGGTAGGCCGCGAGCACGTCGGTGTCGAGCAGGCGGCGCAGCTGCGGCAGCGCGTTCGCGAACTGGCGGATGGCCTCGGCGGCAACGCCGTCGATCTCGCTCGAGGGGCGCGGCTCGTGGCGGGCGTTGTATTCGAGCTCCAGCCGCGCCTGCTCCAGCAGCGCCTGCAAGGCGGTGTTCAGCGTGTGGCCGACGTAGAAATCCTCGCTCTCATGGCGCAGTTCCGGCGGCCCGAGCCGCATCGGAAAGAGCGCGCCCTTGAGCGACTCGACGATCTGCGCGAGCGCGTCGCGCGACGGAAACTCGCGCGTGCCGGGCTCGCGCGAGCGGCGCTGGGAGTCGCGCCACTCGTCGCGCGCGGCGTGCAGCGCGCGAACGATGTCGCCTACTTCGAAATTGGCCATGGCTTTCTCTCCGGGCGTTCTGTACATCACACTGTAGAAGCCCGCGGCCGATGTGCCAAGAACTGAAAACCCGGCTCTGCAACCGGAAAAACCCCGGCGCCAACGCGGCGCCGGGTTGCTCGCAAGCCCGAGGGTCCATCAGAGCTTCGCGATCGAAACCTCCGTCGACTTCACGAGCGCGACCACGTCGGAGCCCACCTTGAGCTGCAGCTCGTCGACCGAGCGCGTAGTGATGACCGAGGTCACGATGCCCCAGGCGGTTTCGACGTCGACTTCGGAGACGACGTCGCCGCGGATGATCTCGCGGACTTTGCCCTTGAACTGGTTGCGGACGTTGATGGCTTGGATGGACATGATGTTTCTTTCTCTTTGAGGTTGAAGGAAGGGTTCGGGTAGGAGAAACAAGGGCGACACGGGCAAGGCGGTCGCTCTTTTCTTTTCTGTGGATGAACGACGGGTTCAGATCGCCCAGCGCAACGTGTGCGCGGAGGGCTGCAGCCAGTTGGCGTCCGTGCCGGTGGGCTCGGCCTCCCCCGACTTCTGCAGCACGCGGTCGAGAATGCGTTTCTCGATGGCCGCGAACGCCGGATCGCCCTGAGAGCGCGGCCTGGCGAGCGCAATGTTCTCGTCGAGCGCAATGCGCCCGTCCTCGATCAGGATCACGCGGTCCGCGAGCGCCACGGCCTCCTGCACGTCATGCGTCACCAGCAGCGCGGTGAAGCGGTGGCGCTGCCAGAGGTTCTCGATGAGGCGGTGCATCTCGATGCGCGTGAGCGCGTCGAGCGCGCCCAGCGGCTCGTCCAGCAGCAGCAGGCGCGGGTGATGCACCAGCGCCCGCGCGAGCGACACCCGCTGGCGCTGTCCACCCGACAGGCGCGCCGGCCATTCGTTCTCGCGGTCGGCCAGGCCCACCTGCGCGAGCACTTCCTTGCCACGCGCCGTGGCGTCATTAGGCAAGCCGAGCGTCACGTTGTCGAGCACCCGGCGCCAGGGCAGGAGGCGCGCCTCCTGGAACATGATCCGGGTGTCGTCGTGCAGGCCGTCAATGGCCTTGCCGTCCGTGAAGAGCCCGCCGGAGTTGGCCTCTTCGAGCCCGGCGACGAGCCGCAGCAGCGTGCTTTTGCCGCAGCCGCTGCGCCCGACGATGGCGATGAACTGCCCCGGATCGATGCTGAGCTGGGTGTTGCGCAGTACCTCGCGCGCGCCATAACGCTTGTGCAGGCCGCGCGCTTCGAGGCGCACGCCGCCGGCGATGAGGGGGGAGTCTTTGACGGCATTCATTTCAATCTCTCGTTCCGATAGGTTCTTGTTTCGGGGCGCTGTTGTTCAGGGCGCGTGCACAGGCCACCGGGTACTCCCCTCCGCGAATGCGAAATAAAGGAGGAGGCCGCAGGCCGGGGGACATTCGCGGAGCAAGGTACCTCGTCGGCGGGAGCGCGCCCTGAACACAGCACGTCAAACACAACGCGGCGACGAATAGAGAAGCGACTTGTCATCCCGTTTTCCAGAAACGAAGACCTCACTTCGCCGTCTTCTTCTGGTAGCCAGGATGCCAGCGCAGCCACCATTGCTCCAGCCCGCGCGCGAACAGGTCGGCCAGCTTGCCGAGCAGCGCATACAGCAGGATGCCCACGAGCACGATGTCGGTCTGCAGGAACTCGCGGGCGTTCATCGTGAGATAGCCGATGCCGGCCTGCGCCGAGATGGTTTCGGCCACGATCAAGATCACCCACATCAGCCCGAGCGAAAAGCGCAGGCCCACCAGGATGGACGACAGCGCACCGGGCAGGATCACCTCGCGGTACAGCTGCCAGCGCGACAGGCCGTAGGTGCGCCCCATCTCGATCAGTTGCGGATCGACGTTGCGGATGCCGTGAAAGGTGTTGAGGTAGATCGGAAAGAACACCGACACCGAGATCAAAAACAGCTTGGCCGACTCGTCGATGCCGAACCACAGGATCACGAGCGGAATGAGCGCCAGCGCGGGAATGTTGCGCACCATCTGGATGGTCGAGTCGAGCAGCGTCTCGAAGAACTTCACCGAACCTGTCAAGAGGCCCAGCACCAGCCCCGTTCCGCCGCCGATCGCAAGCCCCGCCAGTGCGCGTCCCGCGCTCACCTTGACGTGCGTCCAGAGCTCGCCCGACACGGCCAGCGCCCACGCGGCCTTGACCACGTCCACCGGTGCCGGCAGCACCCGCGTGGAGAGCCAGCCCAGCGATGAAGCAATCTGCCAGAAGACGATCAGCCCCACCGGCACGAGCCACGGCACCAGCCGCCCCGCCACATTGGCGCCGAAGGCCTTGAGCGCGCCGCCGGCGTTTTCTTCTCGTGAAGGCGCGACCGCCGGCAGTTCCTGCACTTGTTCCGTCATGGGAGAGATCCTTCCTAGCTTTGGGAAGCGAAGCGCGAAGGCGCATCGAGATTGGCAACGACTTCGCCGAACGGTCCGCTCAGCGAGCCGCCCGCGAGCCGTGCCTGCGCCTTGCGCGAGAGCAGCGGGAACACCAGTTCGGCGAAGCGGTAGGCCTCTTCGAGATGCGGATAGCCCGAGAGAATGAATTTGTCGAGGCCGAGCGCCGCGTATTCCTCGATGCGCGCCGCCACGGTCTTCGGGTCGCCCACCAGCGCCGTGCCCGCGCCGCCGCGTACCAGGCCGACACCGGCCCAGAGGTTGGGCGAGATCTCCAGCTCGGCGCGCGAGCGCCTGGCACCGCCCGCATGCAGCGCGGCCATGCGGCGCTGGCCTTCGGAGTCCATGCGCGCAAAGGCGGCCTGGGCGCGGATCACGGTCTCGTCGTCGACACGGCTGATCAATTCTTCCGCGGCCTTCCATGCGGCGTCTTCCGTCTCGCGCACGATCACATGCAGCCGGATGCCGAACTCCACCGTGCGGCCCTTGCGCGCGGCGCGGTTGCGCACGTCGGCGATCTTCCTGGCCACCTCGGTGGGTGGTTCGCCCCAGGTGAGGTAGGCATCGACCTGCTCGGCCGCAAGCTCGTGCGCGGCGGCCGACGAGCCGCCGAACCATATCGGCGGATAGGGTTCCTGCACCGGCGGATAGAGCAGCTTCGCGCCCTTTACGCGGAGGTGCCGGCCTTCGTAGTCGAAGGCCTGGCCGCTGTGGCTGCGCACAAGAATCTCGCGCCAGATGCGGATGAACTCGGCCGATTGCTCGTAGCGCGCCGCATGGTCCAGGTACACGCCGTCGCCTTCGAGCTCGGCCTGGTCGCCGCCGGTGACCAGGTTCACCAGCAGGCGGCCGCCCGAGAGGCGATCGAAGGTCGCGGCCATGCGCGCGGCCAGGCTGGGCTGGTGCAGGCCGGGCCGCACTGCCACCAGGAACTTGAGTTTCGTCGTCGCGCCGATCAGGCTCGAGGCGATCACCCACGGGTCTTCGCACGAACGGCCGGTGGGAATCAGCACGCCTTCGTAGCCGAGGCTGTCGGCCGCGCCCGCGATCTGCTGCAGGTAGGCCAGGTCGATCGGCCGCGCGCCTTCGCTGGTGCCGAGATAGCGGCTGTCGCCGTGCGTGGGGAGAAACCAGAATATCTGCATGTCGTCCTTCCGTCGGTGCGTCAGATGGCAAAGAAGAAGCCGCGCACGCGGGGCAGCGCGCAGCGCGGGCGCCGCAATGCAGCCTGCGTGCGCCGCGGCTCGGGAATGCCCCAGGCGCGCGTGGTCGTGGCGAGCACGCGGGCGGCGCGATCGCGCACTGCGTCCCGCGTCACGCGATTCCCGCCGCGGCGGCCTCGAGCACGTTGATCTTTCGGGGGATCAGCTTCAGGTCGAAGAAGGTGTCGGCGATCTTCTGCTGCTCGGCAAGAACGGCCCTGGTGATGGAGCCGGTGCCGTAGGCCGCGCGCGCCACCGACAGGTCGGCCACCGGCTTCGGCAAACCCCAGAGGGCGGCCAGCTCGGTGGCCAGCTCGTTCCTGTTGGCGGTGCCCCAGAGATCGATCTTGTTGATCTCCTCGATCGCGATAGCCAGCACATCGGCGTTCTTTGCCACATAGCCGAGCGACGAGAAGTAGTAGCCGCGGTTGCCCACCACGCCGGTCGCGTCGGCCAGGACGCGGGCTTCGAGCGATTTCTCGGCGGCGGCAAGGAACGGATCCCAGATCACCCATGCATCGACCGAGCCCTTCTCGAACGCGGCGCGCGCATCGGCCGGCGGCAGGAAGACGAGGTTCAGGTCGCCGTAGGCAAGGCCGTGCTTCTCGAGCAGCTTGGCGATGAAGTAGTGGACGTTCGAGCCCTTGTTGAGCGCAACCTTCTTTCCCTTCAGCTCGGCCACGGTCCTGATGGCCGAGCCCCTGGGCACCAGCACGGCTTCCGATTGGGGCCGCGGCAGTGTGGTGGCCACGTAGGCCAGCGGCGCACCGGCGGCCTGCGCGAAGATGGGCGGCGCCTCGCCCACGTCGCCGAAGTCGATGGAGCCGACGTTCAGTGCTTCGAGCTGCACCGGACCGGCGGTGAACTCGGTCCACTTCACAGCCACGCCGAGCGGCGCCAGCCGCTTCTCGAGCGTGCCGCGGCCCTTGAGGATGCTGAGCGAACCTTTCTGGTTGCCGATGCGCAGCTGGCGCGCCGGCGCCTGGGCCAGCGCGGCGAAGGAAGGCAATGCGATGGCGGCGGCAGCGGCGCTCTGCAGCAGGCGGCGGCGCGGAATGGAGATGGAAGTCATGAGTTCGTCCTTTTCGAATGCGAATGGAGGCAGCCTCAGGCCGAGATGAAGCCGACGATGAGCGCGATGGCGGTCACCACGATCGTGCTGATGGCCAGGTCTCGCAGCGCCTTCCAGATGGAGCGGGGCTGCGCGTCGAGCGCGGAGTCTTCGGTGGCAACGGGGTTCATGCGTGATTCCTTGTGCAAAAACTTCAGGCAAAGCTGTGCCCGCGACTGCCCAAAGCAGCCAGGGTCTTTTCTCTTTTCGTGAAACACTGCGGAACCGGCTCCGCCGGGCCGCTGGTGTTGCCCCCGGTAGGGGGTTGGCGTAGCGACACGAAGTGCGCGAAGACTGGGGGGCGAGCCAGTGCTAAACGCTACATCGCACCTTGGAGAAAGGCACCGGCTCGAAGCCATGCGTGGCCGGCAGCTTCAGCCCTTCGGTCGCGAGCACCTCGACGGCCTCGTTGAGCCGCTCGGCCAGGTCGGCATGCACCTGGTAGGCGTTCTCGGGCGTCAGCGCGATCTGCGAATCGGTCGCGTAGACGCCCGGCAGGATGTGGCGCGCCGAAAGCGCATGCAGCACCGGCCGCAAGGCGTAATCGAGCGCGAGCATGTGGTGCGGGCTGCCGCCGGTGGCCAGCGGCAGCACGGTCTTGCCCTTGAGCGCGTTCTGCGCCAGCAGATCGAGAAAAACCTTCAGCACGCCGCTGTAGGCGGCCTTGTAGACCGGCGTAGCCACCACGACCACACGTGCATGCGCCACCTGCGCAATCGCACGCTCGATGGCCGGATGGTTCCAGTCGGCCAGGAGCAGCGCCTGGGCCGGCAGGTCGCGGATCGCGAGCCGCTCGATGTGCGCATGGCGGCCGGCCAGCCGCTCGCCCACGGCCTCGAGCAAGGCGGTGGAGCGCGATGGCGCCGAAGGGCTGCCGGCAATCAGAAGAACGGACACGGGAGGCTTTCGGTTTTTTTCGGGATCTTCGGAGCTCGAGGCGGGTCAGCGCTGCTTTGCCGTGTAGATCTGGTCGAAGGAGGCGCCGTCCGCGAAGTGGTCCTTGTCCGCCTTCGCCCAGCCGCCGAAGGCCTGGTCGATGGTCACCAGCGTGAGCTTGGGAAACTGCTTGTCGTACTTGGCCTTGGCCTTCTCCGAGGTCGGGCGGTAGAAGTTGCGGCCCGCAATGTCCTGGCCTTCGTCCGAATACAGGTACTTGAGGTATTCCTCGGCCACCGCGCGGGTGCCCTTCTTGTCGACCACCTTGTCGACCACCGCCACTGTGGGTTCGGCCAGGATGGAAATCGACGGCACCACGATCTCGAATTTGTCGGGGCCGAATTCCTTCAGCGCCAGGAAGGCTTCGTTCTCCCAGGCCAGCAGCACGTCGCCCACGCCGCGCTGCACGAAGGTGATGGTCGAGCCGCGCGCGCCGGTGTCGAGAACGGGCACGTTCTTGAACAGGCTGCCGATGTATTCCTTGGCCTTGGCGTCGCTGCCGTACTTGCGCTTGGCGAATTCCCAGGCGGCCAGGTAGTTCCAGCGCGCGCCGCCGGAGGTCTTGGGGTTGGGCGTGATCACCTGCACGCCGGGCTTGACGAGGTCGTCCCAGTCCTTCAGGCCCTTGGGGTTGCCCTTCTTCACCAGGAACACGATGGTCGAGGTGTAGGGCGCGGAGTTTTGCGGCAGGCGCTTCTGCCAGCCGGCCTTGACGGCCCCGCCGTGCGTGACCAGCGCGTCGATGTCGCCGCCGAGCGCCAGGGTGGCGACGTCGGCGTCGATGCCGTCGATGATCGAGCGGGCCTGCTTGCCCGAACCGCCGTGCGACTGCTTGATCGTCACGTCCTGGCCGGTCTTGCCTTTCCAGTATTTGGCAAACGCGCGGTTGTAGTCGACGTAGAGCTCGCGCGTCGGGTCGTACGACACGTTCAGCAGCGTGACGGGAGCCGCGCCCTGCTGCGCGAACGACGGCAACGCCGTCAGGGCCATGGCACCGGCCACGCCGGCACCCAGGGAAAGCTTGATAAAGTCGCGGCGAAGGCTCATGGTGTCTTGCTCAAAAAGGCATATCAATGAAGCTGCGTATTCTGAATACGACATATAGAAACTGGAACAACCAAGTTCTCAGTTCTAAATAGCCAAATCAACTAAGCAACCGCTTTCCCCACCAGAGGCAATCAAAAATGGCACGCATGGTTCAGTGCATCAAGCTCGGCAAAGAGGCCGAAGGGCTCGACTTCCCGCCCTATCCGGGGGAACTGGGCAAGCGCCTGTGGGAAAACGTCAGCAAGGAAGCCTGGGCCGCCTGGCTCAAGCAGCAGACCATGCTGGTCAACGAAAACCGGCTGAATCTGGCCGATCTGCGCGCCCGCCAATACCTTGCCCGCCAGATGGAAAAGCATTTCTTCGGCGAAGGCGCCGACGTGGCCCAGGGTTACGTGCCTCCTCCTCCCCCCTCGAACTGAGCCCGCCTTGGCCGCCGAGCCCGTCGCCTGGCGCGCCGACGGCGTGCCGCACAGCGAGCGCTTCGACGACATCTATCACACCGTAACCGGGGCGCTGGCGCAGTCGCGCCACGTGTTCCTGGGCGGCTGTGGCCTGCCTGAAGCCTGGTCCGGACGGCCGCATTGGCGGATTCTCGAAACCGGATTCGGGCTGGGCCTCAATTTCCTGACAACCTGGCAAGCGTGGCGTGCGGACGCGAACCGGCCGCGGATGCTGCACTTCGTCGCCATCGAGGCGCATCCGGTCGGGCCCGAAGACCTGCTGCGCGCCGCCGGGGCCTACCCGGAGCTGATGCCGCTGGCCAGGGAACTGGCCGCGCAGTGGCACGGGCTGCTGCCGGGCTTTCATCGCCTGGCCTTCGACGCGGGCCGCGTGCTGCTCACGCTGTGCATCGGCGACGTGCAGCCAATGCTGCGCGCGCAGCGCTTCGAGGCCGACAGCATCTTTCTCGACGGTTTCAGCCCGCAGCAGAACCCGGCCATGTGGTCGCCCGACACGCTGAAGGCCGTGTCGCGCTTTGCGCGCCAGGGCACCGGCCTGGCCACCTGGACCTATGCCCGTGCGGTGCGCGATGCGCTCTCGCAGAACGGCTTCCAGCTCCAAAGGCGCCAGGGCCTGCCGCCCAAGCGCGACTGCCTGAACGGCGTGTTCGCGCCGGCCTGGACGGTTCGGCGCCGCGGCCCCGCGCCGGAGCGGATCGAAACCCCGGGCCGCTGCGCCGTGATCGGCGCCGGGCTGGCCGGCGCGGCGGTGGCCGCCAGCCTGGCGCGCCGCGGATGGCAGGTCATGGTGCTCGATGCGGCCGACCGCCCGGCCGCCGGCGCTTCCGGCCTGCCGGTCGGCGTGATGGCGCCGCACGTCTCGCCCGACGACGCCCTGCTGTCGCGGCTCACGCGCGCCGGTATTCGCGCGACCTGGCACGAACTGCAACGCCTGCTGGAGCAAGGCCGCGACTGGCGCGCCAGCGGCGTGCTGGAGCGCCGGCCCGACGGCGACACGCGCGTTCCCGCCGGGTGGAGCGATGGCGGCCCCAATGAATCGTGGCCTGCAAGCGCCGCGCAGCTGGCGCAAGCCGGCTTGCCGGCCGATGCGCCCGCCCTCTGGCATGCGCGCGCGGGCTGGGTTCGCCCGCAACGGCTGATCACCGCCTGGCTGCGCGGGCCGGGCATCGAATTCCGCGGCAGCGCGCGGATGGCACGCATGGCGCGCAGTGCCGGCGCATGGCAGCTGTTCGATGCAGCGGACCGGCTGCTGGCCGAGGCGGAGCGCGTGGTGGTCGCCGCGGGCTTCGAGTCTGGCCGCTTCGCTCCGGGGCTTCCGCTGCAGCCCGTGCGCGGCCAGGTCATGTGGGGTTCCATGACGGCCGATCCCGGGCTTCCGGCGGCCCCCATCAATGGTGACGGCCACCTGATCGCGCATGTCCCGGCCGATGATGGCAGCCACCTCTGGCTGGCCGGCGCCACCTTCGACCGCGACAGCACCGAGCTCGAACCGAACGACGCCGATGCCGCCGCCAACCGCGAGCGCCTGCAGCGCCTGCACCCCGGCGCAGCCGCCGCACTGGCCGCGAGTTTCGACCGCGGCGAGGCCCACGCCTGGGTCGGCGTGCGCTGCGCGTCGGGCGACCGCCGGCCGCTGGTCGGTCCGCTCGATGCCGATGCGGTCGGTGCGTCCAGCCTCTGGGCGTGCACCGCGCTGGGCTCGCGCGGCCTGAGCTTCGCGGCCCTGTGCGCGGAGCTGCTGGCCGCGCAATGGCACGGCGAGCCGCTGCCGTTGCCCGCCAACCTGGCCAAGGCGCTCGCAACGCAGCGCACCCAGGCGTAGGCGCCAGCCCGCCAAGGCCCGAGAATGCATCGCATGGCCATCCAATACGACATCATCCACACCACCGTCTACCGCTACAAAAAGCCGGTCACCTTTGGCCTGCACCGGGTGATGTTCCGCCCGCGCGACAGCCATGACCTGCGTGTGCTGGCCACCGACCTGCAGGTGAGCCCCCAGTCGTTCACGCGGCTGATCCAGGACCCGCATTCGAACTCGGTCGCGCTGGTGCAGCCCATGGGCGAGGCCACCGAGCTGCGCATCGTGTGCTCCTTCACCATCGAGCACGTGCCGGCGCAGCAGGACCAGCTCGCGCTCGATCCGGCCGCCGAGTTTCTGCCCTTCGCCTATTCGGTGCAGGAGCGCCTCGATCTCGAGCACTACCTGCGTCCGCACCACGACGACGATGCCAGCGGCACGCTGATCCGCTGGGCCCACCAGTTCCTGCACACCGACCAGCCCAACAGCACGCGCGAAGTGCTCGCGCGCATGAACGCGCACATCGGCCAGAGCCTCGAATACCGGGCGCGCGACGAAGAAGGCACGCAGACGCCGCTGCAGACGCTGGCGCTCGGCAGCGGCAGCTGCCGCGACTACGCGCTGCTGATGATGGAAGCCGCGCGGCGCCTGGGCATCGCCACGCGCTTCGTCTCGGGCTACCTGTACGACGCCGCGCTCGACCGCGCGGCCCAGGCACCCGGCGAATCGATGACCGGCGCCGGCACCACGCACGCCTGGCTGCAGGCCTACCTGCCGGGCATCGGCTGGCTCGCCTTCGACCCGACCAACAACCTCATGGGCAGCGGCCAGCTGATCCGCGTCGGCGTCACGCGCGACCCGGCGCAGGCCGCGCCGATCTCGGGCAGCTGGTATGGCGATGCCGAGGCCTACGAGGGCCTCGAAGCCACGGTGGTGGTGACGCGCCGCAAGGACTGATGCGCCGCACCCAGGTGTCGCGCAGGAGATAGCAGCTACGGGAAAGCCCGGGCCGACGCGCCCGGCAACGCTCCTACGCTCCGCCGCCGGTTCAGTGAAATAGCACGGTCGTTCTCTACGGGCCGGCCAGGCTGCGCTGCGCCGGGCTTCTTCCCAACAACACAAGAACGGAGAGAGACATCCCATGCATTCCACGCGCCTGACATTTCTTGCCCTTGCAGCCAGCCTTGCCGTCGCATCCTGCGGCGGGGGCGGAGGCAACGGTTTTGCCTTCACGCCACTGGCGCCGGCTCCGGCACCCGCGCCGCCGGCGCCGCCTCCTCCTCCCCCTGCGCCGCCCGAAGAGACGCGCCTGCAGGACAGCCGCAATTCCTTCGCACCCGCCGACCCGGCGGCCACCACCTTCGCAGCGCTCGCGGCCGATGCGGGCGACACCATCGACAACACCACCACCAGCCGTTGGGCCGGCATGCTCGGCGGCGCGCAGTACCGCATCGAGGTGCCCGCCAACTGGAACGGCAAGCTCGTGATGTACGCCCACGGCTATGCCGGCGAGAGCAACCTGCTGGTCGTGAACAACCCTTCCATCCGCCGCTTCCTGATCCAGAACGGCTACGCCTGGGCCGCATCGAGCTACAGCAAGAATTTCTACGACGTGCGCGCAGGCGTGGAAGACACCAACGCGCTGGCCCTGCAGTTCAACGCCGTCGCCAAGGCCAGCGGCCGCGAGCTCGCGGCGCCATCGAAGATCTACATCACGGGCCATTCGATGGGCGGCCACATCACGGCGGCGGCCATCGAGGACGAGGCCTACGCCACCGCCAACCACAAGGTGAAGTACCACGGCGCGGTGCCGATGTGCGGCGTGACGGGCGACACCGAGCTGTTCGACTACTTCGCTGGCGCGCAGGTTGCCGCGCAGGCGCTCGCGGGACTACCGAAGTACCCGACCGTGAACTGGTCGGACATCAAGGCGCAGGTCACGGGCACGCTGTACACCGCCTTCCCGGGCACGCCCACGGCCACCGGCCTGAAGTTCGGCTCGGTGGTGAAGAACCTCACGGGCGGCGAGCGGCCCATGTTCGACCTCGGCTTCACGCAGGGCGGCTCGTTCGCGGCGGTGTGGGGCGTGTTCGGCAGCGACGGCACGGTCAACGGCATCCTGAACAGGAGCACGCTCGACACCAACCGCTTCACCTACACCATCGACGGCGACGTGCCGGGAACCACGGCACTGAACGCCGCAACGCTCAAGCTCAGCGCGGCGGCCGACGCCAACCGCCTGCGCACCGATGGCCTGCGCTGGATCCCCAAGGCGAATGGCGAGTTCAAGATTCCGGTGGTCACGCTGCACACGCTGGGCGACCTCTACGTGCCCTTCAGCATGGAGCAGATCTACAACCAGCGCGTGGCGGTCAAGGGCAACAGCGGCTGGCTGGTGCAGCGCGCGGTGCGCGGCATCTCGCATTGCGACTTCACGATCGCCGAGCAGGTCGAAGCCTTCGACGCGATGGTCAAGTGGGAGCGCGACGGCGTGAAGCCGGCCGGCGACGACGTGATCACCGCGGCCACGGTGGCCGACCCGGCCTATGGCTGCACATTCACGCGCCCGCTCGGCGCGGTGGATGAAAGCAGCACCAGCAAGGCGACGCGTCCGGGCGCGGCGGCCGCACGCCCCTGCCCGCCGTGAACCGCGTGACCGGCATGTGGATCGGCAGGCGGTCGGCGGCCGCGCTGTAGCATCGCCTCCACCCATAGGCAACCCACGAGCGCTGCACGATGCCCGCGACATTCAAGATCTCCGAAGACGACTACGTCGATGCCATGAAGCTCTACGCGCGGTTGCCGCGCCTGGCGCAATGGATCCTGGCCGCCGCTGCCGTGCTGCTCGTGCTGGCGGCGGTCTTCGGCACGCGGCAGGTCCAGGCGAGCGCACTGGGCGGGCTGGTCGGCGGCGCGAGCGTTCTGCTGGCCATGCGCTTCGTGCTCATGCCGATGACGGCCCGCCGGCACTACCGCAAGTACAAGGCGATCCGGGAAGAGTTTTCGGCGGAGCTGCTCGACGACGCACTGCGCCTTCGCGCCCCGCACGGCGAGAGCCGGATCGTCTGGGCGAACGTGCTCAAGTGGCGCCAGGACGATCGCTTCGTGCTGCTCTACCTGATGCCGCGCCTCTTCCATGCGCTGCCCAAGTCGGTGGGCGCGCAGGGCTTCGACCTGCCAGGACTCATCGAACGGCTGAACCGGCACGTCGGCCCCGAACATTGACGGCCGCTGGAATCAGCGGCAATGTCGCTCCCATTGGCCAGGCACCCAAGGCTCCTTCAAGGACAGCACATGAGATTCCCCGCACTCACCGCCGGCATGCTCGCTGCCGCGGCGCTGGCCTGGCATGCCGCACCTTCGTCCGCAGAGCCGGCCCGGCGCGTGCCGGCGCCAGCGGCCGACCTGCCGGCCTCGCCCACCACGAAATACGACGTCGCCGTGTTCGCCGGCGGTTGCTTCTGGGGCGTGCAAGGCGTGTTCCAGCGCGTCAGGGGCGTGAACAACGCCGTGTCCGGCTATGCCGGCGGCCAAGCGAAGACGGCGCGCTATGAGGACGTGGGTTCAGGCCGCACCGGCCATGCCGAATCGGTGCGCATCACCTACGACCCGCGGCAGATCAGCTACGGCAAGCTGCTGCAGATCTATTTCTCGGTGGCGCACGACCCGACCCAGCTGAACCGGCAGGGGCCGGACACAGGCCCTCAATACCGCTCCACCGTGTTTGCCGAGAACGCCGAGCAGGCCCACATCGCGAAGGCATACATCGTGCAGCTGAACCAGGCCAGGACCTTCGGCAAGCCACTGGCGACCACCATCGAAATGGCGAAGCCGTTTTATGCGGCCGAGTCCTATCACCAGGACTTCCTCACCCGCCATCCAGGCAACGAGTACATCGTATTCAACGACCTGCCGAAGATCGAAGACTTGAGGAAGCTGTTTCCGGAGAGCTACCGCTCGAAGCCCGTGCTGGTGAATGCGGCGAAGGGCGGCTGAAGCTCAGCCTGGCTTCGGCGCGTCCGCCAGCGCGTCGTAGGCACCGCGGCGCGCGGCCTGGTTGCAGCGGGCACGGTGCACCAGCGCCTTCTGCGCCGCAGCGGCATTGGCGGCGTCGCCTTTCCAGGCGTCCAGCGCCGGCTGCTGGACGGCGCGCGAGTATGAAAACGCCAGCGCCCAGGGCAGCCGCGGCCCGGCTTTCGCGTTCATGGCGTTCAACCGGGCCGAAGCGAGCTGCGCCGACTGGCCGCCCGACAGGAACGCGATGCCCGGCACGGCCGCAGGCACGACACGCAGCAGGCACGACAGCGTGGCGTGGGCGACCTCGTCCACGCTCTCCTGCGTCGGGCAATCGTGCCCGGGCAGCACCATGTTCGGCTTCAGGAGCATGCCTTCGAGCAGCACACCCTGCAGACGCAGTTGGACGAACACCGCATGCAGGGTTTCTTCGGTAATTTCCGCGCAGCGCGCGAGGGAATGATCGCCCTCCATCAGCACTTCGGGCTCGACGATGGGAACGAGTCCGGCCTCCTGGCACAAGGCTGCATAGCGGGCCAGCGCGTGGGCATTGACCTCGATGCACGCACGGCTGGGCAGGCCGGCGCCGGGCGTGATGACGCCGCGCCATTTGGCGAAGCGCGCACCCATGGCGGCATATTCGGCCAGTCGCTCGCGCAGGCCGTCCAACCCTTCGGTGACCGTCTCCCCGGGATGGCCCGCCAGCGGCTTCGCGCCGGTGTCGACCTTGATGCCGGGGATGATGCCCGCGCTGGCGAGCACCGAGACAAAGGACGCGCCCGAGTTCGTTCGCTGGCGGATGGTTTCGTCGAAGAGGATCGCGCCGCTGATGCTGGCGCCCAGGCCCGGCGCGGTGACGATCAGTTCGCGCCAGTCGCGCCGTGCATCCTCGGTCTGGGGAATGCCCAGTTTCGCGAAGCGCTTGTGGCAGGTGGCGTTGCTCTCGTCCATCGCGAGCAAGCCCTTGTCGCCGGCGACCAGCGCCTGTGCGGTATCGATCAATGCCTGTGCAGTCATGGTGCTGTGACCCTCGCTTGCGAAGATCGTACGCCTCCCCCTGCGCCAAGGCTAGATCACGTTCTTCTCGATCAATGGCCGGTTCTCGAGGATCCGCGCGAAGGACACCGGCGACAGGTCGAGGCTGCGGTACCCGCCATACCGGATCAGCTCCGCCACGCCGCGCCCTGCCGCCGGGCACTGCTGGAGCCCATGCCCGGAAAAGCCGTTGGCGAAGAACAGGTTGTCGCAGTCCGGATGCAGGCCGAGGATCGCGTTGTGGT
Organism: Variovorax paradoxus; assembly: GCF_030815975.1. NCBI lineage: Bacteria > Pseudomonadati > Pseudomonadota > Betaproteobacteria > Burkholderiales > Comamonadaceae > Variovorax > Variovorax paradoxus. The sequence continues at coordinate 4,915,043 of NZ_JAUSXL010000002.1, forward strand.
CGAACAGGTTCATCTCGTAGTAGCCGGCCCATGCGCCGGTCATGCGAACAGCCTCGAAGGCGGGCACGCGCCTGGCCAATGCGGGCCAGATGAAATCGTCGAACACGCGGTAGTCGACTTCGAGCGGCGCATCGTCGCGGTCCCGGTCCTGTGGCGGCGCAAAGCCGCAGATGAACCGACGGCCCTCGGGGCGCAGCCAGATGCCCGAGGTGTCGATCACCAACGGGCAGCCCGGCAGGGTCTCGGGGCACGAAAAACTGAACACCATGCGGCGGCGCCCGCGCACCGGCAGGTCGATGCCGGCCCAGCCCGCCACCTTTGCGGCCCAGGCGCCGGCGGCATTGACCACCACGTCGGCGGGGAGCACGCTGCCAATGTCGAGTTCGACGCCCGCCACCGCCCGGCCGCTGCGCTGCAATCCGGTGGCCTGCGCCTGCACATAGCGCGCCCCCTGCGAAATGGCTTTCTTGCGAAAGGCCTGCAACAGGCTGTAGCCGTCGTACCAGCCCTCGCCCGAAAGGCCCAGCGACGCCAGCGCGATGCCCTCGGCCGACATCCATGGAAAGCGCGCCTTCAGTTCGCCGGGCGCCATCAGGATCACGTCGACGCCGTGCGCCTTCTGCAACGCATGGTTCTCGCGCAGCACATCGACGCCCTCCGGCGGCGCCAGGTACAGATACCCGGGCTCGACCAGGCCGATGTCGGGCACGTTGTCTTCGACCCGCAGGCTTTCGCCAAGGCCGCGAAAGAACTCGATGCCGTAGAGCGACATCTCGATGTTGATGGCGGTCGAAAACTGCTGCCGGATCGAACTGGCCGACAAGGCCGACGACGCCTGCGTGTACGAGAAGTCGCGCTCGACCACGGTAATGTCGAACGGCTCCTCCTGCGGGTCCCGGTTCAGGAAATAGGCGATGGCGGAGCCGATGGCACCGCCGCCGATGATCACCACACGACGCATGAAATTCCTTTCTTGCTGTTCACCGAAAAGGCGCGAGCCCGGCACGCAGAATAGCAACGATGAGAAAAGATATTCCCAACCTGGGTGCCTTGCAGGCCTTCGAGGCCTCGGCACGCCTGGGGAGCTTCACCCGCGCGGCTGCCGAACTCGCGCTGACGCAAAGCGCCGTCGGGCGGCAGGTGGCCACGCTCGAACAGCGGCTGGGCGTGGCGCTGTTTTCGCGCGTGCGGCGGCGCCTCACGCTCACCGACACCGGGCGCGAATACGCGGCGCGCATCCGCCGCCATCTCGACCAGATCCGCCGCGACACGCTGGAGATCAGCGCCGGCCACGAGATGGGCTTTGTGCTCGAAGTGGCCGTGGTGCCCACCTTTGCCACGCAATGGCTGATTCCGCGGCTGCCCGATTTCAGCCGGCGGCATCCCAACATCACCGTCAATCTTTCGGCGCGCTCGCAGCCCTTCTCGTTCCAGGAGAACGCCTACGACGCGGCCATCTATTTCGGCGACCAGTTCTGGCCCGGCACCCAGGGCGGGCTGATCTTTTCCGAAGGCGAGATGGTTCCGGTCTGCAGCCCCGCCTTCCGCGATGCCAACGGCCCGTGGGATGAATCTGCCTTCGGGCGTTGCCGCCACGTTCACCTGGGCACGCGCACGCAGGCGTGGCGCGACTGGTATGCGCAGCAGGGCTGGGACTACACCGTGCACGCCTCGCGCGGGCCGCGCTACGAACTCTTCACCATGGTGACCGCCGCTGCGGCCGCCGGCATGGGCGTGGGCCTGGCGCCGCGCATCCTGATCGAGCGCGAACTGCGCACCGGCGAGCTCGTGATCCCGATCGACCGGCACCTGGACGTGCGCCAGGGCTACTACTTCGCGTATCCCGAGGGCCGCCCGGCTTCCGGGGCGCTGGAGCACTTCGAGCGCTGGGTGCTTGGGCTGATGCCAGCCTAGACCGGATTGGGATTGCGCTCCAGGAACCCCTGCTGGTGCCAGTACGGGTACGCCCGCGTCGTGGCGCTGGCGGCATCGAGTTCGGCCACCTGCGCGGGCGTGAGCTTCCAGCCCGTGGCGCCCAGGTTCTGGCGAAGCTGCGCCTCGTCGCGCGCGCCGATCACCACGCTCGACACGGTCGGGCGCTGCAGCAGCCAGTTCAGCGCCACCTGCGGCACGGTCTTGCCGACCTCGGTGCCGACCTTCTCGAGCGCATCGACCACGCGAAAAAGCAGTTCGTCGGGCACCGGCGGGCCCATGTCGGCCGTCACGTGCAGCCGGCTCGTGGCCGGCAGCGGCTGGCCGCGGCGGATCTTGCCGGTGAGCCGGCCCCAGCCCAGCGGACTCCAGACCACCGCGCCCACGCCCTGGTCCTGCGCGAGCGGCATCAGCTCCCATTCGTAGTCGCGCCCGACCAGCGAGTAGTAGGCCTGGTGCGCCACGTAGCGCGCGTAGCCATAGCGCTCGGCCACCGCCAGCGACTTCATCAGGTGCCAGCCCGAGAAGTTCGAAACGCCGATGTAGCGCAGCTTGCCTGCGCGCACCAGGTCGTCGAGCGTGGCGAGCGTTTCCTCCATCGGCGTGCTCGCGTCGAAGCCATGCAGCTGGAACAGGTCGATGTAGTCGGTGCCCAGGCGCTTGAGCGCGCCATCGACCGCGCGCACCAGGTGGTAGCGCGACGAACCCACCTCGTTCGGCCCGTCGCCGCTGCGAAAGGTGGCCTTGGTCGAGATCAGCAGCTGGTCGCGCGGGCGGCCCTTGATCGCCTCGCCGAGCACCGACTCGGCCGCGCCGGCCGAATAGATGTCCGCGCTGTCGAACATGTTGACGCCCGCCTCCAGGCAGATGTCGATCAGCTTGCGGGCCCCGGCCACGTCGGTGCTGCCCCAGGCACTGAAAAGCTCGCCTTTGCCGCCGAAAGTACCGGTGCCGAAACTCAATACGGGGACCTTGAGGCCCGATTTGCCGAGATGACGGTATTCCAAGGTATGACTCCTTTCATCGAATGAACGAACGAACAGGACGAATGACGCATCCATTGTTGGCCGCTGCATGGAACCCTCGCCGCGCGTCGGGCTTTGCGATCCACCGGCCCGGTACGATCGAGCGATGCAGATCGCGATTGAAAACCCCGACCAACCCGACGTCATCCAGCTCATCGCCGACCTCGATGCATACCAGAAGCCGCTGTACCCGCCCGAGAGCCACTACGGCATCAGCATTGCGGCGCTGTCGGCGGCCCACGTGCTGTTCGCGGTCGCGCGCGACGAGGCGGGCACGGCCATCGGCTGCGGCGCCCTCGTCGTGAACCCCGGCTACGGCGAACTCAAGCGCATGTACGTGCGGCCGCAGCACCGCGGACAAGGCGTTGCCGCGAAGGTGCTGGGCTTTCTCGAAGCCGAAGCGGCCGCGCGCGGATGTGCCGTGTTCCGGCTGGAAACGGGTGTGCGGCAGCCCGAGGCGCTCGCGTTCTATGCGCGTGCAGGGTACGCGCGGCGCGAGCGGTTCGGCGGCTACCCCGACGATCCGTTGAGCGTTTTCATGCAGAAGGAGAAGGCGGCGCCGTAGCCCTATCCACGTCGCGCTTCGCAGTTGGCGAACCCCTGGAGCCCGGCCAGCTCATCCAGGATGGGACATTCCGGGCGGTCGTCACCTTCGCAGCAATGGGCCAGGCGCTCCAGCAGGCGCTTCATGTGCGCGAGCTCCTCGATCCGCTGGGCCAGGTCGTCGGCCCGTTCGAGTGCGACGCGCTTCACATCGAAGCTCGCGCGATGCCCGTCGCGCCACAGTGCGTGCAACGCGGCGACTTCCGGTGTTTCGAAACCCAGTGCGTGCGCCCTTCGCGCGAAGCGCAGTGTCGACACGGCGCGTTCGTCATAGCGGCAGCCGTCCTCTTCGGTGCGCGCCATCCCGTCGAGCAGCCCGAGCGACTCGCAGTCGCGCAGCAATTGCGCTGACGCGCCGGACCGGGCAACAACGTCGGCAAGAGACAAGCGCGCCGCAGCAGTCGGTGCCGTGATGAGACGTTCCATGGAGTTCTCCTTCCAGCCAAAGTGCAAAGTCTCGCCCTTCACACCATGGGAGAGTCAAGAAGCCGCAAGGTGGGCATGAAAGACGGGATCAGGGTAATCCCTTGATTTCGCACGTCGACCACGCCAAAGCCCCTCTTTCCTGGCCCGCTACTTGCGATATCGTTCGAAAATGACAGAAAATTTTCTTATCTGTCATATATTTGTAAATTCATTTTCATCGCCCGCACCCTTCAAGGTGCATCGCCCGCCCCATGAGCACCAACGTCGACACCAATGGCACCACCGTGGCCCAGCGCATCGCGCAGGCGCTGCCGCGGCTGACGCGTTCGCACCGCCAGGTGGCTGACTTCGTGCTGGAGCATCCGCTGCAAGTCGCCACGCTGCCGATCGACGAACTCGCGGCTGCCGTGGGCGTGTCCGTTGCCACCGCCAACCGCTTTGCGCGCGCGCTGGATTTCGACGGCTACGCCACCTTCCGCGCCGAACTCGTGCGCGGCTTCGAATCGCTGGTGGCGCCGGTGGAGCGGCTGCGCGGCAACCTTGAGCATCCGACCACCGTGGCCGAAGTGTTCGCCACTGCGCTCGACGAGAGCCGGCGCAACATCGAAGCCACGCGCCAGTCGCTCGACTACGCGGCCTGCGAAGCCGCGGTGCAGCGCATCGGCAAGGCGCGCTCCGTCTACATTGCCGGCTTCGGCGCCAGCGCCTGGCTCGCCGGGCTGTTGCAGCACGGGCTCGACGGCAGCTGCAACGACGTGCGGATGCTGTCCAGCGTCAGCGGCGTCACGCATGCGGCGCGCACGCTGATGCATGCCGGCCCGCAAGACCTTTTCATCGGCCTGACCTTTCCGCGCTACCTCACGGACACGGTGGCGCTGGCGCAGATCGCCAAGGGCCAGGGCTGCGCCGTGCTCGCGCTGACCGACCGCCCGAGTTCCCCGCTGGCGCCGCTGGCCGACGTGGTGCTCTATTGCCAGACCGAAACCAGCTACCGGCCGAACTGCGAAACCAGCGTGCTGGCATTGATCGAGGCGCTGACCAGCGCGGTGGCGCTGCGCGCGCCCCGCGCGGTGCAGTCCGCGGGCCGCATCCTGCAGGCGGTGCGGCCCTGGCTGCATGGCGCGCAGGGCCTGCCGCGGGCGGAAGCCTCCTCCTCCACGCAGGTTGCCGGTGCCGCTCCGGCCGGCGCCCGCAACAAAAAGAAGAAAGCTTCCCGATGAAGAACATCACGCCCGTCATCGCCATTCACGGCGGTGCCGGCACCATCAGTGCCGCCACGACCAGCGCAGACCAGGCGCAGGCTTATCACGACGCGTTGCAGAACATCGTGCGTGCCGCGCAGGCGATGCTGCGGAAGGGCGCATCCGCGCTCGACGCTACCTGCCTGGCGGTCGAACTGCTCGAAGAGTGCCCGCTTTTCAACGCGGGCCACGGCGCGGTGTTCACGCATGAGGAAACCCACGAGCTCGACGCCGCCGTGATGGACGGCGCAACGCTCGCCGCCGGTGCCATTGCCGGCGTCTGCCATGTCCGCCGCCCGGTGCGCGCCGCGCGTGCCGTGCTCGAAGACGGCGCCCATGTGCTGCTGGCCGGCGCCGGCGCCGAAGCCTTCGCATGCGAGCATGGGCTCGAGATGGTCGAACCTTTCTTCTTCTCCACCGAGGCACGCCGCCAGCAGCTCTACCGCGTGCGCGACACCGGCCGCGTGGTGACCGACCACGAAGGTGCCGCCATGACGCCGCCGCTCGACGAAGACAAGAAGTTCGGCACCGTGGGTGCTGTCGCGCTCGACATGCACGGCCATCTTGCGGCGGCCACCTCGACCGGCGGCATGACCAACAAGCGCGTCGGCCGCATCGGCGATTCGCCGCTGATCGGCGCCGGCACCTATGCCGACGACCGCACGGCCGCCGTGTCTTGCACCGGCAGCGGCGAAATGTTCATCCGCGTCGCTGCCGCCTACGACATCTGCGCGCGCATGGCCTACGGCGGCGCCACGCTCGAAGCCGCCACGCATGCCGTGGTGCACCAGTCGCTGCCCGCCATCGGCGGCACCGGCGGGCTGATCGCCATCGACCGCCACGGCAACCTGAGCCTCGCCTTCAACACCGAAGGCATGTACCGCGGCCACGCGCGCGGCGACGAAGCACCCGCAACAGCCATCTTCGCCTGACCGCACGCGCCCTCTTCCTTTCGCACTCCCATGTCCTCCCCTGCCCTCGCCCTGCCAGACGGCCGCGTCCTCGCCGTCGACGACCTCACCGTGCGTTTCTCGACCTCCGAGCGCACGGTCGATGCGGTCAAGAACCTTTCCTTCCACGTCGACCATGGCGAAACGCTCGCGGTGGTGGGCGAATCGGGCTCGGGCAAGTCGGTGACTTCACTCGCGCTGATGCGGCTGGTGGAGCACGGCGGCGGCCGCATCCTCGGCGGGCGCATGGCGTTCCGCCGCCGCAACGGCGAAGTGCTCGACCTCGCGCAGGCACGCGACAGCGCAATGCGCAACATCCGCGGCGCGGACATCGCGATGATCTTCCAGGAGCCGATGACCTCGTTGAACCCGGTGTTCACGGCCGGCGAGCAGATCGCTGAGGCCATCCGCATCCACCAGGGCAAGAACGATGCGGCCGCGCGCGCCGAGGCGCTGCGCATGCTGGAGCTGGTGCGCATTCCCGAAGCGCGCAACGTGCTCGACCGCTTTCCGCACCAGCTGTCGGGCGGCATGCGCCAGCGCGTGATGATCGCGATGGCGCTCTCATGCAAGCCGCAGCTGCTGATTGCCGACGAACCCACCACCGCGCTCGACGTGACCATCCAGGCGCAGATCCTCCAGCTCATCCGCGAGCTGCAGAAGGAGATGCGCATGGGCGTGCTCTTCATCACGCACGACATGGGCGTGGTGGCCGAGATTGCCGATCGCGTGCTCGTGATGTACCGCGGCGACAAGGTCGAAGCCGGCAGCTCCGACGCCGTGTTTGCCGCGCCGCAGCACCCTTACACCAAGGCGCTGCTATCGGCCGTGCCGAAGCTGGGCGCGATGCAGGGCACCGACCTGCCCGCCAAGTTCGAGCTGCTGCGCACCGAGGGCAGCCCCGACACCGTGCTCTGCACCCACACCACGCCGCAAACCACCGTGCGCGAAGAGGCTGGCCCGATCCTGCGCGTGCGCGACCTCGTCACGCGCTTCGACGTGCGCAGCGGCCTGTTCGGCCGCGTGAAGCGCCGCGTGCATGCGGTGGAGAAGATCAGCTTCGACCTCTATCCCGGCGAGACGCTGGCGCTGGTCGGTGAATCGGGCTGCGGCAAGTCGACCACCGGCCGCTCGCTGCTGCGCCTGGTCGAGAGCCAGAGCGGCGCCATCGAGTTCGGCGGCCAGAACATCCGCGAGCTGCCCACGCGCGAGCTGCAGGCCCTGCGCCGCAACATCCAGTTCATCTTTCAGGACCCGTTCGCCTCGCTCGATCCGCGCGTGACAGTGGGCTTCTCGATCATGGAGCCGCTGCTGATCCACAACATCGCCAAGGGCGCCGAGGCGCAGCAGCGCGTCGACTGGCTGCTGCAGAAGGTGGGCCTGCCGCCCGAGGTGGCGCAGCGCTATCCGCACGAGTTCTCGGGTGGCCAGCGCCAGCGCATCGCGATTGCGCGCGCCCTCGCGCTCAACCCCAAGGTGGTGGTGGCGGACGAATCGGTGTCGGCGCTGGACGTGTCGATCCAGGCGCAGATCGTCAACCTCATGCTCGACCTGCAGCGCGAGCTGGGCGTGGCCTTTCTGTTCATCTCGCACGATATGGCCGTGGTCGAGCGCATCAGCCACCGCGTGGCCGTGATGTACCTGGGCCAGATCGTCGAGATCGGTCCGCGCCGCGCGGTGTTCGAAGCGCCGCAGCACGCCTACACCCGCAAGCTGATGGCCGCGGTGCCGGTGGCCGACCCGTCGCGCCGCCACAAGCCGCGCGCGCTGCTCGAAGGCGAGATCCCGAGCCCGATCCGCGCCGTCGGCGACGAGCCCGACGTGCCGCCGCTGGTGCAAGTTGCACCAGGCCACTTCGTGGCACGGCATGCCATCGGCGGCGCCTTCTGAGCGATCGACAGATTTTTTCAACCCGCAGGCCCTCCTGCTTTTTCCTCGAACCGACTGGAGTTTCTTTCCATGAAGCAATCTTCTTCCTCCCTGCGATGGGCATCGGCACTGCTGGGCCTGGCCGCGCTGGCCGCATCGGGCACGGCACTGGCCGCGAAAGACGTGGTGCTGTCGATCGGCTACCAGCCCGAGACGCTGGACCCGTACAACACCAACACCACCATCACCACGGCCGTGACCAAGTCCTTCTATGAAGGGCTGTTTCAGTTCGACAAGGACCTGAAGGTGCAGAACGTGCTGGCCGAAGGCTACGAAGTGTCGAAGGATGGCCTGGTCTACACCATCAAGCTGCGCACCGGCGTCAAGTTCCACGACGGCACCGACTTCAACGCCGAGGCCGTGAAATTCACGCTCGACCGCGTGCTGAACCAGGACAACAAGCTGCTGCGCTACAACCAGTTCAACCGCGTGGGCAAGGTCGAGGCGCTGAACCCCACCACCGTGCGCATCACGCTGAAGGAGCCCTTCGGTCCCTTCATCAACTCGCTGGCCCACGCCTCGGCCGCGATGATCTCGCCCACCGCGCTGAAGAAGTGGGGCAACAAGGACATCGCCTTCCACCCCGTGGGCACGGGCCCCTTCGAATTCGTCGAGTGGAAGCAGACCGAAGCCGTCAAGGCCAAGAAGTTCGACGGCTACTGGAAGAAGGGCTACCCGAAGGTCGACACGGTGTCGTGGAAGCCGGTGCTCGAGAACAACACGCGCGCCGCGATGCTGCAGACCGGCGAAGCCGACTTCGCGTACCCGATTCCCTACGAGCAGGCCGAACTGCTGAAGAAGAGCGACAAGCTCGAAGTGGTGGCCACGCCGTCGATCATCACGCGCTTCCTGGCATTCAACATGCTGCAGAAGCCCTACGACAACCCGAAGGTGCGCGAAGCCATCGGCTACGCCATCAACAAGGAAGCGCTGGCCAAGGTCGCGTTCGGCGGCTATGCCTTCCCCGCGCAGGGCATCGTGCCGCAGGGCGTGAAATACGCCGAGAAGATGGCCCCCATTCCCTACGACCTGAAGAAGGCCAAGGAACTGATGAAGGAAGCCGGCTACCCCGACGGCTTCGAGTCGGTGCTGTGGAGCGCCTACAACAACACGACCAGCCAGAAGACGATCCAGTTCGTGCAACAGCAGCTCGCGCAGATCGGCATCAAGCTGCAGGTGCAGGCGCTCGAAGTGGGCCAGCGCACCGAGCAGGTCGATGCATGGCCTGATCCGAAGACGGCCAAGGTCCGCATGTACTACACGGGCTGGTCGTCGTCGACCGGTGAAGCCGACTGGGGCCTGCGCCCGCTGTTCGCCTCGGAAGCCTGGGCGCCCAAGCTGAACAACATGTCGTTCTACAAGAGCGAAGTGGTCGACAACGCGCTGGCCAAGGCGCTGGTGACGGTGGACGAAAAGGAAAGGACCGCGCTCTACAAGACCGCGCAGGAAGAGATCCGCAAGGACCTGCCGCGCGTGCCGATGGTCACGGAGCAGAACCTGTCGGCGCATGCCAAGCGCCTCTCGGGTGTGTTCGTGATGCCTGACGGCAACATCAACATCGACGCTATTGCAGTGTCGAATTGATCGCCGGCTCCCTGTTTTCCTGACTGACTGTCCGACGGGCGATGGCATGCCGCCATCGCTCGCTCGCGGCAACCGCACCCCATGCTGAATTACTTCCTCAAACGACTGTTGGGCCTCGTCCCCACGCTGCTCATCGTGGCGGTGCTGGTGTTCCTGTTCGTCCACATGCTGCCCGGCGATCCGGCGCGCCTTGCCGCCGGCCAGGATGCCGACGAGCAGACCGTGGCCATGGTCCGCGCAGAACTCGGCCTCGACAAGCCGCTGCCGCAGCAGTTCGTGAGCTTCTTCACCCACATGCTGCAGGGCGACTTCGGCACCTCGATCCGCACGCGGCGGCCAGTGTCGATGGAGATCGGCGAGCGCTTCTTCCCCACGGTGATGCTGACCATCACCAGCATGGTGTGGGCCGTGATCTTCGGCATGGGCATCGGCATCGTCTCGGCCGTGTTCCGCAACCAATGGCCCGACCGGCTCGGCATGACGCTGGCCGTGTCGGGCATCTCCTTTCCGGCATTTGCCCTGGGCATGCTGCTGATGCAGATCTTCTCGGTCCAGCTCGGCTGGCTGCCCACGGTGGGCGCCGCCACCTGGAAGCACTACATCCTGCCCTCGATCACGCTGGGCGCCGCGGTGGCCGCCGTGATGGCGCGCTTCACGCGCGCGTCGTTCGTCGAGGTGATCCAGGAAGATTTCGTTCGCACTGCGCGCGCCAAGGGCGTGCGCGAACGCACCGTGATCATCAAGCACTGCCTGCGCAACGCGCTGATTCCGGTGGTCACGATGATGGGCCTGCAGTTCGGCTTCCTGCTGGGCGGCTCGATCCTGGTCGAGGCAGTCTTCAACTGGCCGGGCCTCGGACGCCTCCTGGTCGATGCCGTGCAGATGCGCGACTACCCCGTGATCCAGACGCTGGTGCTGCTGTTCTCGCTCGAATTCATTTTGATCAACCTGGTGGTGGACGTGCTGTACGGCTACATCAATCCCACCATCCGGTACAAATGACCACCCCCAGGCTACGCGCACTTCGTGTCGCTTCTCCTACCCCCTCACCGGGGGCAACACCAGCGGCCCGGCAAAGCCGGTTCCGCGGTGTTCCACGAAAAAGCCGCAACGAGCGACTGATATGACCCAAGCTTCCGCCGAATCCATCGTTCCTCTTTCTCCTGTCGTGGCGGTTCAAACCGCGGGCAAGGTCCGCACGCCCTGGGGCGAGTGCTGGCGCCGCTTCAAGAAGCAGCCCGTGGGCATCGTCGCGGCGGCGTTCGTGCTGCTGCTGGTGTTCGTCGCGGTGTTCGCGCCGTGGATCGTGCCCTTCGACGCGGAGAACTTCTTCGACTACGACATGCTGAACACGGGGCCTTCGGCCACGCACTGGTTCGGCGTCGATCCGCTGGGCCGCGACATCTTCAGCCGCATCCTGATGGGTGCGCGCATCTCGCTGATGGCCGGCTTCCTGTCGGTGCTGGTGGGCGGCTTCGTCGGCACGGCGTTCGGCCTGCTCGCGGGCTACTACGAAGGCTGGTGGGACCGCATCGTGATGCGCATCTCCGACGTGCTGTTCGCCTTTCCCGGCATCCTGCTGGCGCTGGGCGTGGTCGCCATCCTCGGCAGCAGCATGACCAACGTGGTGGTGGCGGTGTCGGTGTTCAGCGTGCCGGCCTTCGCGCGCCTGGTGCGCGGCAACACGCTGGTGCTCAAGCAGCAGACCTACATCGAGGCCGAGCGCAGCATCGGCGCATCGGACTGGACCATCATCGTGCGGCACATCCTGCCGGGCACCATCTCGTCGATCGTGGTGTATTTTTCGATGCGCGTGGGCACCTCGATCATCACGGCCGCGAGCCTTTCGTTCCTGGGCATGGGCGCGCAGCCGCCCACGCCGGAATGGGGCGCGATGCTCAGCGAAGCCCGCGCCGACATGGTGACCTCGCCGCACGTGGCGCTGTTCCCGAGCCTGGCCATCTTCTTCACCGTGCTGGCGTTCAACCTGCTCGGCGATGCGCTGCGCGATGCGCTCGATCCGAAGATCGACCGCGAATAATTCCATCTGTCTTGATGCCAGCGAACACCCTGCCCTACATCGGCACCCTGCTGCAAGGCGCGCGCAATGCCATCACGGACGTCGAAGGCGTCACGGTCGGCCACCAGACGCTCGACGACGGCGGCGTGCAGACCGGCGTGACGGTGATCCGTCCGCATGCGGGCGACCCGTTCCGCGACAAGGTGCCGGCCGCCGCCGTGGTGCTCAACGGTTTCGGCAAGAGCGTGGGGCTGGTGCAGCTCGGAGAGCTCGGTGTGCTGGAGACGCCGATTGCGCTGACCAACACTTTTTCGGTCGGCACGGTGGCCACGGCGCAGATCCGCCATTGCCTCGCGGCCAACCCCGAGAGCGGACGGTCGCTGCCGACGGTGAACCCGCTGGTCTTCGAGTGCAACGACGGCTTTCTGAACGACATCCAGCGGCTGGCCGTGACCGAGACCGACTACCTTCGCGCGCTCGAGAGCGCCGGCGCCGACTTCGCGCAGGGCTCGGTCGGCGCGGGGCGCGGCATGTCGAGCTTCCAGCTCAAGGGCGGCATCGGCAGCGCCTCGCGGCGCGTCTCGGCGCCCGGGGGGGAGCTGCACACCGTCGGCACGCTGGTGCTGGCGAACTACGGGCGCCAGCCGCAACTGGTGCTGGCCGGGCATCCGGCCGGCGAACGGCTGGCCGCGCACAGCACGCGCGAATGCAAGGAGCCCGAGAAGGGCTCGATCATCATCGTCGTTGCCACCGATGCGCCGCTCGACGCGCGCCAGCTGCGCCGCCTCGCGCTGCGCGCGGGCGCCGGGCTGGCACGCACCGGCTCGGTCTTCGGCCATGGCAGCGGCGACATCGTGCTGGCCTTTTCGACCGCCTACACCGTGCCCGATCGCGTCGACCGCCCGATGCCGGCCATCGCCATGATGCATGACGGATTGCTCGACGGCCTCTTCCAGGCCGCGGCCGACAGCACCGAACAGGCGATCCTGCATGCGCTCTGGTGCGCCACGGCCGTGACGGGCCGCGATGGCAATCACCGGGCAGCGCTGTCGGAACTGCTGCCGCCCTCTTCCCTTTCTTCCTTCACACAACCGCACCCCCTCCCATGAAAGTCCTGATCTCCACCGACATCGAAGGCGTTGCGGGCGTCTACCACCACGAGCAGGCGCGGCCGGGCAATCCCGAGTACGAACGCGCCCGCCTGCTGATGGCGCACGAGGCCAGCGCGGCCATTGCCGGCGCCTTCGAGGCCGGCGCCACCGAGGTGCTGGTCAACGATTCGCATGGCGGCTTTCGCAACATGCCGCCCGACGTGCTCGATGCGCGCGCCCGCGTGGTGCAGGGCAAGCCGCGCTACCTGAGCATGGTGGCCGGCGTCGAGGAAGGCGTGGACGCCGTCTGCATGGTGGGCTACCACTCGCGCGCCCAGGGGCGCGGCATCCTCGCCCACACCATCAACAGCTTTGCCTTTGCCGGCATCCGGCTCGGCGAGCAGGAACTGGGCGAGGCCGGGCTCTACGGCGCGCTGGCCGGCGAATACGGCGCACCGGTGGTCATGGCCAGCGGGGACGACGTGTTCATCGCAGAGAACCGGGTGCTCTTTCCGCATGCGACCTTCGTGGAAACCAAGAAGGCGACGGGGTTCAACAGCGGGGTGTCGCTGTCGCCGGAGCAATCGCGCAAGGCGATCCGCGCCGGTGTGGCTGCGGCGCTGGCTGCGCGCGGCAATGCGAGCCCATTGGTGTTGAAGGGCCCGCAGGTGGTCACTCTGCGCACGCAGTCGCCGATGATGGCCGACCTGTTCTGTCAGTGGCCATCGTTCGAACGCATCGACGGTGTGAGCTTGCGTTTTACCGCGGACACGGTGGAAGCGGCTGTGCGGATGCTGAACTGCTGTTCGGCGATGTCTTCTATGTTGCGTTGAGTTGAGTTGAGTTTTTTTGAGGGCGGGGGCCGGGTCTCGCCCCGGCGGGCGACCTACTTTTCTTTGCTTCGCCAAAGAAACGTAGGCAAAAGAAAGGCGACCCTACTGTCTGCGTCCCTTCGCTTCGCTACGGGCAACCTGCGGTGCTCGACTCCGGCGGGGGTCCGCAGAACTCGCTTCGCTCAAACAGCTGCGGCCCTGATCCCGCCTCCATCTGCGCTCCTCGGCGCATACAGAAGGGGTGGGAGCGGGCAGCCTTCGCTTCGCTCGGCCCCCAAGACCAACAGCCAAATTCAACAGCCCAACCACCACAGGCGCTGCGCGCCTGCGGTGGCTTGGTGGCCGAGCGAAGCAAAGGCCCGTGTGGTTTGCCCTCCCCTCTGTATGCGCCGAGGAGCGGAGCGTTTCGCGGATCAGGGCCGCAGCTGTTTGAGCGAAGCGAGTTCTGCGGACCCCCGCGAAACGCGAGCACCGCAGGTTGCCCCGTAGCGCAGCGAAGGGGTCGCAGACAGTGGGGTCGCCTTTCTTTTGCCTACGTTTCTTTGGCGAAGCAAAGAAAAGTAGGTCGCCCGCCGGGGCGAGACCCGGCCCCGGAACCAAGATCAAAGCACGTTGCCAAAAAGCACCCGTCCCAAACCCCTTCGCCCTTATCCAGAATAAGCATTCAACCGCCCGCAAACCCGCATGGCTATTGAAGAATAAGCTTATCCGCATAAAGCGCGAACCAAAAAATAGTTTGCTTCCATAAGGCCCGGTTTCAGAATCTCGGCTTCTTGCTGGGGCGCCCCGTTGTACGTGCGGCACCGCACTTCTTCAAGACACACACGCACGATGTACCAATACACAGAATTCGACCGACAGTTCGTTCATCAGCGGGCCGCCCAATTCCGGGACCAGCTCGAGCGCTGGCAAAAGGGCCGCCTCCACGAGGATGAGTTCCGTCCCCTGCGCCTGCAAAACGGCTGGTATGTCCAGCGCTACGCACCGATGCTTCGCGTGGCCGTGCCTTATGGCGAGCTTTCGAGCCGCCAGCTGCGCGTGCTGGCGAAGATCGCCCGCGAGTACGACGAGCCCGAAGCCGAGGTCTACCGCAAGGCCGTCGAGACGCAGGGCCTGCTCGGCAGCCACAAGCTCCCCACGCACTACGCCCACTTCTCGACGCGCCAGAACGTCCAGTACAACTGGATTCCGCTCGCCAAGTCGGCCGACGTGATGGACCTGCTGGCTTCGGTCGACATGCACGGCATCCAGACCAGCGGCAACTGCATCCGCAACATCACGAGCGACGAGCGCGCGGGCATCGCGGTCGACGAAATCGCCGATCCGCGCCCGTTCGCGGAAATCATGCGCCAGTGGAGCACGCTGCACCCCGAGTTCGCGTTCCTGCCGCGCAAGTTCAAGATCGCGATCACCGGCGCCACCGAAGACCGCGCCGCCACCGGCTGGCACGACGTGGGCCTGCATGTGGTAAAGAACGAAGCGGGCGAGATCGGCTTCCGCGTGCAGGTGGGCGGCGGCATGGGCCGCACGCCCATCATCGGCACCGTGCTGCGCGAGTTCCTGCCCTGGCAGCAGATCATGAATTACCTCGAAGCGGTGATCCGGGTCTACAACCGCTATGGCCGCCGCGACAACATCTACAAGGCGCGCATCAAGATTCTGGTGAAGGCCGAGGGCCAGCGCTACATCGACGACGTCGAGGCCGAGTACAAGCAGATCATCGAGCACGACGGCGCGCCGCACACCATCACGCAGCAAGAATACGACCGCGTGGCCGCCTCCTTCGTGCCGCCGACGCTCGCCACCCGCGTGCTGCAAAGCGCCGAAAAGACCGACGCCGAACTGCGTGCCCACGCCGACGACGACGTGATGTTCGCCCGCTGGCTGGCCCGCAACGTGGCCGCGCACAAGAACCCCGCGCTGCGCGCCGTGACGCTGTCGTTCAAGCGCCTGAAACAGGCGCCCGGCGACGCCTCGGCCGACCAGCTCGACACGCTCGCCGAACTGGCCGACCGCTTCTCGGCCGGCGAAGCCCGCGTCACGCACGACCAGAACATCGTGCTGCCCTGGGTGCATGCCGAAGACCTGCATGCGCTGTGGCTCGCCGCCCGCGCGGCCGGCTTTGCCAGCGCCAACGTGCACCTCTTGACCGACATGATCGCCTGCCCCGGCGGCGACTTCTGCGCGCTGGCCAATGCGCGCTCCATTCCCATCGCCGAAGCCATCACCGAGCGCTACCAGGACCTCGACGAGCTCGACGACCTGGGCGAGATCGACCTGCACATCAGCGGCTGCATCAACTCCTGCGGCCACCACCACAGCGGCCATATCGGCATCCTGGGCGTCGACAAGGACGGCAAGGAGTGGTACCAGGTGTCGCTGGGCGGCTCTGACGGCTCCGCGCTCAGCGGCGCGCCGGTGGCCGGCAAGGCCGTGGGCCCCTCGTTCTCGGCGGCCGAAGTGCCGGGCGTGATCGAGGCCGTGCTCACCACCTACCGCGACACCCGCGTGTCGGGCGAGACCTTCATCGACACGCTGCGCCGCGTCGGACCCGACCCGTTCAAGGCCGCGGCCAACGGTGCGCGTTTCAAGGTGGAGGAGGCAGCATGAACAGGCGCCTCAACATCCTCGCCGCCGAAGAACACGTCGACGACGGCGACCCGAAGGTCCTGCAGCTGCCCAACGATGCCGATCCGCTCGCCATCGAGGTGTGCCTGGAAGACATCGAGCGCATCGACCTGAACTTTCCGAAGTTCACCGATGGCCGTGCTTACAGCCAGGCTTTTCTGCTGCGCCGCCGCCTGGGTTTCAAGGGCGACATCCGCGCCACCGGCGACGTGCTGATCGACCAGCTGGTGCAGATGGAACGCACCGGCTTCTCCAGCGCCGTGCTGAAGGAAGGCGTGGACGCCACCGATGCACAGCGCCAGTTCGACCGCTTCGCCGCCTTCTACCAGGGCGATGCGGTACAGACCGCGCCGCACTTCGCGGCCGGTGCCTGAGCCCGCATGGAAACCATCGACATGAGCATTGCCACGGACATCGACTTCGCACGCATCAACACCGAACTCGGCCGCAATGCGCAGGGCCTGGTGGACTGGGCGATCGGCCTGGGCCAGAGCGCGATCATCACCACCAACTTCCGCCCTTTCGAGGCCGTGATCCTGCACATGGTCACGCGCGCAAAGCGGGATGTTCCCGTGGTCTGGATGGACAACGGCTACAACACCGAGGCCACCTACCGCTTTGCCGACGAGGTGACGAAGCAGCTGGGCCTTCATCTACACATCTACCTGCCGCGCCGCTCGCGTGCGCATCGCGAAGCGGTGGAGGGCCCGACGCCGGCGCTCGACGATCCGCGCCATGCCGCTTTCACGGAAGAAGTGAAGCTGGAGCCCTTTGCCCGCGCGCTGCGCGAGACGGCACCGAAGGTCTGGTTCACCGCGCTGCGGGCCACCGACACGGCCGTGCGCGCGCAGATGGACCCGGTCAGCGTCAACCCCGATGGCCTGATCAAGGTCGCGCCGCTCTTGCACTGGTCGTCCAAGGATCTGTACGCGTACTGCGAGGCGCATGGCCTGCCCAACAACTTCGACTACGTGGACCCGACCAAAGGCGAAGACAACCGCGAGTGCGGATTGCATCTCGCGCACTGAGAGCCAACGCTTCACCGATTCCCGTATTCAGCACTCCTCCGATGAACGCCCGTACCGAAACCGAACTGCTGCTGCCGCCCATGCACTCTCCCGCGCGCCTGTCCAACACGCACCTCGATGCGCTGGAAGAAGAAACCGTTTTCATCCTGCGCGAAGTGGCGGCCGCTTTCGAGCGCCCCACCCTGCTGTTCTCGGGCGGCAAGGATTCGCTGGTGCTGCTGAAGTGCGCGGAAAAGGCCTTCGGCGCCGGCCGCATTCCGTATCCGCTCCTGATGATCGACACCGGCCACAACTTCCCCGAAGTGACGGCCTACCGCGATCAGCGCGCTGAGGAACTGGGCGCCGATTTGATCGTGCGCAGCGTCGAGGACTCGATGGCGCGCGGCACCGTGCGCCTTGCGCACCCCGGCGAATCGCGCAATGCGCACCAGTCGGTGACGCTGCTCGAAGCCATTGAAGAATTCCGCTTCGACGCGCTGATCGGCGGCGCGCGCCGCGACGAGGAAAAGGCACGCGCCAAGGAGCGCATCTTCTCGCACCGCGACAGCTTCGGCCAATGGCAGCCCAAGGACCAGCGCCCCGAGCTGTGGACGCTGTTCAACACGCGCCTGGCCCCGGGCGAGCACTTCCGCGTGTTCCCGATCTCGAACTGGACCGAACTCGACGTGTGGCAGTACATCGAGCGCGAGCACGTCGGCCTGCCGTCGATCTACTACACCCACAAGCGCGAAGTGGTCGAGCGCCGCGGCCTGCTGGTGCCCGTGACCGAACTGACTCCGCCGCGCGACGGCGAAACCGTGCAGGTGCGCGACGTGCGCTTTCGCACCGTGGGCGACATCACGACCACCTGCCCGGTCGAGAGCCTTGCCGCCGATGCGGGCGACGTGGTACTGGAAACGCTGTCGGTCGACGTCAGCGAACGCGGCGCCACCCGCATGGACGACATGACTTCCGAAGCATCCATGGAAAAACGCAAGAAAGACGGTTACTTCTGATGAGCGCGACGACTGCAACCCCTGCGACCACCGACGTGCACGGCGACACCGGCACCGCCCTGCGCTTCATCACCTGCGGCTCGGTCGACGACGGCAAGAGCACGCTGATTGGCCGCCTGCTGGTCGACAGCAAGACCGTGCTGCAGGACCAGCTCGCCGGCGTGCAGCGCGGCGGCGAAACCGATCTGGCCCTCCTGACCGACGGCCTCTCGGCCGAGCGCGAACAGGGCATCACGATCGATGTGGCCTACCGCTACTTCTCGACCGCCAAGCGCAAGTTCATCATCGGCGACGCGCCGGGCCACGAGCAATACACCCGCAACATGGTCACGGCCGCCTCGGCCGCCGATGCCGCCGTGGTGCTGGTCGATGCCACCAAGCTGGCCTGGGCCGCCGAGGTGGAAGACGGCACCGTGGTCAAGCGCGAACTGCTGCCGCAGACGCGCCGCCACACGCTGCTCGCTCATCTTCTGCGCGTGCAGTCGATCGTGTTTGCGGTCAACAAGCTCGACGCCATCGACGATGCCGGCCTGGCCTTCGAACGCATCTCGACCGCGCTGAACGCCTTTGCGGAAGCGGCCGGCGTGCAGGTGGCCGCGATCGTGCCAATCTCCGCGCTCAAGGGCTGGAACGTCGCCACCCGCCATGCCGACTGGGTCGGCTACGAAGGTCCGAGCCTGCTCGAACTGCTCGAAGAGCTGCCGGTCACCGTGCAGGACGAGGCCGTGCCCTTCGCCTTCCCGGTGCAGTGGGTCGAGAAGTTCTCGGCCTCGGCCGACACCTCGCGGGGCCGCCGCGTGTTCTGGGGCCGCGTGGCTTCAGGCCATGTGGAACCCGGCCAGCGCGTGACCGTGCTGCCAAGCAACCAGACCGCCACCGTCGCCCAGGTGCTGAGCCACACGCGCCAGCCGAAGGTGGTGCATGCGGGCCACAGCGCCGGCATCGTGCTCGACCGCGAAGTCGACGTGTCCCGCGGCGACTGGCTGCTCGCGCCCGACGCCTTCGAGCCGGTGCGCGAAATCACCGCCACCGTGGCCTGGCTCGACGACGAGCCGCTGGTTGCGGGCCGCATCTACTGGGCGTTGCAGGGCCACCGCTGGGTCAAGGCCAAGGTGGCGCGCATCGTCGACCGGGTGAACATCACCACGCTCGAATCGGAGCCCGCCACGCAGCTGGAAGCCAATTCCATCGGCGATGTGGTGCTTTCGCTGCAGCAGCCGCTGGCCGTGCTGCCCTTCACGCAATCGCGGGCCCTGGGCTCGCTGGTGCTGGTCGATACGGCCTCCCACAAGACCGCTGCCGCCGTGCTCGTGCAGCCTGCCGCCGCAAAGGCCTAAAATCTCGGGTTTTCCCCGACCTCACACTGACGTTAGAAGACAAATGACCCACGTCGTCTCCGAAGCCTGCATCCGCTGCAAATACACCGACTGCGTGGACGTATGCCCCGTGGATTGCTTCCGCGAAGGCCCCAACATGTTGGTGATCGACCCGGACGAGTGCATCGACTGCGCGGTCTGCATCCCCGAATGCCCGGTCAATGCGATCTATGCCGAGGAAGACCTCCCGGCC
This sequence comes from Variovorax paradoxus, assembly GCF_030815975.1. NCBI lineage: Bacteria > Pseudomonadati > Pseudomonadota > Betaproteobacteria > Burkholderiales > Comamonadaceae > Variovorax > Variovorax paradoxus. Next base: position 4,934,897 of record NZ_JAUSXL010000002.1, read on the forward strand.
AACCAGATCGCTTTCATCAAGCTCAACGCCGAGCTCTCGCTGGCCGATGGCTGGAAGAGCATCACCAAGCGCAAGCCCGCGCTGCCTGACGCCGAAGAGTGGAAAGACAAGACCGACAAGATCGGCGAACTGGTCCGTTGAACCCCGAAGGCCGAGCCCTCATCGAAACCGACGCGCTGATCATCGGCGCCGGTCCGGTCGGGCTGTTCCAGGCCTTCCAGCTCGGCCTGCTCGAGATCTCCTGCCACATCGTCGATGCGCTGCCCGCCGCGGGCGGCCAGTGCGTGGCGCTCTATGGCGACAAGCCGATCTACGACATTCCCGGCACGCCGGTCACCAGCGGACGCGGCCTTGCGCAATCGCTGCTGGAGCAGCTCGCGCCCTTCAAGCCGCAATTCCATTTCGGCGAGCAGGTGGCCACACTCGAACGGCAGGCCGATGAGCGGCTGCTGCTGACCACCTCCGCCGGCACGGCTTTCCTGGCAAAGACGGTGTTCATCGCGGCCGGTGTCGGCGCCTTCGTGCCCAAGCACATCGCAATCGAAGGCATTGCGCAGTTCGAAGGCAGCTCCCTTTTCTATCACCCCGATTCGCTGGACCGCTTTGCCGGGCAGGCGGTGGTGGTCAATGGCGGCGACGACGTTGCGCTGGCAACCGCGGTTGCGCTCGTGGCCATTGCAAGGCAGGTCACGCTGGTCCACCGGCGCGACGGCTTCCAGGCCGACGAAGGCCTCGTCGCTTCGATGCGTGCGCTGGTGGCCGAAGGCAGGCTCGCGTTCAAGGTCGGCCAACCCACGGCTTTCGACGGCAGGCAACTGCAGATCACCACGCCCGATGCAACGACCGTCGATCTGCCGCTCGACGCGCTGATTGCCTGCCTGGGCATCTCCCCGCGCCTCGGCCCCATTGCCGACTGGGGCCTGGAGCTCGAGCGCAAGCAGGTGCCGGTCGACACCGAGAAGTACGAAACCCGCGAGCGCGGCGTGTTCGCGGTGGGCGACATCAACACCTATCCGGGCAAGAAGAAGCTCATCGTCTGCGGCTTCCACGAAGCCACGCTGGCGGCCTGGGGCGCCACCGCCATCGTGTTCCCGGGCAAGGCGATTCCGCTGCAGTACACCACCACCAGCACGCGGCTGCACGAGCTGCTGGGCGTGGCTACTTCCCGCTAGGCAGCAGCGCGCGGTATTCGCCGATGAAGCTGCCGATGGCGGCCACGAATCGGTCGATGTCCGCGTCGGTCAGCGGCAGCGAGAGCACGATGAAACCGCGCGGCGAGGCGTAGATGCCTTGGCTCAGCAGGTGGAAGAACAGCAGCTGCCGCAGCCGGCCGTCGACCGCCGCCAGGTCTTCCACGCGCCGCACTTCCCCATGCACGAAATGCGCGTTCATCAGCGAGCCGACGCCGGTGAACTGCATGGCCACGCCCTCCTTCGTGCACAGCGCATTGAGCCGCGCACGCATCGCCTCGCCGCGCTCGGCCAGCGCGCCGGCCGCCTCGGGCGTGAACAGCTTCGTGAGGCCCGCGTACCCGGCCGCCATGGTCATCACGTTGTTGTTGAAGGTGCCCGAATGGGAGAGCGACCCCGTGCGCGGATCGAACTGCGCCATCACGTCCGAACGCCCGCCGAAGGCGCCGAACGACATGCCGCCGCCGATGTACTTGCCGAGCGTGGTGAGGTCCGACCGGACGCCGAGCCTGTTGGCCAGGCCCTGCGGCCCCAGGCGCGAAGTCATGACCTCGTCGAAGATCAGCAGCGCGCCCACCTTCGTCGCGGCATCGCGAAGTGCTTGCAGAAAGTCGAGGCGCCCCGGAATGCATCCGCTCGCACCCTGCATCGGTTCGACCAGAATCGCGGCGATCTCCGGCCCGTGCCTGGCGATCTGCTCGTCCACAGCCTGCACGTCGTTGTAGGGCAGCACCAGGAAGTCGAAGGGCACGGTCGTCGGCAGCGGCTTGGCGCCGAAGCCGAGCACGCCGCCGTGATAGCCGCCCGAGAACACCACGATCTTTCGCCTTCCCGTGAAGTGCAGCGCGGCCGTGAGCGCCATCAGGTTGGCCTCTGTGCCCGAGTTGGTGAAGCGCAGTTGCTCGATCTGCGGAAAGCGCTCGCAGATGGTCTTGGCGAGCCGGCCTTCGAGCAGGTTGTGGCCCGTGAGGTTGATGCCGCCCTGCATCGCCTCGACGACGGCATCGCGTATCTCGGGTGCCGAGTGGCCGTAGGCGCCGGCCGTGTACTCGGCGATGAAATCGGCATAGCGGTGGCCGTCGGAGTCCCAGAGCGCGGCGCCCTCGCCCCGCGCGATGGTGAGCGGAAACGGCGCATAGAAAAGCACCGAGCGGCTGTTGGCGCCGGGCATGTAGCGCGCCTGTTCGTCGAACTGGCGCCGGCTCGCGGGGTTGGCCTCGGTGAAGCGCTGGAAGGCCTGGGCAAGGGACTGGTCGATTGCAGGATCGCTCATGGGACACATCCTCGAAGTGGCGGCATGCGGGTTGCCAAACCTGGGCCATCATCCATGGTTTGGAGGCTTGGCGCGCAGGCTCGTACAATAGTTTCCGCTTTGCGCCACGGCGCGGAGCACCACGCTAGGGGTGTCGAACCGGAATCCATTCCGGGGCTGACTGAGAGAGTCCCTTTGAACCTGACTGAGGTAATCCTCGCGCAGGGAAGCTGGTCCGGCGGCCTGTCGCGTTGTCTCGCGCGATGGCCCCACCGCCGGAGCCTCGCCCACCTGCCAAACCTTTTGCACTGGAGCAACTGGATGGCACACGACGACGACGAACGTTCTTCCGCCAACGAGGCGCTGGCGCCGTTGCCCGCGTCGCAGCGCGTGTTCGGCTGGCATGACCACGCATCGCTCTGGTTCAGCCTGGGCGTGGGGCTGCTGGTGATGCAGATCGGCGCCTACCTGGTGCCGGCGGTGGGCACGCGCGACGCAGCCATCGCGATCATGCTGGGCTCGCTGCTCGGCGCGGGCCTGCTGGCCTGGACCGCGCGGCTGGGCTGCGAGAGCGGCCTGGCGAGCGCCGGGCTGATGCACGCCACCTACGGCAGTGCCTTCGCGCGGCTGCCGGTGCTGCTCAACATCGTGCAGCTGGTGGGCTGGACCACCTTCGAGCTGGTGATCATGCGGGAGGGCACGCAGGCCATCGGGCAGCAGGCGTTCGGCCTGGCACTCGGTGGGCCGCTGGGCGGCGCCCTCACCACGCTGCTCTGGGGCGCTGTGCTGCTGGCGCTCCTGGCCGGCTCCATGGTGAAACTGGTGCGGCGCTTCGTGAGCCGCTTCGGCCTGCCGCTGGTGGTGCTGTCGCTGCTCTGGTTGACCTGGCAGTTCGCAACGCGGCTGCAGGCCAAGGGACTCGACGCCTTCTGGGCCCGGCCGGGCGACGGCAGCATGGGCATGTTCGGCGCGCTCGACCTCGTGATTGCCATGCCGGTTTCTTGGCTGCCGCTGGTGGCCGACTACGCGCGCCACGGCAAGCGCAGCGCGGGCGGCCTGGGCAGCGCGTTCAGCGGCACCTGGGCCGGCTACGCGCTGGCGAACGTCTGGTGCTATGCGCTCGGCGTGATGGTGGTGAGCGTGGCGGAACCGGGCACGGGCCTGGTCACCGCGCTGCTGCTCGCGCAGGGCGGGCTGGTGGCGTTGGGCCTCATCCTCATCGACGAGCTCGACAACGCTTACGGCGATGTCTATTCGGGCTCGGTATCGACGCACAGCCTGCTGCCGCGCTGGAGCGTGAAGCGCTGGGGCCTGCTGCTGGCCGCGCTGTGCACCGCGCTGGCGCTGGTGCTGCCGATGCACACGCTCGAACCGTTCCTGCTGCTGTTGAGTTCGGTGTTCGTGCCGCTCTACGGCGTGATCCTCGGGCGGCTGGGCACGGGCGGCGCCATCTCGTCGGCGGGCACGCGCCGGGTCGATCTGGGCGCGGCACTGATCTGGATTGCGGGCATCGCGGCCTACCACGCGCTCGCCAAGTGGGCGCCGCAGTTCGGCTCGGCGCTGCCCACGCTCGCGGCAACTTTCGTGCTGGCCTGGGCCAGTCGGCCCAAGCCCACATCTACGACCGCAGGCGGTGTGTCGGCACTGGCGCAAAGCCGTGGTTGAGCGGACCGTGGCCCGCACCGATCTTCACGCCCGCACCGGCCGCCATCGCGCCGAGGATGTAGGCGCGCGCGCGCTCGACGGCTTCGGGCAGGCCATGCCCCAGCGCCAGGTACGCCGCAATGGCGGACGACAGCGTGCAGCCGGTGCCATGCAGGTTGCGGCTCGCGATGCGCTGCGAGGAAAGGCGCCTGCGCGTGCCGTCGGACCGCAGCAGCACATCGACCACCTCGTCGCCGGGCAGATGGCCACCCTTGAGCAGCACGGCCTGCGCGCCGAGCGCGAGCAACTCGTCGGCCGCGCCGTCGAGCGCATCGATGCCATCGATGGCATGGCCGATGAGCAAGGCCGCTTCATCGAGATTGGGCGTGACCACCACGGCGCGCGGGAACAGCTCGCGCACCAGCACCTGCACGGTTTCCGAAGCTATCAGCCGGTCGCCGCTGGTGGCGACCATCACCGGGTCGAGCACCACGTTGGGCAGCCGGTAGTGATCGATGGCCCAGGCCACCACCTCGACCACCTCGGGCGCATGCAGCATGCCGAGCTTGACCGCGTCCACGCCGATGTCCTCGACCACCGCCTGGATCTGCGCCTTCAGGAAAGCCGGCGGCACGGCATGGATGCCTGCGACGCCGAGCGTGTTCTGCGCCGTGAGCGCCGTGATGGCCGTCATGCCATAGCAGCCGAGCGCCGCGAAGGTCTTCAGGTCGGCCTGGATGCCGGCGCCGCCGCCGCTGTCGGAGCCGGCGATCGAGAGCACGCGTGCGTAGCGCAGGGGCGCTTGCGGCGCGTCATCGGAAAGTGCTTGGGTCATAGGGAAAATTATCGGCGACGCGCGCTTCGGCCCGCGCCGCGGCCGTCCTGCTCCCTCTCCCCCTGGGGAGAGGGTCGGGGTGAGGGCATGGGCGTCTGCAAGCGCGCGGCCCTGGCCAGCGCCGTCGGCCCTCACCCCAGCCCTCTCCCCAAGGGGAGAGGGGGCAACAGCCGCGGAGCAAAGCCATGAACCTCCCATTCCAATCCGCCGCCATCCTCGGCGCAGGCCTCATGGGCCGGCTGCTCGCAGTCACGCTGGCGCGGTCCGGCTGCAAGGTCGAGCTGTTCGAAGCCGGCAGCCCCGAGGCCGAAGGCGCCGCCGCACGCGTGGCGGCCGCCATGCTCGCGCCGCTGGCCGAATCGGCCGTGGCGCCGGTGCCGGTTGTGCGCATGGGGCAGTACGCGCTGAGCCGCTGGCCCGAGCTGCTGGCACCACTGGCGCAGCCCGTGTTCTTCCAGCGCAAAGGCACGCTGGTGCTCTGGCACCGGCAGGACGCCGCCGAGGCCGCGCGGCTCGCACGCGTGCTGGCGCGCACCGGCACGCAGGTGCCCGAACTCGCCCCGATGCGCACGCTCGACGGCGCCGGCATCGCCGCGCTGGAGCCTTCGCTCGGCCAGCGCTTCGCGCAGGGCTTGTTTCTGCCGGGCGAGGGCCAGCTCGACAACCGTGCGCTGCTGGCTTCCCTGCTTGCCACGCTGCAAGCCAGCAACGGCGTGAAGCTGCATTGGCAGTCGCCGCGCGCACCCGGCGACTTCTCCCCCGGCACGCCGGGCCAACCCGACTGGGTGATCGACTGCCGCGGCCTCGGTGCCAAACCGCAGTGGAACGCGCTGCGCGGCGTGCGCGGCGAGGTCATCCGCGTGCATGCGCCCGAGGTGGCGCTGCAGCGGCCCACGCGGCTGGTGCATCCGCGCTATCCGCTCTACATCGCACCCAAGCCGGGCAGCGTATTCGTGATCGGCGCGACCGAAATCGAATCCGACGACATGTCGCCCGCCAGCGTGCGCTCCACGCTCGAACTGCTGAGCGCGGCCTACGCCGTGCACAGCGGCTTCGCCGAAGCCCGCATCCTCGAGATCGCGACCCAATGCCGCCCCACGCTGCCCGACAACCTGCCCGCCATCCGGCAGCCGCAGGCGCGCGTGCTGCAGATCAACGGGCTGTACCGCCACGGTTTCATGATCGCGCCCGCCGTGCTCGATGCCGCCATGGAGCTGCTCGCGCACGGCCGCTCCGCGCTTGCGCAGAAGCTCGGCCTGGAGACATCCGAAGCATGACGATCAACGTCCTGATCAACGACAAGCCTTTCACGCTGCCGGACGGCGCCACGGTGATCGACGCGCTGGCCGCACTGGACGCCGTGCCGCCGTTCGCGGTGGCCGTGAACCGCGAGTTCGTGCCGCGCTCGGCCCATGCGGCGCGCGCACTGCAGTCCGAAGACCGCATCGAAGTGATCCGCCCCGTGACCGGCGGCTGAGCGAAACGACCCGCAGAGATGGAGACAACACACACCATGACCACCACATCTTCCGTGCCAGACAACGATCCGTTGGTTCTCTACGGCCAGACCTTCCAGAGCCGCCTGCTGCTGGGCACCGCGCGGTACCCATCGCCGGACCTGCTCGAAGCCGCGGTGAAGCGCGCCAGGCCCGCCATGCTGACGGCCTCGCTGCGCCGCCAGTCCGCAAGCCCCGGCGCAAGCGACAGCGGCAACGGCTTCTGGGAACTGCTGCGCCGCCTTGCGGTGCCGGTGCTGCCCAACACCGCCGGCTGCCACAGCGTGCAGGAAGTGATCGCCACCGCGCAGATGGCGCGCGAACTGTTCGATACGCCGTGGATCAAGCTCGAACTCATCGGCGACGACTACACGCTGCAACCTGACACGCTGAACCTCGTCGATGCCGCATCGCAGCTGATCCGCGACGGGTTCCAGGTGCTGCCCTATTGCACCGAAGACCTCGTGCTGTGCCAGCGGCTGGTCGATGTCGGCTGCCAGGCCGTGATGCCCTGGGCCGCGCCCATCGGCACCGGCCGCGGGCCCGTCAATCCCTACGCGCTGCAGTTGCTGCGTGAGCGGCTCAGCGTGCCGATGCTGGTCGATGCGGGCCTGGGCCTGCCCTCGCATGCCTGCCAGGTCATGGAGTGGGGCTACGACGGCGTGTTGCTCAACACCGCAGTGGCGCTGGCGCAAGACCCGGTGTCGATGGCCGGCGCCTTCGCGGACGCCGTGCAGGCCGGCCGTGCTGCCCACCGCGCCGGCGCCATGGCCGCGCAAGACTCCGCGCAGCCCAGCACGCCGGTGCTCGGCACGCCCTTCTGGCATCACGCAGCATGAACGCTTCGACCGGCTCCCGCGCCAACGCCGGCGCCATCTCCCACGCGATCGTTGCGGCGCACGGGCTGCGCTTCGGTGCCGCCACGGCCGCGGCCATTTCGGCGGGCCGCTTTTCTTCGGACGACCCGGTGTATCGCGGCGCGAAGCAAGCCTGCACGGCGCTCGGCTTCATCGAGATCGATGCCGAATGCCTGGCGCGGGCGTGGCAGGCGCAGACGGTGCGCACCGGCGCGTTCGATGCGAACCAATGGCCCGAGACGCCCGCAGATTTCGGTTTGCGCGAATTCCCGCCGGCCGCACGTAGCGATGCCTTCGCGCCCTGCCCCGAACGGCTCGGCCTCTATGCGGTGCTGCCCGATGCGCAAGGGGTCGGCCGCATGGCACGCGCCGGGGTTCCCACGGTGCAGCTGCGCTTCAAGTCGGACGACGCTGCGGCCACCGAGCGCGAAGTGCATGCCGCCGTCGATGCCGTGCGCGGCATGGGCGCGCTGCTCTTCATCAATGACCATTGGCAGACGGCCATCGCCGCCGGCGCCTACGGCGTGCACCTGGGCCAGGAAGACCTCGACGCGCTCACGCCCGCCCAGGTGCGGCAGATCCGCAATGCGGGCCTGCGGCTCGGTGTCAGCACCCACGGCTATGCCGAGATGGTGCGCGCCGATGCGGTGAGCCCGAGCTACATCGCGATGGGCGCGGTGTATCCGACCACCCTCAAGAAGATGGCCACGGCGCCGCAGGGCGTGGCACGGCTCGGGGCCTATGCGCGCCTGTTGCGCGGCTACCCGCTGGTGGGCATCGGCGGCATCGATGCGCAGCGCCTGCCCGAGGTGCTGGCCACGGGTGTCGGCTCGGTCGCGGTGGTGCGCGCGCTGGTCGCCGCAGAAGATCCCGAGGCCACGGCCGCGCAATGGATGGCGGCCATGAGCGCCGCCTCGGCATGAACGAACCAATGACACAAAAGCAATTCCGATCCTGGCTGCTGTCGCCGCTCTCGCGTGCAATGGCTGCTGCCTTTCTTCTGGCCACCGGCGGCGCGCAGGCCCAGCAGCCAACCGAATTGCCTGCCGTCACGGTGAACGAAAGCAGCGCCGCACCGCAAGCCGACGTGAGCGGCTTCGGCGATGTGCCGCTGCGCGAACTGCCCCTCTCGGCCACGGTGATCGACAGCACGCAGCTTCGCGCGAGCGGCGCGCGCCGCCTCGCCGACCTCACGCAGTTCGACGCCTCGGTGACCGACGCCTACAACTCGGCCGGCTACTGGGACTACCTGACGGTGCGCGGCTTCGTGCTGGACAACCGCTTCAACTACCGGCGCGAGGGCCTGCCGATCAGCGCCGAGACATCGATCCCGCTCGACAACAAGGAACGCATCGAGATCCTGCGTGGCACCAGCGGCATCCAGGCCGGCACCAGTGCGCCCGGCGGGCTGGTCAACTACGTGGTCAAGCGGCCCACCGAGCAGGACCTGCGCACGCTGCGCATCGAAACCACCAGCCGCGGCAGCGTGCTCGGCGCGCTCGACCTGGGCGGGCGCTTCGGCGCGAACCGCGAGTTCGGCTATCGGCTCAACGTGGCGAACGAAAACCTCAAGCCGCTCGTGCACAACCTCGACGGCAACCGCAATCTGTTCGCGCTGGCGGGCGACTGGCGCATCACGCGCGATTCGGTGCTCGAGTTCGAGATCGAGCGCAGCCACAAGATGCAGCCGAGCCAGAACGGCTTCAGCCTGCTGGGCAGCACCCTGCCCGCGCCGGTCGACCCAAGGATCAACCTCAACAACCAGCCGTGGTCGCAGCCTTCGGAATTCAATGCGCTCACCGGCAGCGTGCGCTTCAGCCAGGCGATCAATGCCGACTGGCGCTGGAGCGCGCAGATCGGCCAGCAAAGGCTCAAGAGCGATGACCGGCTGGCCTATGCGTTCGGCTGCGGCGCCGAAGGCAATTACGACCGCTATTGCTCCGATGGCACCTTCGATTTCTACGACTTCCGCAGCGAGAACGAGCGGCGCACGCAAACCGCCGGCAGCCTGAACCTCAAGGGCAATGTGATGACCGGCAGCGTGCGGCACGAGCTGGGCTTCGGCCTGCTCGCGAGCCGCGTGCGCAACCGCTTCCAGGACCAGGCCTACAACTACGTCGGCACCGGCAATGTCTGGGCCACGGCCATCGTGCCGCCGGACCCCACGCTGACCGACGCCAACACCAACCGCGACGAACGTTCCACCGAGCTCTCGGTGCAGGACGCGATCCGCTGGAACAGCCGCTTCACCACCTGGATCGGCGTGCGCCACACGCGGCTCGACCGCGACAGCATCCGCACCGATGGCTCGCGCCCCACCGGCTACAAGGACGGCATCACCACGCCATGGATCGCCGCCAGCTACGCCATCCAGCCGGGCCTCCTGGCCTATGCGAGCTGGGGCAAGGGCATCGAGTCGCAGGTGGTGCCGAACAAGAGCTCGCAGTACACCAACGCAGGCGAGGCGCTGCCCGCGCTGACCTCGCGCCAGTGGGAGCTGGGACTCAAGGGCGGCAGCGATACCTTCGCGTGGCAGCTCGCATGGTTCGACATCAAGCGACCCATGACGAACCTTGACGCCTGCAACCGCCTCGGCACCACGCCCTGCGAGGGTCGCTACGACGGAAGCGCGGTGCACCGCGGGCTCGAGGCGGGCGCGCAATGGAACGCGGGGCCCTGGCGCCTTGGCGGCAGCGTGACCTTGATCGATGCCAAGCGCCACGGAAGCACTGCCGAGCCCGCCACCAACGGCCAGTCGCCCACCAACGTGCCCAAGCAGGTAGTGCGCGCACAAGCAGCCTACCGCGTGGCTTCGGTGCCCGGTCTCGAGGTGCTGGGACTGCTTTCGCATGAAGGCCGCCGCAACGTGCTGCCCGACGGTTCGATCAGCCTGCCCTCGTGGACACGCGTCGATGCGGCGCTGCGCTACGACACCAGGCTGCGCGGCGTCCAGACGAGCTGGAGCCTCGCCATCGACAACCTGTTCGACCGCCGCTACTGGAAGGAATCGCCCTACCAGTTCGGCCACATCTATCTCTTTCCCGGAGCGCCGCGCACGCTGCGCCTCGGGTTGAGCGTGTCGCTCTGAGTGCGGGTTCAAAAAATTTTCGGAAATTTATGGCGGCCGTATTCGCGCGTTCAGAAGGCTCAAAAAACCACGCTATAATTTGAGGCTTGTTCCTCGATAGCTCAGTTGGTAGAGCGCCGGACTGTTAATCCGTAGGTCCCTGGTTCGAGCCCAGGTCGAGGAGCCACCACAAGCCGCAAGGCCTCTGGATGCCCCGCTACTCAAAAGGTAGCGGGGCATTTCCTTTTGGGGGCCGATATTGGAAGCTTCCAATATCCAGTACTCCTACCCCGGAACCATGCCTTCTGGGGCGCTGCGCAGGCGCGATGCCGCTTGGAAGATCAGCCCATCTTCGGCAGCCAAAACCCGAAGCCGAAGACGGACCCGCTCTTCTTGCTCTTCGCCACTTTGGGCTCATCCTCGCGCGGCCCGACATCGAGATCCTCGACCATCTTCTGCAACTCGAGCAGGCCAGCCGCCATCGCTGCCTTGTAGGTCTTCATGGACCTCGCCTGCTGGTTGAGGATGTGCCAGCCATCGCCTTCGAGTTCGACCAGGCGCCAGCGGTAGGCGCCCTCTTCCTCTTCGATCACGGTGACGGCGATTCTGTGGAGTGGCTGCATGGCCTGATGCTCACTCGAATCCGGGCTTCGCCGTGTCGGACGATCTGCTCACCCGCCGTCCAGACAAAAAAAACGCCCAGCACGCGGCTGGGCGGAATCCTTGAGGTGTCGCCACATCAAGGGCCCCGCAAACCAAGATTCGGGGCAACTGCAAGTCAGGTTTCGAGCACTGGCGCGAGATGTCAGGCGTGGTCAACTTCCAGGCCAACGGCCACCCGAACAACAGAGCCAGGTCGCTCGGTGATCGGCTTCAGCCACTTCACGGCCGCAGCCTCGGGCGGCATCGATCGCAGGCGTTCATCGCGCCACAGATCGCGGGCGACATCCTCCAGCTCGAGCGGGTCGACGGTGTGCCACTGCTGCTGCAGCCGATGCGCGCAAGCGGCAATCCAGAGCGTTGCAGGCACGTTTTCCATGCCCCAATACTACTGTATATTCATACAGGTTTGCTGCAAAATGTTTCGATCCCGAAGGAAGTGCGCAAAGCTTTGCCGAACTCGATGGAGAACATGAACATGAACCAGGCTGAACTTTTTTACCCCCAAGCCGCAGTTCCAAGACAGCCGGTCGCAGCATCGCAGACCGACGCACCGGAAGAACCGCCCTTCAGGTTCGAAGACATCGAGCCGGAACCTCGAGTGGCGTACATCGTGCGGCTCGCCGACTATCCGCACCCCGCAACCGATGCCGTCAAGGTGGCGGAGCAGCGCTTTCAGCGTGAACTCGATCGGCAGCTCAGCGGCGAGGTCGTGCAGGCACTGCACGCGTTCCAGAATGCCAGCGAGTCCAGCGAAACCGACCTCACGAGAAACGAGATGGCGCTGGCCAAGCGGTGGATGAAGGCCTATGACGCGGCCCGAACTTCCGGCTTTCGCGATCTTGGAGATACCGATGAAGCGTTCTTCGATGTGCGGCCGATCTGAGCAACGGTCCTGTTGGACATGCACCTGTCCGACGCCGTTGTAAGGTGGTCCGCACGAATCTCATCAACACAGGCTGAGCGCAAGCCGCCGCGGTTGGGCCATCATCCCGACTGTGCCAGCTACACCCATCGAGTACCTGCTCGAGATCGAGCACGCGAGCTTCCCGGTTCATGTGCGCGATCCGGAGTTGATCCAGGCCATCGCGGTTCTCAAGGCGCTGGGCTGCGTGGAAGCGGACATCTCCCCGCCGCTCGATCTTCGCAGTTCGTTCAGGAGCTACGAATCCGCGGTGGTCGTGAAGATCACGCCGGAAGGAATCACGGAACTCGCGCTGGCATACGGCTGACCGCCCTCTTCAGGTTCTTCCAGTCTGGGACGAGTGGCTCATCCCCTCTTTTGAGTTCGTCTGCTTTCCGACGGATTCCTCGAGCGGTGAACCCGCCGTGACTTTCACGGTGTCGATGTCCCTGTTGCGGTGTCCCTTGGGCGGAATCACGGCCGAGGGATCCTCGGATGCCAGCTTCGGATCTTCGGAAGGCTGGAAAGGCTTGCGCGTACGCGGCATGGTAGTACCTCCGATGTTTCAAGCACCGTAGGACAGCTCGCCTGCGCGCACATGTAGGAGTGAGCCGCGGAAGACCTATCGATGGAGCGCTACGCCCCCCCGCAGCACGCCAGGCCGGGAGCTCGCCCGCATTTAATGCAGATCGAGAAATGTCAAAAAGAGGGTATATCCCGAACCACAAGCCACGCGCCAAACGGTAACGACGCGTACATTAGCGCCAACGTACTATCGGCTTGGGCCATGCACTTGAAAACTTTACTCATCACCGCGCTGCTGCTCGTTGCGGGCGGTTTGTTCTGGTGGTGGGCCTTCGACGGCGGATTCATTGCCGTGATTGTTGCCATTGGCCTGGGCGCCGTACTTTTTCTGGCCCTTCGAGGAAACAAATCCATCAAGGATGAGCTCGACGCACAGGTTCCCGACAAGGATCCGGGCAACAAGGACTCGTGAACCGGCGGGAAACCCCGCCGTAAAAAGGCGGGATTCGCCGCTCGGCCCTCAGCGCAGCGCGAAAGCCAGTGTCACCGCGCCCAGGGCCAGCAACGCGAGGCCCGCAATGAAGACCATCTCGCCCCAGGCCTCCAGCCGCACGCCCGAGCTGCGCGAGCGCATCGAGATGAAAGACAGCAGCGCGCTGGCCAGGAAGACCAGCGCGTCGATGGCCAGCAGGCGGTCGATCAAGAGCCGCAGATCGTCGCGCGGGCCCAGGTGGCCGATCGACATCACGGTCATGCACACGCCGATCATGGTGGCCGACGTGGGCAGGATGTGCGCCGAAAGGCCCGCCCGCGGATGAAGCCATCTTTTGTCCTGGCGCGGGCTTCACCCGATCCGCACCGGCACGAAGATCTTGTCTTCGCCGCGCTGGATCAAGAGCGCCACCGACTTGTCGGCCTTGGCCACCACCTCGCGCACCTGTTCCAGGCTTTTCGCGGGCGTGCCGTTGATGGCCAGCAGCACGTCGCCCGCCTGCACGCCGGCCATGGCGGACGGCCCTGCCACATCCTCGACGAGCAGCCCGTTCTCGATGGCGGCCTCGCGCTTTTCCTGAGGCTGCAGCGGGCGCAGCGCAAGACCGAGCTTGCCCTGCCCCGCCGCGCTGTCGTTCTTGGCAACCTGCGCGGGCTTGTCGCTCGCATCGCCGAGCTTGGCCGAAAGCTCCTGCCGCTCGCCCTGGCGCCAGACTTCGAGCGTGACCTTCTTGCCCGGCGCCTGCTGCCCGATCACGGCGGGCAGGTCGCCCGACGAGACGATGGGCTGGCCGTCCACCTTGCGGATCACGTCCGCCCGCCTTCAGGCCGGCCTTGTCGCCGGGGCCGCCCTTCTCGATGTTGGAAACCAGCGCGCCTTCGGGCTTGTCGAGCTTGAAGGAATCGGCAAAGGCCTGGTTCACCTCCTGCACCGCCACGCCAAGGCGCGCATGCGTGGCCTTGCCGGTCGCGACGATCTGGTCCTTCACCTGCACCGCCACGTCGATCGGAATGGCGAACGACACGCCCTGGTAGCCGCCGCTGCGGCTGTAGATCTGCGAGTTGATGCCGACCACCTCGCCGCGCGTGTTGAGCAGCGGCCCGCCGGAGTTGCCAGGGTTCACCGCCACGTCGGTCTGGATGAACGGCACGTAGCTGTCGTCGGGCAGCGAGCGGCCCTTGGCGCTCACGACGCCGGCCGTCACCGTGCTCTCGAAGCCGAAGGGCGAGCCGATGGCCAGCACCCATTCGCCGACCTTCAGGTCCTTGGTGTTGCCGAGCGCGAGCGTGGGCAGGTTCTTCGCGTCGATCTTGAGCACCGCGATGTCGGTCTTGGCGTCGGCGCCGAGCACCTTCGCGCGGTACTCGCGCCGGTCGGTCAGCTTGACGGTGACCTCCTTGGCGTCCTTCACGACGTGGGCGTTGGTCATGATGATGCCGTCGGGGCTCACGATGAAGCCCGAGCCCTGCGCCCGCGTCGGCACTTCGCGCTGCTGCTGGGCGCGCGGGCCGATCTGGCCCTGGAAGCGGCGGAAGAACTGGAACATCGGGTCGTCCGGATCGATGCCCTGCATCTCGGCCGCGGCCTGGTCCTCCGAGGCCTTGGCGGTGCCGGTCACGCTGATGTTGACCACCGCGGGGCCGTCGCGCGATGTGATGGTCGAGAAGTCGGGCAGCGTCACCATGGCCGCGGGCGCCACGCTCGTGGCGTTGGTGGTCGGCGCGTTCACGGCGCGGGCACTGGTGTAGGCGCCGGCACCGACGGCACCGATCACCCCGGCAGTCGCCAGGGCAAGAACCAGGGCATGGGGAGAAGTCAGGCGGGTGTTCATTTCTAGCTTTCCTTTCAATGCGTCTGCACGCAAATCACGATGAAAGGAATGTCGGTCCGCTGGCTTAAGCCCGGCTTAAACCGCGCGCGGCGATTTCAGGCCCTGGCGGCAAAGCGCACCAGCACCCGCAGGCCGCCCAGCGTCGGCGATGCCGCGAGCGCGACGGTGGCGCCGTGCAATTCGGCGATCGACTTCACGATGGCCAGGCCAAGTCCGCTGCCCGGCGCCTGCGGCTCGCCCGAGCGGTAGAAGCGGTCGAGCACGCGTTCGCGCTCTTCCTGCGGCAAGCCGGGGCCGCTGTCGTCCACGCTGAGCTCGACCGCCTTGCCGAGACTTGCAATGCCGACATCGACGCGTCCTTCTTCGGGCGTGTACTTGACGGCGTTGTCGATCAGGTTGCGAAGCAGCATGCGCAGTGCCTCGGGTTGGCCCTCCACCACGGCCGGATTGGCATGCGAAATGCCGATGTCGATGCGCCGGGCCTGCGCAGCCGCGACCGCATCCGAAATGGCCAGGCGCGCCACCTCGGCCAGGTCGACCGGCTCGGACTTTGCGCCCGCGGCCATGCTGGCTTCATGCCGGGCCAATGCAAGCATCTGCTCGACCAGGCGCGTCGCGCGATCGATGCCCGCGACCAGCCGGCTCACGGCCAGCTCGCGCGATGCGGCATCGGGTGCGCGCTGCAGGCCCTGCACCTGCAGCTTGAGCGCGGCCAGCGGCGAGCGCAGCTCGTGCGCCGCATCGGCGACGAAGTGCTTCTGCGCATCGAAGGCATGCCGCACCCGGTCGAACAGAAGGTTGAGCTCCTGCACCAGCGGGCGCACCTCGTCGGGCAGGTTCTCCTCGCTCACGGGCGAAAGATCGTCGGCCTGACGCGATGCGACCTGCCCGCGCACGCGCGCCACCGGCGCGAGCGACCGGCTCACGACCCACCACACCACCAGCATGAGCAGCGGCGCCATCAATGCCACCGGCGCGACGGTGCGCAGAGCCAGCGCGCCGGCCATGTTGCGGCGCGCCGCCATGTCCTGCGCCACCTGGATCACGAGCCCGCTGGTCTGCATCGAGAACACGCGGTAGGTGGTTCCGCGCGCGCGCACGTCGGCAAAGCCCAGCACCGCCAGTTGCGGCAGTGCGGCTTGCTCGGCCGATTCGAAGATGCGCACGCCGTCGGCGGTCCATACCTGCACCACGAAATCGAAGTTCTGCTCGCCGCTGCCCAGGCCGCCCACGGCCGCGCTCGGCGGCAGGCCCGCGCGCAGCGACAGCGCCATCTGCTGCATGTGGTAGTCGAAGATCTCGTCGGCCTCCTTCAGCACCGTGCGGTAGGCCACCAGCGCCTGCGCGCCGGCAGCCAGCACAATGGCCGCGAGCAAAAACCACAGCAGGCGCGCGCGCAGCGATCCGGTCAGCGCGCGGATCATGCCTTCGGCACCATGTAGCCAACGCCGCGCACGTTGCGGATCAATTCGGCGCCGAGCTTCTTGCGCAGGCCGTGCACATAGACCTCGACCGCATTGCTGCTGATCTCGTCCTTCCAGCTGTAGAGCTTTTCCTCGAGCTGGACGCGCGACAGCACCATGCCGGGCCGCGCGATCAGCGGTTCGAGCACGGCCCATTCGCGCGCCGAAAGCACCACCGGCTGGCCATCCACCGCGACCTCGCGCGTGGCGGGGTTGATGCTCACGCCCATGTGCTCGTACACCGGCTCGGCACGCCCCGCGGCGCGGCGCAGCAAGGCGCGGATGCGGGCCAGAAGCTCGTCGAGATCGTAGGGCTTGAGCACGTAGTCGTCGGCCCCCGCGTCGAGTCCTTCGATGCGCTGCTGCACCGAGTCGCGCGCGGTGGCAATCAGCACCGGCATGCGCTGCTTGCGGGCGCGCAGGCTGCGCAGCACCTCGAGCCCGTCGCGGCGCGGCACGCCCAGGTCGAGCAGCACGAGGTCGTACTGCTGGGTGCGCAATGCGGACTCGGCCGCCTCGCCGTCCTTGACCCAGTCCACCGCGTACTGCTCGGCGCGCAGCAGGTCGAGCACGGCCTCGCCGATCATCACGTCGTCTTCGAGAAGCAGGAGTCGCATGGTGTTCAGTTTCTTGCGTTTCGGGATTCGAGGCGGAGGCGGTGCGGAAGTTCATCTCACAGCAGCGAGCGGACTTCACGCGCCGCCTCGAAGAGCAGCGGCAGCATCTCGCGCTGGAGCGTCTCTTCCTGGTAGCGCGTGCCGGACAGCACCACGTTGAGCGCGGCCACGGTGCGGCCCTGCATGTCGCGCAGCGGCACCGCGAGCGCCTGCACGCCGAGCTCGTGTTCTTCGCTGGCAAAGCAGTAGTCGTTCTTGCGCACGCGCGAGATCAGCTGGCGCAGGCCGCGCGCCTGGGTGGTGGTGTGCGGCGTGAGCCGCGCAAGGTGGCGCCCCTTGAGCCACAGCGTGAACTGGGCCGGCGCCATGGCCGCGAGCAGCACCCGTCCGGTCGACGTCGCGTGGGCCGGCAAGCGGGCCCCAAGGTGCAGGCCATAGGCCAGCACGCGGGTCGGCGTGCCGTAGGCGCCGCTGCGCGCGATGATGACCGCCTCTTCGCCGTCGAGCACCACGGCCGAGAACGACTCCCCCGTCTGCGCCGCCAGCCGGTTCAGGGTGGGCTGCAGTGCGCGCGGCAGGCGCGACGACGCCAGGTAGCTGCCCGAGAAGCGCAGCACCTTGGGAGCCATCCAGAAATAGCTGCCGTCGGTCTCCAGGTAGCCCAGGTGGGCCAGCGTGAGCAGGTGCCGCCGCGCGGCGGCCCGCGTGAGGTCGGCGCGCTCGGCGGCCAGCGTGGCGTTCAGGCGCTGGCGCTCGGTGTCGAAGCTTTCGAGCACCGCCATTCCCTTGGCAATGCCCTCGATGAAGTCGGCCTTGGCGATGGTCATTTCGGTCAATCTGCGAAGTGTTGCGCGATGATCGCGCAGCCATTCGCATGATCGCACAGAGCCTTGCCGCACGCCGCGCGAGCCGGCCGCGCACGCCCTACGCTCCCGGAAAACCCATTGGAGACACGAACATGCGCACACAGGTCGCGATCATCGGCGCAGGCCCGGCAGGCCTGCTTCTCGGACAGCTGCTTTTCAAGGCCGGCATCGACAACGTCATCGTCGAGCGCCAGAGCGGCGACTACGTGCTCGGGCGCATCCGCGCCGGCGTGCTCGAACAGGTCACCATGGACCTGCTGGCGCGCGCGGGCGTCGATGCGCGCGCCAGGGCCGAAGGGCTGCCGCACGGGGGCATCGAACTGCTGTTCAAGGGCGCGCGGCACCGCATCGACATGCATGGCCTGACCAACGGCAAGCAGGTCACGGTCTACGGCCAGACCGAAGTAACGCGCGACCTGATGGAAGCGCGTTTGGCCGAGGGCCTTGCCACCATCTACAGCGCCGCCAACGTCAGCCTGCACGACTTCGATTCGCAGCGCCCGCGCGTGCGCTACGAAAAAGACGGCCAGACGCACGAGATCGAATGCGACTTCATCGCCGGCTGCGACGGCTACCACGGCGTGAGCCGCGCCAGCGTGCCGGCCGACGCCATCCAGACCTACGAGAAGGTCTACCCCTTCGGCTGGCTCGGTGTGCTGGCCGACGTGCCGCCGGTCTCGCACGAACTGATCTACGCCAACACCGAACGCGGCTTTGCGCTGTGCAGCATGCGCAGCGCGCACCGCAGCCGCTACTACGTGCAGGTGCCGGCCGACGAGCAGGTCCGCAACTGGAGCGACGAGGCCTTCTGGGACGAGCTGCGCACACGGCTCGATCCCGAAGCCCGCGAGCGGCTGGTGACCGGTCCCTCGCTCGAAAAGAGCATTGCGCCGCTGCGCAGCTTCGTGGCCGAACCGATGCGCTTCGGCGCGCTGTTCCTGGCCGGCGACGCCGCGCACATCGTGCCGCCCACCGGCGCCAAGGGGCTCAACCTGGCGACGGCCGACGTGGGCTACCTCTCGCGCGCGTTCGAGATCTTCTATGGCGATAAATCGGCCTCTGCGCTCGACCGGTATTCCGACCTCTGCCTGCGCCGCGTCTGGAAGGCCGAGCGCTTTTCGTGGTGGTTCACCTCGCTGATGCACCGCTTTCCCGAGACCGGTGCCTTCGGCCAGAAGATCCAGGAAGCCGAACTCGACTACCTCGTGCATTCGCATGCAGCTTCCACCGCGCTGGCGGAGAACTATGTGGGCTTGCCGCTCGAAGATTTCTAGCCAGCCGCCTCGAGCGTCTTCTTCATCGCCACGCCGCCCTGCGCCATCATCGGCTCGATGTAAGCGGCCAACTCGTCGGGCAGCACGTCGGTGATCCAGACGAAGCGCGAGCGCCCCTCGCCATGCGCGAGCACTTGGGCCGAGGCGTGGTGGTGGCTGGCCTTGCCGCCGGTCACGGTGTAGGCCAGCCGGCGGTTGGGCTCGTCGATGCCCACGAGCAGTTCGCGCGCCACCAGGCCGTTGGCAAAGCTGACGATGCGCGCGCCCTTGCCGTCCAGCTCGCAGCCGGTGAGAAAGCCGGGCGCAAGGCGCGTGTGCACGGCGCCGAAGTCGCGCAGCGCGTCCCAGACGCGCGACACATCGGCTTCGACGATGAATTCCTTGTAGATCGTTGCCATGGTTGTGCGCCTTCAGCGGCAGGCCGCCGCGTGGCAGCGCCGGTGCGCGGCAAGGTCTTTGACTTTCAGTCCGATGGGGTGGTACATGGCGATGGCTTTCTGCTCGATGGGTGGATCAGGCGGTCATCATCGAACAGGGCGGCGAGGCGGTCTTGGAAAATCTTGCGGTCGCCCCTGGCGGCCTGGCGAAAGCCGCGCGGCGACACACCGGCCGCACGGCGGAAGGTGCGAACGAAATTGCTCAGGTCGGAAAAGCCGACGTCGAAGGCCACGTCGGTCACGGGGCGGTCGCCGTCCGCCAGCAGGCGCGCCGCATGGCGCAGGCGCGAGCGGACCAGATACTGGTGCGGCGTGACGCCGAGCACCTGCGAGAACACGCGCAGGAAATGGAACGGACTCAGTCCGGCTTCGGACGCCGCGCTTTCGAGGCCGATGCCGTCGTGCGAGTTCGCGTCGATCCACATGGCCGCATCGACCGCGCGGCGCCTGTCGCGCGCGGCGGTGGATTGCGGCGTGGGTTTGCTGCGCCCTTCCACCACGTCGACGAAACGGCGCGCGAACCACATGCCCAACTCGTCGAGGCCCGCATCGCTGCGTCCCTCGGCCGCGGCCTGTGCAAGTTCGCCCAGCACCATGAGTTCGGACAGCGGCGGAAGCGCTGCGGTGCGCCAGGTCCGCCGGTCGCCGCCGATCAGGTCGACGAAGCCCGGCGACAGATGGAAGGCCAGGCATTCGTCGCCGCAGACATGGTGGTCGTGGGTGCAGACGTATTCGTCGCCCGGGCAGCCCACCAGCACGGAGCCGGCCACCAGTTCGTAGGCGCTGCCGCGCGTGTGGCAGCCGAAACTGCCCTTGCGCACGTACGAGACCGAATAGCCGGCATGCGTTTCGGTGAACGGCCGCGCACCGGGCTGCGCGTCGCAGCGGTAGCTCGCCACGCGGATCGCGTCGGTCTGCAGTTCGGTGGTGACGAGCATGGTGCCTTGGACCTTCGATCACCCGGCCTGAAGATGCTCAGTCGACGGTGTGCATGGCCTGCCACACGCGCGCCGGGCTGAGCGGCATGTGCAGGCGCGGAGCACTGGTCGCAAGGCCGTTGCGCGCAAAGGCATCGGCCACGGCGTTCACGATGGCGGGGGTGGCGCCGATGGTGCCCAGCTCGCCCACGCCCTTCACGCCCAGCGGGTTGTTGGCGCACGGTGTCGACTCGTCCATTTCCATGTGGAAAATGGCCTGGACGATGTCCGCGCGCGGCGCCGCGTAGTCCATGAGGCTGCCGGTGAGCGGCTGGCCGGTCTCGTTGTCGTACACCACCTGTTCGTACAGCGCCTGGCCGATGCCCTGCACCGCGCCGCCTTCGAGCTGGCCGCGAACGATCATCGGGTTGATCACGCGGCCCACGTCGTTGACCGAGCTGTAGGCCACCACGCTGATCTCGCCCGTCGGCGGATCGATTTCGATCTCGCAGACGTGGCAGCCGTTGGGCCAGGTCGGGCCGGCCACGGTGCTGGTGGAGTCGACGAAGATCTCGCGCTCGGGCTGCTTGCCGGCCAGAGCGAACAGGTCGAGTTCGAGGTCGGTGCCGGCCACGGTGAAAACACCGCGGGTATAGGTGATGTCGTCGATGGCGGCTTCGAACTCCTGGGCCGCGAGTGCGCGCGCCTTGTCGATGGTGCGTTCGGCGCCGATGCGAACCGCCGATCCGCCAGTGAACAGAGAGCGCGAACCGGCGCTGCCGAAGCCGTCGCCGCGGTCGGTGTCGCCGAGCACGACGCGCACCTTCTCGATCGGCACACCGAAGGCATCGACCGCCAGCTGCGCAAGCGACGTGGCAATGCCCTGCCCCATGGCGTTGACGGCGGAGAACACCTCGATGACGCCATCGGCCTGCACCGAGACCGTGACACGCTCCTCGAACACATTGCCGCCGGTCCATTCGAGGAACGTGGCAACGCCCAGGCCGCGGTGCTTGCCGTTCCTGGCCGACTCGGCGGCGCGGGCCTCGAAACCCTGCCAGTCGGCCAGCACGAGCGCCTGGTCCATCACGGACTCGAACTTGCCGGTGTCGTAGGTCTGCGCCATCGGGTTCTTGTAGGGCATCTGCTCGGGGCGGATGAAGTTGCGGCGGCGCAGCGCGATGCGGTCGATGCCGGTCTGGCGCGCGGCCTCGTCCATCAATCGCTCGATGGTGAAGATCGCCTCGGGACGGCCCGCGCCGCGGTAGGCCCCCGTGGGCGCGGTGTTGGTGAGCACCGCCTTGAAATGGAAGTCGATGGTCTGGATGTCGTAGACGCTGGTCTGCACCCACGGCCCGATCAAGAGCTGGATCGCAACGCCGGTGCCGGTGGCATAGGCGCCGACATTGGCCAGCGTTTTGATGCGCAGCGCAAGGATCTTTCCGTCCGCATCGAGCGCGAGTTCGGCGCGGGCCTCGATGTCGCGGCCGTGCGCGCTCGAAAGAAACTCCTCGCTGCGGTCGGCCACCCACTTCACGGGGCGCCCGACCTGCATCGCGGCAAAGGCCACGGCGATGTCTTCCGGGTAGGCGCCGGTCTTCATGCCGAAGCCGCCTCCGACGTCGCCCACCACCACGCGCACCTTTTCCTTCGCGAGGCCGAGGGCGGCGCACACCGAATCGCGCACGCCCGAAGGCATCTGGGTGCTCATGCGGATCGTCAGGCGGCCCGATTCGGCGTCAGGCGCCGCGAGCACCGAGCGCGGCTCGATGGTCAGCGCCACGACGCGCTGGTTGACCACGTCGAGCGCCACCACGTGCTTTGCCCCGGCAAAGGCGGCCGTTGCGGCGTCGCTGCTGCCGTGCCGCATTTCAGCCGCGATGTTGCCGGTGGCTTCCTCGCACAGCTGCGGCGCACCGGCGGCGGTGGCGCTTGCGAGGTCGACCACCATGGGAAGCGCTTCGTAGTCGACCATCACCGCCTCGGCGGCATCGCGTGCCTGCTGGAAGGTTTCGGCCACCACCGCGGCCACGGCCTCGCCCACGAAGCGGGTTCTGTCGTGCGCCATGGCCAGGCGCGGCGGGCTGGCGCAATCGCTGCCGTCGGCCCGCTTGAAGCCCACGGCGCCCGGCATCGGCTTGACGCCGGCTTCGGCCAGTTCAGAGCCGGTGAGCACGCGCAGCACGCCGGGCATCGCGGCGGCGGCGGCCGTGTCGATCGACACGATGTGCGCATGCGGATAGGGAGACCGAAGGAAGACGAGATGCGCCTGGCCAGGCAGCGTGACGTCGTCCGTATAGCGGCCCGCGCCAGACAGCAGGCTCTCGTCCTCGAGGCGGCGCACTGCCTGGCCGCTGCCGA
Organism: Variovorax paradoxus; assembly: GCF_030815975.1. Classification (NCBI taxonomy): domain Bacteria; kingdom Pseudomonadati; phylum Pseudomonadota; class Betaproteobacteria; order Burkholderiales; family Comamonadaceae; genus Variovorax; species Variovorax paradoxus. Next base: position 4,957,586 of record NZ_JAUSXL010000002.1, read on the forward strand.
AACGCGTGGGGGTGGAATCAGTGGTCAACATGGTCCTCTTGGGCAGGCCTTCGCCGGGCAACGCTGGCCTGGCAGATCCGCATGGAGTGCAAATGGGGAAGCAGCACTATATGGGCTTCGGATAGTCTTGTGCGCTTCACGGGCAGCGCCTGTGGTTCGCGGGCCGCAATCGTTTGCCGTCCCGCTGGAGGACGGGCATTTTTCCTGCGCCGGCCGACGCGCGGGCGAAGCCGTGTATACCTACGGGCATGCAACAACTGCCCTGGCTCGAACCCGGCGACGCACTGCCCGACCCCGCCTCCGCCTGGGGCGAGCACGATCCCGTACCCGGGCTGCTCGCCGCCGGCGGAGCGCTCGATGTCGATACCCTGGTGCACGCCTACAGCCGCTGCGTGTTCCCCTGGTTCAGCGAAGACCAGCCGATTCTCTGGTGGAGTCCCGACCCCCGCATGGTGCTGCAGGTGGCCGAATTCAAGCTGCACCGGTCGCTGCGCAAGACGCTGGCCCGATTCACCCGGACGGCCGGCTGCGAGGTGCGCATCGATCACGATTTCGCCTCCGTCATCGCAGCCTGCTCGCAGTCGCCGCGCACCGGCCAATCGGGCACGTGGATCGTGCCGGACATGGTGGAGGCTTACATGGCGTTGCATCGGGCCGGCCACGCGCACAGCGTGGAAACCTGGATCGACGGCAAGCTGGCAGGCGGCCTCTACTGCGTGGGACTGGGCCGTGCGGTGTTCGGCGAGTCGATGTTCACACGCCGTCCGGACGCCTCCAAGATCGCGCTGGCCGCGCTGGTGTGCCTGTGCCGCCGCTTCCAGGTGAAGATGATCGACTGCCAGCAGAACACCTCCCACCTCGCGAGCCTGGGAGCCCGCGAAATGTCGCGCAGCCGCTTCGTGGCGCACGTCGCCAGGGCCCGGGAACAACAAGGGCCACGATGGCATTTCGAGCCCGTATACTGGGCAGAACTCCTTTCCGCGCGACCTTCCGAACCGACGTGACGCACCTCAAGGATCTTCCGCTTCACACGCTGCAGTTCTACGCGACGGCGCCCTATCCCTGCAGCTACCTGCCGGACCGCCAGGCCCGCTCGCAGGTGGCCACGCCCAGCCATCTGATCCACAACGACGCCTACTCCGACCTCGTGCTCAGCGGCTTCCGGCGCAGCGGCATGTTCACCTACCGGCCCTATTGCGACGGTTGCCGCGCCTGTATACCGCTGCGCGTGCTGGTCAACAGCTTCCGGCCCACCCGCAGCCAGCGCCGCGCCGTGAAGCAGCACCAGAATCTGCTGGCGCGCGTGCTCAAGCTGTGCTTCGTGCCCGAGCACTACCAGCTGTATCTTCGCTACCAGACCGGCCGCCACGCCGGCGGCGGCATGGACCACGACAGCATCGACCAGTACACCCAGTTCCTGCTGCAGAGCCGGGTCAACTCCAGGCTCGTCGAATTCCGCGAGACGCTGCCGGACGGCACGGCGGGCGCACTGAAGATGGTGTCGATACTCGATGTGCTGAACGACGGCATTTCTGCGGTCTATACCTTCTACGAACCGGACGCCCGCGCAGCGCCGGGCCGCCCCAAGCAAGCGGACGCCTCCCTCGGGGGGCAGCGAGAACACGCAGTGCCGAGCGTGGGGGCCTCGTCCACGGGCTACGGCACCTACAGCGTGCTGTGGCAGGTCGAGCAGGCGCGCAAGCTCGGCCTGCCGCATGTCTACCTCGGCTACTGGATCGAGGGCAGCGCCAAGATGAACTACAAGGCGCGCTTTTCGCCCCACGAACTGCTGATCGACGGACGCTGGCAAGCACCATCCGATTTCACAAGGTAAAATGGCGCCCGGTCCACACCGCATCGCGCCATGAGAAAAAACCAATCCGACGTTCCTGCCGTTCCAGTCATCCAGGTGATCGAGCGCATGTTCGCGCTGATCGACGTGCTCGCCTCCCGCGAGGAGGCCATTTCGCTGAAGGAAATCAGCGAGAAGACGGGCCTGCACCCCTCCACCACCCACCGCATCCTCAATGACCTGGCGGTCGGCCGCTTTGTCGACCGGCCCGAGGCCGGCAGCTACCGGCTCGGCATGCGGCTGCTGGAACTCGGCAACCTGGTGAAGGGCCGGCTCAACGTGCGCGACGCCGCCCTGGGGCCGATGCGCGAGCTGCACAAGCTCACCCAGCAGCCCGTCAACCTGAGCATGCGCCAGGGCGACGAGATCGTCTACATCGAGCGCTCGTACAGCGAACGTTCGGGCATGCAGGTGGTGCGCGCCATCGGCGGCCGGGCGGCCCTGCACCTGACCTCGACCGGCAAGCTGTTCCTGGCGGCCGACGATCCGCAGCGCGTGCGCAGCTACGCCACGCGAACCGGCCTGGCCGGCCACACGCGCAACAGCATCACGCAGCTGCCTGCACTCGAGCGCGAACTGTCGAAGGCGCGCCAGTACGGCATTGCACGCGACAACGAGGAACTCGAACTGGGCGTGCGCTGCATGGCCGCCGGCATCTACGACGACCAGGGCAAACTGGTGGCGGGGTTGTCGATTTCCGCGCCGGCGGACCGGCTCGACGAAGGATGGCTGCCCAAGCTGCAGGCCACGGCCAATGAAATTTCGGGAGCACTGGGCTACAAGGATGCTGCAGCGGCGGCTTCGGCCGGCCCTGCGGCAATCGGCGCCAGCGGCGCTTCAGGCCCCACCGCGGGCTGATCGACCGGGCTTCGCCGCGGTTCTCGACATGGCCGCCCTTTTCAGGGCGGCTGGTTCTGTCAGCCAGCGACCTGGTAAGTCGCAGTGCTGCGCGCTGCGGCCGGCGATCCGGTGGAGGCATGCGTGGCCTCGACCCAGCGGCGAACACGTTCCGCGTCGGCAATGCGGCTGAACTTGCCGGCCGAATCCAGGAACACCATGATCAGCTTGCGCCCCGCCACCTTGGCCTGCATCACGAGGCACTGGCCGGCTTCGGAGATGTAGCCCGTCTTCTGCACGCCAATTTCCCAATCCGGACTCTTCACGAGACGGTTGGTGGTGTTGAACTGCAGCACGCGCTTGCCCACTTCGACCTGGTATTCAGGCGAGGTCGACAGCGAGCGCACCGTGGCGTCGGAATAAGCGGCATTGACGAGCAGCGCGAGGTCCTGCGCGCTCGACTGGTTGCGGCTCGACAGGCCGGTGGGCTCCACGTAGCGCGTGTCCTTCATGCCGAGCATCTTCGCCTTGGCGTTCATGATGCTCACGAAGGTGGCAAGGCCGCCGGGATAGGTGCGGCCCAGTGCATGCGCCGCGCGGTTCTCGCTCGACATCAGGGCAAGATGCAAAAGCTCGCCGCGCGACAGCGTGGTGCCGACCGTCAGGCGCGAACGGCTGCCCTTTTCGGTATCGACGTCGTCCTGCGTGATGGTGATCAGCTCGTCGTTCGGAAGACGGGCTTCGCTGATCAAGAGGCCGGTCATCAGCTTGGTGAGCGATGCGATCGGGAGCACCGCGTGATCGTTCTTGCTGAACAGCACTTCGTGCGTGTCCTGGTCGATCACGAGCGCGACGCTCGACTTCAGGTCGAGCACGTCATCGGTTCCATGCAGGCCGGCCAGTTGCCCGAAGGACTGGCGCGCAGGCGTTTCGACGCGAACCACCGAACGGCGCTGCACGGCAACCACGGTGCGGCCATTCCTCTGGCGGATAGAGGCCACCACGTTGCGGCCGCCGCGAACGACTTTTTCGCTTCGATCGGCCTTGCTGCCACGCGACGCATTGGCAGAACGTTTGACTTCCACCGGCACCGGTCCTGCGGCCTTCTTGGCCACGGAGGTCTTGGTTGCGGCTGTTTTTTCCTTCTTGGCGGCCTCTGCACCGGACAGCAAAAACGCCGTGGCGCAGAGCGCGACGGCGACGAATTTGACTGCGGGCAAGAACCGCTGGCTGGAAACTCGGCGGGGGCGGGTTTCAGACATTTAATTAACTCCAGCGGCGAAAATGAGAACCGCAGTGTATCCAAATCAAAAAAGGCACGCAATATCAGTTACTTGCGCCCTTTTCTTCAAGAACCGCAAGTCAACCTATCCTTGTGCCGCCACTTTCTCAGCTTGGCTCTGTAACTTATTGAGCGCGCTCAAATAAGCTTTTGCCGACGCGACCACGATGTCTGGATCGGCCCCGACACCGTTGACGACCCGCCCCGCATTTTGTAACCTAATTGTAACCTCTCCTTGGCTTTCTGTCGAGCCACTTATCGCATTGACAGAGTAAAGCACCATTTCGGCGCCGCTCTTGACGTGCGACTCGATCGCCTTGAGGGAAGCATCAACCGGGCCATTGCCGTCGGATTCACCGGTGACTTCCTTGCCCTGGACGGTGAAAACGACTTTGGCCTGGGGACGTTCGCCGGTTTCGCTGTGTTGGGCGAGCGAGACAAAAGCAAACTGTTCGTCAACGTGTGACAGCTCTTCCGCGCTGACGAGCGCAAGAATGTCCTCGTCGAAAATTTCGGACTTGCGGTCCGCCAGTTCCTTGAAGCGCAAGAAGGCGGCGTTGATGTCGGCTTCGCTGCCCATCGTCACGCCCAGTTCCTGCAGCCGCTGCTTGAATGCATTGCGCCCGCTGAGCTTGCCCAGCACGATCTTGTTGGCGGCCCAGCCCACGTCTTCGGCCCGCATGATCTCGTAGGTGTCGCGGGCCTTGAGCACGCCGTCCTGGTGAATGCCCGAGGCATGCGCGAAGGCGTTGGCGCCCACCACGGCCTTGTTGGGCTGCACCACGAAGCCGGTGGTCTGGCTCACCATGCGGCTCGCAGCCACGATGTGCTGGGTGTCGATGTTGAGATCGAGGCCGAAGTAATCGCGGCGCGTCTTGACCGCCATCACCACTTCCTCGAGCGAGCAGTTGCCCGCGCGCTCGCCCAAGCCGTTGATCGTGCACTCCACCTGGCGCGCGCCGCCGATCTTCACGCCAGCCAGCGAGTTGGCCACCGCCATGCCGAGGTCGTTGTGGCAATGCACCGACCAGATCGCCTTGTCGCTGTTGGGCACGCGCTCGCGCAGCATCTTGATGAAGTTGCCGTAGAGCTCGGGAATGGCGTAGCCCACGGTATCGGGCACGTTGATGGTGGTGGCGCCCTCGTTGATCACGGTTTCCAGCACGCGGCAGAGAAAGTCGGGATCGCTGCGGTAGCCATCCTCGGGGCTGAACTCCACGTCGGACACGAGATTGCGCGCAAAGCGCACGGCGAGCTTCGCCTGCTCGTGCACTTCGTCCGGCGACATGCGCAGCTTCTTTTCCATATGAAGCGGCGAGGTCGCGATGAAGGTATGGATGCGCCCGCGCACCGCACCCTTGAGCGCCTCGGCCGCGCGCGAGATGTCGCGGTCGTTGGCGCGCGACAGGCCGCACACCGTCGAATCCTTGATGATGTCGGCAATGGCCTTGACGGCTTCGAAGTCGCCGTTCGAACTGGCCGGAAAGCCCGCTTCGATGACATCGACCTTGAGCCGTTCGAGCTGCTTGGCGATGCGCATCTTCTCGTCGCGCGTCATCGAAGCCCCGGGCGATTGCTCGCCGTCGCGCAAGGTGGTGTCGAAAATAATGAGTTGGTCGGTCATCGCGGATCTCCTTGGTTCATTTGCACCTTGCGCGTACGGCGGGGGCAGCGTCAGGCGAGCTCAACCACCGATTGTGCGCTGTGCGCGCCGCGACTCCGCGCGCGCTGCACACCGGAGACAATGGCCTTCAGCGAAGCCGAGATCACGTTCGCGTCGATGCCCACGCCGAACAGCGTCTGGGCCTCGTCCACGCGCAGTTCGAGGTACGCCACCGACTTGGCATCGGCGCCCGCGCCAATGGCGTGCTGGTGGTAGTCCATCACGCGCACTGCATGGCCGGTGGCGTTGCTCAGCGCTTGCGTGAAGGCGTCGATCGGGCCGTTGCCGCGGCCTTCGATGGCGCGGATCTCGCCGTCCCAGGGCAGGTCGCCGCGCAGCACCACCGAGGCGCCGGCGCCCTCGCCTTCTTCCTCGATCACGCGGTGCTGCAGAGAATGCGCGGCCTCGAGGCCGTATTCGCGCACGAACAGCTCCCAGAGGTCGGCGGCGGTGAGCTCCTTGCCGGCCACGTCCATCACGCGCTGCACGGTCTGCATGAACTCCATCTGCAGGCGGCGCGGCATCTCGAGGCCGTATTCGCTTTCGAGCAGGTAGGCCATGCCGCCCTTGCCCGACTGGCTGTTGACACGGATCACGGCCTCGTAGCTGCGGCCCACGTCCTTCGGATCGATCGGCAGATAGGGCATGTCCCAGATGTCGCCCTCCTTGCGCGCAGCGAAGGCCTTCTTGATCGCGTCCTGGTGCGAACCGGAGAACGAGGTGTAGACGAGATCGCCCACATACGGATGGCGCGGATGCACCGGGATCTGGTTGCAGTGCTCGACCGTCGCGCGGATCTCGTCGATGTTCGAGAAGTCGAGCTCGGGCGACACACCCTGCGTGTAGAGGTTGAGCGCGACGTTGACGAGGTCGAGATTGCCGGTGCGCTCGCCGTTGCCGAACAGGCACCCCTCGATGCGCTCGGCGCCCGCCATCAGCGCCAGTTCGCCGGCCGCCGTGCCGGTGCCGCGGTCGTTGTGCGGATGCACGCACAGCACGATGGAGTCGCGGCGCGCGAGGTTGCGGTGCATCCACTCGATCATGTCGGCAAAGATGTTCGGCGTGGAGTGCTCGACCGTGGTGGGCAGGTTCACGATGCACTTGCGCTGCGGCGTCGGCGCCCAGACTTCCGTCACCGCGTCGACCACGCGCTTCGAGAACACGACGTCGGTGCCCGAGAACATTTCGGGCGAATACTGAAAGGTCCACGTCGTGCCCGGCTGCTTCGCGGCGAAATCGTTGAACATGCGCGCATGGCTGCTGGCAAGCTCGACGATCTGGTCTTCGTCCATGCCGAGCACCACGCGGCGCATCACGGGCGCCACGGCGTTGTAGAGATGCACGATGGCGCGCGGCGCGCCCTGCAGCGATTCGAAGGTGCGTGCGATGAGATGGTCGCGCGCCTGCGTCAGCACCTGGATCGTCACGTCGTCGGGAATGCGGTCTTCCTCGATCAGCTTGCGCACGAAGTCGAATTCGACTTGCGAGGCGGAAGGAAAGCCGACTTCGATTTGCTTGAAGCCGATGGCCACGAGCGTCTCGAACATCCGCATCTTGCGCGGGATGTCCATCGGCTCCACCAGCGCCTGGTTGCCATCGCGCAGGTCGGTCGACAGCCAGATCGGGGCCTTGGTCAGCACGGCATCGGGCCAGGTGCGGTCCTTGAGGCCGATCGGGGCGAATGCGCGGTATTTGGCTTGAGGTTGCTTCAACATGTCGATTTCTCTGTGATGGTTGGTGATCAACCAGCAACCCCAAAGACAAACGGCCCGTTGCTGGTGCGAACGGGCCGTGGTGAGGGATTTGCGCGTGCGCTACCGTCTCCGCCCGTGAGGGAGGGCTAGTAGGGCCAGCAGCGAAATCTTGGTCATGAGGATTGCGAATGTAGCACAAGCCGGCTTCAGTTATGCAAGCCCCGCTCGTCGGGCTCTTCGGTCGAGGTGCTGATCACGCTCGCCTGCTGCCCCTTGGCCTTGCGCCACGCATAGACCACATAGCCGCTCAAGCCATAGGCCACGAAGAGGCCAAAGAGCACCGTGGGCGGATGGATGTTGATGACCGCGATGCCGAGCGCGATCAGCACGATCACCACGAAAGGCACGCTCTTTTTCATCTGGACGTCCTTGAAGCTGTAGAACGGCGCATTGGTGACCATCGAAAGTCCGGCATAGAGCGTGAACGCGAAGGTGATCCACGTGATCTGCGTCCATGAGAGATACAGCACCTCGCCGCCCCGCTTGCCCCATTCGGTCATGAGCCAGATGAAACCGGCCACGAGCGCCGCCGCCGCCGGCGAGGGCAGCCCCTGGAACCAGCGCTTGTCGACCACGCCGGTGTTGACGTTGAAGCGCGCCAGCCGCAGCGCCGCGCAGGCGCAGTAGACGAAGGCCGCAATCCAGCCCCAGCGGCCCAGGCCCTTGAGCGACCATTCGTAGGCGATGAGCGCCGGAGCGGCGCCGAACGACACCATGTCGGACAGCGAATCCATCTGCTCGCCGAACGCGCTCTGCGTGTTGGTCATGCGAGCCACGCGGCCGTCGAGGCTGTCGAGGATCATCGCGGCGAACACGCCGAGTGCCGCAAGATCGAAGCGCGCGTTCATCGCCATCACGACCGAATAGAAGCCGCCGAACAGCGCGGCCAGCGTGAACAGGTTCGGCAGTATGTAGATGCCCTTGCGGCGCTTGCGCGGAGGCACCTCGTCGGGAACCGTGTCGTCATGCATTGAATTTGCCTCCGTCCCTCGTGGGCACTGCGCGAACAGCCATCCGTTCGATGGCTTCTTGATCTGTAAATCGCATGGGTTCGCAGTGTAGTTCAGGGGGGTGGTTCGCCCCGTCATGAAAAAGGCCACCCAGCGGGTGGCCCTCGGAAACCGGGCGCCGCGGCACCCGGTTCATTGGCTGATCAGTTGCGGGTCTGGTCGACCAGCTTGTTCTTTTTGATCCAGGGCATCATCGCGCGCAGCTTTTCGCCGACGACTTCGATCTGGTGCTCGGAGTTCAGGCGGCGGCGGCTGATCAGCGTGGGGGCGCCGGCAGCGTTTTCCAGCACGAAGCTCTTGGCGTATTCGCCGGTCTGGATGTCCTTGAGCACTTGCTTCATGACCTTCTTGGTCTCTTCGGTCACGATGCGCGGGCCCGTGACGTACTCGCCGTATTCGGCGTTGTTCGAGATCGAGTAGTTCATGTTGGCGATGCCGCCTTCATAGATCAGGTCGACGATCAGCTTGAGCTCGTGCAGGCATTCGAAGTACGCCATTTCAGGCGCGTAGCCGGCTTCCACCAGCGTTTCGAAACCGGCCTTGATCAGCTCGACCGTGCCGCCGCACAGAACCGCTTGTTCGCCGAACAGGTCGGTCTCGGTTTCTTCGCGGAAGTTGGTCTCGATGATGCCGGCCTTGCCGCCGCCGTTGGCGGTGGCGTAGCTCAGCGCGAGGTCACGCGCCTTGCCGGTCTTGTCCTGGTGCACGGCCACGAGGTGGGGCACGCCGCCGCCTTGCGTGTAGGTGCTGCGCACGGTGTGGCCCGGGGCCTTGGGAGCGACCATCCACACGTCGAGGTCGGCGCGCGGCTGCACGAAGCCATAGTGCACGTTGAAGCCGTGCGCGAAGACCAGCGAAGCGCCTTCCTTGATGTTCGGCGCGACGTCGTTCTTGTAGACGTTGGCGATCTGCTCGTCGGGCAGCAGGATCATGACCACGTCGGCGGCCTTCACGGCGTCGGCCACTTCGGCGACCTTGAGGCCGGCCTTCTCGACCTTGGGCCACGAGGCACCGCCCTTGCGCAGGCCGACCACGACCTTGACGCCGCTGTCGTTCAGGTTCTGCGCATGCGCATGGCCTTGCGAGCCGTAACCGATGATTGCGACCGTCTTGCCCTTGATGAGGCTGAGGTCGGCGTCCTTGTCGTAGTAAACCTTCATGATGCGTCTTTCCTATTTAATCTCTGGCACCCCCGGTGCGGAGGTGCGTTCACTCACAGTTGGCCGGAGGGATTCCGGTCCTTCATTTGCTGGTTGATGGACACGAGGTTGTCGTGAATGCGGAACAGCAGGATCAGCAATTCGCTGTAGACGCGAACCATGATCGCGCCGAAAACAAGAATACCGATGGCAGCCAGGATGCGGCCCTGAAACAACGAGATGACCGTTGCGGCGAGCACACCCAGCAGCCCGAGGAAGTACAGAATCCGAATGATGATCGGGGTCACCATCTTCTCGAAACCCAGCAAGTCTTGCATTACCTTCTCCTCATGTGTTGGTTTTGGAATATGAAACTGAGGGGATCTTCTGCACCCCCTACACGCGCAGGATGCGCTCGCCGCGCCCGATGCCGCTGGCACCGGTGCGGACGGTCTCGAGGATAGCGCTACGGTCGATCGCTTCCAGGAAAGCGTCGTTCTTGCCGTGGTCGCCGGTGAGTTCGATGGTGTAGCTCTTGTCCGTGACGTCGATGATGCGGCCGCGGAAGATCTCGGCCATGCGCATCATTTCCTCGCGCTCCTTGCCGACTGCGCGCACCTTCACCATCATGAGTTCGCGCTCCGTGTACGCGCCTTCGGTCAGGTCGACGACCTTCACCACTTCGATCAGCCGGTTCAGGTGCTTGGTGATCTGTTCGATCACGTCGTCCGAGCCGGCGGTGACGATGGTCATGCGCGAGAGGCTCGCGTCCTCGGTCGGCGCGACAGTCAGCGATTCGATGTTGTAGCCGCGGGCCGAGAACAGGCCCACCACGCGGGAAAGAGCACCCGGCTCGTTTTCCAGCAGCACTGCAATGATGTGTTTCATGTTTGCGTGACTCCTCTTTTCGCCGCCCTCCCCCGTGCACGGTAATGCGCGGGCTCGGCGGGCAATAGATTCGTCAGTAAAGAGTGATTGAAGCGAATGCGCCGAGGATCGCTCAGAGATCTTCGGAACCCAGCAGCATCTCGGTGATGCCCATGCCGGCCTTGACCATCGGAAACACGTTCTCGGTGGGGTCGGTGCGGAAATCCATGAACACCGTGCGATCCTTGAGCTTGCGCGCTTCGCGCAGCGCCGGCTCCACGTCTTGTGGACGCTCGATCAGCATGCCGACGTGGCCATAGGCCTCGGCCAGCTTCACGAAGTTGGGCAGCGCATCCATGTAGCTGTGGCTGTAGCGGCCGGAGTATTCGATCTCCTGCCACTGGCGCACCATGCCCAGGTAGCGGTTGTTGAGCGAGCAGATCTTGATCGGCGTGTTGTATTGCAGGCAGGTGGAGAGTTCCTGGATGCACATCTGCACCGAGCCTTCGCCGGTGATGGTGAACACTTCCGAATCGGGCTTCGCGAGCTTGATGCCCATGGCGTACGGAATGCCAACGCCCATGGTGCCCAGGCCGCCCGAGTTGATCCAGCGGCGCGGCTCGTCGAAACGGTAGTACTGCGCAGCCCACATCTGGTGCTGGCCCACGTCCGACGTGATGTACGCGTCGGCGTCCTTGGTCATGTTCCAGAGGGTTTCGACCACGTACTGCGGCTTGATCACGTCCTTGTTGCCGCGGTCGTACTTGAGGCAGTCGCGCGAGCGCCAGTCCTCGATGGTCTTCCACCAGTCGGCCAGCGCGCCGGCGTCAGGCTTGGTGGTGCTCTCGCGGATCATCGAGATCAGTTCGGCGAGCACGTCCTTCACGTCGCCGACGATCGGGATGTCGACCTTCACGCGCTTGGAGATGCTCGACGGATCGATGTCGATGTGGATGATCTTGCGTTCGTTCTGCGCGAAGTGCTTGGGGTTGCCGATCACGCGGTCGTCGAAGCGCGCGCCCACGGCCAGCAGCACGTCGCAGTTCTGCATCGCGTTGTTGGCTTCGATGGTGCCGTGCATGCCCAGCATGCCCAGGAACTTGCGGTCGCTCGCCGGATAGGCGCCCAGGCCCATCAGCGTGTTGGTGACCGGGTAGCCGAGCATGTCGACCAGCGTGCGCAGTTCGTTGCAGGCGTTGCCGAGCAGCACGCCGCCGCCCGTGTAGATGTACGGGCGCTTGGCGTTCAGCAGCAGCTGCAGCGCCTTGCGGATCTGGCCGCCGTGGCCCTTGCGCACCGGGTTGTACGAGCGCATCTCGACCTTGTCGGGGTAGCCTGCGTAAGGCGTCTTCTTGAAGGAGACGTCCTTGGGCACGTCCACCACCACCGGCCCGGGACGGCCGCTGCGTGCGATGTGGAAGGCCTTTTTCATCGTCATGGCCAGATCCTTCGGATCCTTGACGAGGAAGTTGTGCTTCACGATGGGGCGGGTGATGCCCACGGTGTCGCATTCCTGGAAGGCGTCCAGGCCGATGGCGGCGGTGGGTACCTGGCCCGAGATGATCACCATCGGGATCGAGTCCATGTACGCCGTGGCGATGCCGGTGACCGCATTGGTCAGGCCGGGGCCCGAGGTGACCAGCGCCACGCCCACTTCGCCGGTGGCGCGCGCATAGCCGTCGGCCGCGTGGACGGCGGCCTGCTCGTGGCGTACCAGCACGTGCTGGATGGTGTCCTGCTTGTAGAACGCGTCGTAGATGTACAGAACCGCGCCGCCCGGGTAGCCCCAGACGTACTGGACGCCTTCGGCCTGCAGTGCCTTGACCAGCACTTCAGCGCCCATGAGTTCTTGCGTTGGGTTGCCGGCGCCAGAGGACGCGGCTGCTGCGGAAGCGAGTTCCGCCTTCGAGATTTCCATGATCAACCTTTGGAGTTTTTTCGGGAACGAAAAACCTTGGGTGCCCCTTGCCAGCCCTTGTGGGGCCGCGCCAGGACTTGAGGCCAAAGCCATGAGCGGACTGATGTTCCGCCGGACCGTGACCCGTTTGCCTTTTGACTTGCAGCGCGGATTATGACATTGATGAGCTTGCCGCCGCGCAAAAATCCCCATGAAAAGGCACGGGGGCATAATCCGCGGCAGAAAAACATAAGCGCTTCCCGATACCCCCATTCCCCATGCGGCGCCCGCGGCGCCCCCTCTCGCTTGGCCACTGAACAAGAACTTTCCGACTTTCTGAAGAGCGTCGAACGGCGCGCTTTCAAGCGCTCGGTCTACCACGTGCGGGACGAGGAAGCGGCGCTCGACATCGTGCAGGACAGCATGATGAAGCTGGCGCAGCACTACGGCGACAAGCCGCCGGAAGAGCTGCCGATGCTGTTCCAGCGCATTCTTTCGAATTGCACGCTCGACTGGTTCCGCCGGCAGAAAACCCGCCGCGCCCTGTTCTCCAACCTCGGCGACTTCGAGTCTGCCGGCGACGACGGAGATTTCGACCTGCTGGAGAACTTCGTCTCGCCAACCGACTCCAGAGAAACGGAGAGTGCCGAGGACACGACCCGCCGCGCCCAGGTCTTCCACGAGATCGAAGAACAGATAGCAGCTTTGCCCGGTCGTCAACGCGAGGCTTTCCTGATGCGTTACTGGGAAGAAATGGATGTGGCGGAGACGGCCGCTGCAATGGGCTGCTCCGAAGGCAGCGTCAAAACCCATTGTTCGCGGGCCGTGCACGCCCTGAGCAAGGCGCTTAAAGCCAAGGGAATTTCGCTATGAACACTAAGGTTCCAACCTCTTCTTTTGCTGCCGAGGATCAATTCGGCCGGCGCGTCGCTGCGCGGCTGTCCAACGGCAGCCAGGAGCTGCCGCACGACATCGGCGAGCGGCTGCGGGTGGCGCGCGCGCAAGCCGTCGCAATGCGCAAGCAGGCGCCCCAGTTGCGGGCTGCTTCGGTGGTCATGCAGTCGGGGCATGTGGCAACGATGGGCGGCGGCTGGTGGACCCGCATCGGTTCGGTGGTGCCGCTGATCGCGCTGGTTGCAGGGCTGATCACCATCAGCGTGCTGCAGGACGAAAACCGTGCCAGCGAACTGGCGGAAGTCGATTCCGCCCTGCTGACGGACGATCTCCCTCCCGCCGCCTACACCGACCCCGGCTTCGCCCAGTTCCTCAAGTCCGATGGCGCTTCCGACTGAGTTCCGTTGAACGAATGCGACGTCCTTCCGTTTCCCGCACCGATATGTCCCGCCCGCCGCGCCCGCCAACGTCGGGCGCAGTCATTTGGGCGGGCGCGCTCGCTGCTGCGTTGTTCGGCCTGACGCTCGCCGGCGCCCAACCCCGTTCCGAGCCGCCGCTCAAATCGGCCGGCGGTACTGCGCAGGCGGCAACGGCCTCGCCTTCCTCGGCTTCGAAGACCGCTCCAGCGACCAAGCCGTACTGGAGCGAACTCACCGCCGAGCAGCAGCAGGCACTGCGGCCGCTCGCGTCGCATTGGCACGCCCTGAACCCGGGGCACAAGCGCAAGTGGCTGGCGCTGTCACGCAACTACGCGAACATGTCGGCCGATGACCAAACCATCCTGCACAGCCGAATGATCGAATGGGCAGCCCTGAGCAATCAGCAGCGGGCCCAGGCGCGCCTCAACTTTGCAGAGGTGAAGCGCGTCCCTGCCGACGAACGCAAGGCCAAGTGGGAGCAGTACCAGGCCTTGAGCGAGGAAGAAAGGCGCCGGCTGGCGGAGCGCGCCCCCGCCAAGCCGCGCGGTGCCGCCATTCCGGTGCGTCCAGTTCCTGCCCAGAAACTCGTGACAGTGCCTGCCGTAACGCCTGCGGGGCAGCACACGCCGCGCATCATGCTGGCCCCACCTGTCGCTCCCGCGCCAGCCACGGCGCCTGCCGCCATCATGGTGGCGTCGCCGCCGGAACGTGTCCCGTCCGTCGTGTCCACGCCCTCCCCGTCCGGCACATCCGCCGCCACGTCGCAGCCGACTCCGGCCGAGGCGCAGGTACCCATGCCATCGGCTGCCGCCCAGGTTTCGCCGCCATCGTCCGCTTCCAATCCTGCAGGCCGTGGCGCCGAGCAGTCCTCGCCCCCCTGATTCCCAAGGTTTCGATGGCTCCAAATTCTTCCGAATTCTCGGAATCGAATCCCTCCTCATCGCTCGCAGAGACTTCCCCCAGCGCTCCTCTTCCGATAGTGCCCGGCCTGTGGCGGCGCATGGCATGCTGGCTGTATGAGGGCATGCTGCTGTTCGCGGTGGTGTTCGTTGCAGGCTGGCTGTTCAGCACGCTCGGCCAGATGCGGGACGCCATGGATTCCCGCCGGCACCTGCTCCAGGCCTTCCTGTTCGTGGTGTTCGGCGTCTATTTCGTCTGGTTCTGGACCCGGGGACAGACGCTGGCCATGAAAACCTGGAACATCCGCATCGTCGATGCGCACGGGCGGCCCCTCACCCAGCCCCGCGCCTTGGCGCGCTACCTGCTCAGCTGGATCTGGTTCCTGCCGCCGCTGGCCGCCATCGCACCTTTCAAGCTTTCGGGCGGAGAATCCACGGTGCTGATCTTCGGATGGGTCGCCGTCTGGGCATTGCTGGCGCGCTTTCACCCCGAGCGCCAGTTCTGGCACGACGCCTGGGCCGGTACGCGGCTCATAACCTCCAAGCCGATGAGCCGCCGATGAGTGCCCTGCCCAAGCTTCCCGATCCCGCCGTGAACCCGCAAAAGGCCCGCAAGGGCCTGGATCGCGTGTGGCATGCCACCCTGATCTCGCTGCACGGCCTTCGGGCGGGCTGGAGCGAGCCGGCCTTCCGCCAGGAAGCCGTCATGGCCATCGTGATGATTCCGGCGGCCTTCTGGCTCGGCCGCAGCTGGGTCGAAGTGGCCCTGCTCGCCGGCAGCGCCATCCTCGTGATGATCGTCGAGCTGCTCAACACCGCGGTGGAAGCCGCCATCGATCGCATCGGCCCCGAATGGCACGACCTCTCCAAGCGCGCCAAGGACATGGGCAGCGCCGCCGTGCTGCTGTCGCTCACCCTGTGCGGGGGCATCTGGCTGGCGGCGCTGTGGCAGCGCTTCGCGTCATGAAGACGCCCGCCGCACGAGGCATGATGGCGGCATGAATCCTGAATTTTCGATCTGTGTGTATTGCGGCTCGCGACCTGGCGAGCGGGCCGAGTTTTCCAGGGCCGCGGAAGCGGTTGGCCAGTGGATCGGCCAGCACCGCGGCCAGCTGGTCTACGGTGGCGGACGCACCGGCCTGATGGGCACGGTGGCCGAAGCCACCCGCAACGCCGGCGGCCGCGTGGTCGGCATCATTCCCAAGGCGCTGGTCGACCGGGAACTGGCCAATCCCCTGTGCGACGAACTCCACGTGGTCGACACCATGCACGAACGCAAGGCCATGATGGGCGAGCGCGCCGACGCCTTCGTCGCGCTGCCGGGCGGCATCGGCACCTTCGAGGAATTGTTCGAGATCTGGACCTGGCGCCAGCTCGGCTACCACGACAAGCCCACCGGCATTCTGAACACCGCCGGCTACTACGACGGCCTGCTGGGCTTCCTGGCGCACAGCGTGCGAGAGGGCTTCATGGGCGATTGGCAGATGAACCTGATCCGCACCGGCACCAACCCCACCGAATTGCTCACGGCGCTGCGCGCCGAAGTACCCCTGCACCCCCGAGACGACCGCCTGGCCGAAAACCTGTAGCGCGCAGCCTGGGGGCGAGCCAGTTAAACAGCGTTCTCGTTTTCCTCGCCGGTGCGGATGCGCACGATGCGCTCCACGCCGGTGACGAAGATCTTTCCGTCGCCGATCTTGCCGGTGCGTGCGGAATTGACGATGGCTTCGATGCAGCGCTCCACGTCGCCTTCGTTGACGACCACTTCCACCTTCATCTTCGGCAGGAAGTCGACCACGTATTCCGCACCACGGTAGAGCTCGGTGTGCCCCTTCTGGCGCCCGAAGCCCTTGACCTCGGTCACTGTGAGGCCGGTAACGCCCACTTCAGCCAGGGCTTCGCGTACGTCCTCGAGCTTGAAGGGTTTGACGATGGCGGTGATCTGCTTCATGGTTTTTGCGCTCCGGCGGTTTCGTTGAACTTGCTGGTGATAGGGTAACGCCAATCCTTGCCGAAGCTTCGGTGGGTCACCCGAATGCCCACAGGCGCCTGGCGCCGTTTGTATTCATTGATCTTGATGAGCCGCGCAACACGCTCGACCACCGCACGCTCGTAGCCGGCCGCGATGATCTCGTCGATGCCCTCGTCGTCCTGCATGTAGCGTGCCAGGATGCCGTCGAGGACGTCGTAGGGCGGCAGGCTGTCCTGATCGGTCTGGTCGGGCCGCAGTTCGGCGCTCGGGGGCCGCGTGATGATGCGCTCGGGAATCGGCGAGGCACCAGTACCGTACGGGTCATGGGCATTGCGCCAGCGCGCCAGCGCGAACACGGTGGTCTTCAGCAGGTCCTTGATGACCGCGAAGCCGCCCGCCATGTCGCCGTAGAGCGTGCAGTAGCCGGTGGCCATCTCGCTCTTGTTGCCGGTGGTGAGAACGATCGAACCGAACTTGTTCGACAGCGCCATCAGCAGCGTGCCGCGGATGCGCGCCTGGATGTTCTCCTCGGCCGTGTCCTCGGGGAGGCCCTTGAACTCCTCTATCAGCGCTCCCTTGAACGATTCGAAGGTGTGCTTGATCGAGATCTCGTCGTAGCGGACGCCCAGGCGGGTGGCCATTTCGCGCGCATCGATCCAGCTGATGTCGGCGGTGTAAGGCGAAGGCATCATGACCGCACGCACCTTGTCCTTGCCGAGTGCATCGACCGCAATGGCAAGCACCAATGCGGAGTCGATGCCGCCCGAGAGCCCCAGGATGGCACCCGGAAAGCCGTTCTTGCCGATGTAGTCCCGCACGCCCAGTACCAGTGCATCCCAAAGCTGGGCTTCCGCTTCGCGCGGCGCCGCGATGGCCGAAGGCGCCGCCACCACACCCACGCCCTGCGGCGAGCGCTCCAGCTGCATGAAGACCAGGCTCTCCTTGAAACTCTCGGCCTGCATCGCCAGTGCGCCGTCGGCCTGCAGCGCAAAGGACGCGCCGTCGAAGACCACTTCGTCCTGCCCGCCCACCAGGTGCGCATAGATCAGCGGCAGTCCGACAGCGCGGGCGCGGTCGGCCATCCGCGCCACGCGTTCCCCTTCCTTGCCGACGTGATACGGCGAGGCGTTGATCACGGCCAGCACCTCGGCGCCCGCCGCGCGAGCCAGTTCGGCCGGCTCGTCGAACCAGGCGTCTTCGCAGATCAGCACGCCCACCGAGACGCCGCCGGCCTCGAACACGCAGGTGCCCTGCCCCGGCGTGAAGTAACGGCGCTCGTCGAACACCTGGTAGTTGGGCAGTTCGCGCTTGGCGTAGGTCTCGAGGATGCGGCCTTCCTTGATCACGCTGGCGGCGTTGTAGCGCATCTGCACCGCCACCGAGCGGCTGCGCAGGCTGCCGCCCGTCGGATGCCCCACCACCACGACCATGTCTTTGAGATCGGCCAGCGCGGCGGCAATGCCTTTCACGGCATCATCGCAGTCTTCGGTGAAGGCGGGACGCAGGAAAAGATCTTCTGCCGCATAGCCGGCAATCGAGAGTTCGGGCGTCAGCAGAAGACGCGCGCCCTCAGCGTGGGCCTGGCGCGCGGCGTCGACGATTTTTCTTGCGTTGCCGGCGAGGTCGCCCACCACGAAATTGAGTTGCGCAATGGCGAGCTTGAGCGTCATACAGAAGGAAGAAAAAGGCTTGAACGATTATGTCATTCGGGTGCTGGCGTCACTGTCGGACCTGAACCCGAAAGCATGGAACGCGCTGCTCTTGGCCGAAGCGGAGCCGTCGCCATTCATGCGCTACGAATACCTCGCGGCGCTGCACGACAGCGGCAGCGCCTCGCCCGAGAGCGGATGGACGCCGCAATTCATCACCCTGTGGCGCGGCAACGAGTTGCGGGGGGCCTGCCCGGCGTACATCAAGACGCACTCCTACGGCGAATACGTCTTCGACTGGGCCTGGGCCAATGCCTACGAACAGCACGGGCTCGCCTACTATCCCAAGGCGGTGGTGGCGGTGCCGTTCACGCCGGTGCCCGGCGCACGCTTGCTGGCCCGCGATGCGCAAAGCCGCACGCTGCTGGTGCAGGCGCTGGTGGCCTGGTGCAAGAAGGAAGATCTTTCGTCGCTGCACCTGCTGTTCGGCGCAGACGCGGACATCGCCGCATGCACCGAAGCGGGTCTGATGCTGCGCAACACGGTGCAATTCCACTGGACGAATGCCGCCCCCGAGCACCTAGGCGGGGCGACCGGATACGCGGACTTCGAGGCCTTTCTCGCCAGCCTGTCGCACGACAAGCGCAAGAAGATCCGCCAGGAGCGCCGCAAGGTGGCCGAGGCCGGTGTGACTTTTCGCTGGTCGCGCGGCGCCGGCATCGCCCGACCGGACTGGGATTTCTTCTACCGCTGCTATGCGCGCACCTATCGCGAGCATGGCAATCCGCCCTACCTTTCGCGCGATTTCTTCCAGCGCATGGCCGACACCCTGCCAGAAGCCTGGCTGCTGTTCATTGCCGAGCGCGGAGGAAAGCCCATTGCAGCGAGCCTGATCGCGCTGTCCACGCACGCAGACGGTCCGCTGGTGGCTTACGGCCGCTACTGGGGCGCCGTGGAGCGCGTCGACTGCCTGCATTTCGAGGCCTGCTACTACCAGCCGCTGGCTTGGTGCATCGCGCACGGCGCCAGGCGCTTCGAGGGCGGCGCGCAGGGCGAACACAAGATGGCGCGCGCGCTGATGCCGGTGAAGACCACCAGCGCCCACTGGCTGGCGCACCCCGCGTTCGCCGACGCAGTCGAGCGCTTTCTCGAGCGCGAGGGCGAAGGCATCGAAAACTACATGGACCACCTGGGCGAGCGCAGCCCGTTCAAGGCCGGCTGAGCGGCCGGCCGCGCGCCCCGCGGAGCCGATTACTTCTTGTAGGCAGCGATGCCGTCGACGACTTCCTTCTTGGCCGCGTCGATGCCTTCCCAGCCCAGCACCTTGACCCACTTGCCGGCTTCCAGGTCCTTGTAGTGCTCGAAGAAGTGGCTGATGGCCTTCAAGCGCATCGGGTTCACGTCGTCCACCGACTTCCAGTGGCTGTAGATCGGCAATACCTTGTCGGTGGGCACGGCCAGCACCTTGCCGTCGACGCCGGCTTCGTCTTCCATCATCAGGATGCCGAGCGGGCGGCACGGCACCACGACGCCGGGCAGCAACGGATATGGCGCGATCACCAGCACGTCGACCGGGTCGCCGTCGCCAGAGAGGGTTTGCGGCACGTAGCCGTAGTTGGCCGGGTAGTACATCGCGGTCGTCATGAAGCGGTCCACGAAGATCGCGCCCGATTCCTTGTCGACTTCGTACTTGATCGGGTCGGCGTTCATCGGGATTTCGATCACGACATTGAAGGCGTCGGGAACGTTCTTGCCGGGGGAGACTTTGTCGAAGGACATGACGTTTTACGAGTAGTTGAAAAGTATGAGGGGAGATGGGGACAAACCCGGAGTTTACTTTCCGTGTCGCGGCCCGGTCGCACACGCTCTCGTTTTTGCCTGTAAATTCTGGCCGTTGGCCAATCGGCTCCGCACTTCGGTGCAGCGAGCTTCGAGGAAGCAACGCGACGGAAAACCTGGGTCCCGTACGCGTTGCGCGCAGGACCCATGCTGTCCGTCTCCACAAGTCACAACGAACGAATGGAGAAGCAAAGCATGATCGGCAACACCCCCCTGATACTCGCCATCGTCTGCGGCCTCGTGGCCGTGGGCTACGGTTTCTGGGCTCGAAGTTGGATTCTTGCCAAGGACCCCGGCAATGCGCGGATGCAGGAGATCGCGGCGGCCGTCCAGGCCGGCGCATCGGCCTACCTCGCCAAGCAGTACACCACCATCGCGGTGGTCGGCCTGGTCCTGGCCATTCTCATCGGCATCTTTCTCGATGCGACCACGGCCGTCGGCTTCGTGGTGGGCGCGGTGCTTTCGGGCGCCTGCGGCTTCATCGGCATGAACGTGTCGGTGCGCGCCAACGTGCGCACCGCGCAGGCGGCCACGCAAGGCATCGGCCCGGCGCTCGACGTCGCGTTCCGCGGCGGCGCCATCACGGGCATGCTGGTGGTGGGACTGGGCCTGCTGGGCGTCTCGGTCTTCTATTGGTTCCTGGCGGGCAACGGCAATCTCACGCCGGACCGCAGCCTCTCGGCCATCCTCAATCCGCTGATCGGCTTTGCCTTTGGGTCCTCGCTGATCTCGATCTTCGCGCGGCTGGGCGGCGGCATCTTCACCAAGGGCGCAGACGTGGGCGCCGACCTGGTGGGCAAGGTCGAAGCGGGCATTCCCGAAGACGATCCGCGCAACCCGGCCGTCATTGCGGACAACGTGGGCGACAACGTCGGCGATTGCGCGGGCATGGCGGCCGACCTGTTCGAGACCTATGCCGTCACGCTGATCGCCACCATGGTGCTGGGCGCGCTGATGGTCACGGCGGCGCCGCTCAATGCGGTGCTCTATCCGCTGGCGCTGGGCGGCGTGTCGATCATCGCCTCGATCATCGGCTGCTTCTTCGTCAAGGCCTCGCCGGGCATGGTGAACGTGATGCCGGCGCTCTACAAGGGCCTGGCGGTGGCGGGCATCCTGTCGCTGATCGCGTTCTGGTTCGTCACGGCCTGGCTGATTCCCGACAACGCCATTGCCGCGAGCGGCAGCCAACTCAAGCTGTTCGGCGCCTGCTTCGTGGGCCTGGCGCTCACGGCCGCGCTGGTGTGGGTGACCGAGTACTACACCGGCACGCAGTACAAGCCGGTGCAGCACATCGCGCAGGCTTCCACCACGGGCCACGGCACCAACATCATCGCGGGCCTGGGCGTCTCGATGCGTTCGACGGCATGGCCGGTGATCTTCGTCTGCATCGCGATCATGGCCTCGTACACGCTCGCGGGCCTGTTCGGCATTGCGGTGGCTGCAACCGCCATGCTCAGCATGGCGGGCATCGTGGTGGCGCTCGACGCCTACGGCCCGATCACCGACAACGCCGGCGGCATCGCCGAAATGAGCGAGATGCCCGCCAGCGTGCGCGACATCACCGACCCGCTCGACGCCGTCGGCAACACCACCAAGGCCGTGACCAAGGGCTACGCCATCGGCTCGGCCGGCCTCGCCTCGCTGGTGCTCTTTGCCGACTACACCCACAAACTGGAGAGCTTCGGGCTGAACATCAGCTTCAACCTGAGCGACCCGATGGTGATCGTCGGCCTCTTCATCGGCGGCCTGATCCCCTACCTGTTCGGCGCCATGGCGATGGAAGCCGTGGGCCGGGCGGCCGGCGCGGTGGTCGAGGAGGTGCGCAGGCAGTTCCGCGAGATCCCCGGCATCATGGAAGGCACCGGCAAGCCCGAGTACGGCAAGGCCGTGAGCATGCTGACCGGCGCGGCCATCAAGGAAATGATGATTCCCTCGCTGCTGCCGGTGGTGGTACCGATCGTCGTCGGCCTTGTGCTCGGACCGAAGGCGCTGGGTGGCCTGCTGATGGGCACCATCGTGACCGGCCTGTTCGTCGCGATCAGCATGTGCACGGGCGGCGGCGCATGGGACAACGCCAAGAAGTACATCGAGGACGGCCACCACGGCGGCAAGGGCTCCGAGGCGCACAAGGCCGCCGTCACCGGCGACACCGTGGGCGACCCCTACAAGGACACGGCCGGCCCGGCGGTGAATCCGCTGATCAAGATCATCAACATCGTGGCGCTGCTGATCGTTCCGCTGGTGGTCAAATTCCACGGCGGCGATGCGGCGGCGGCTGTGCCGCACAAGGTCGAGACGCCCCCGGCCGCGACCGCACCGGCCGCCTCCTCGGCTCCGGCATCGGGGCAGGCACCCGCATCCGCGACGCCGGAGGCAGCGGTGGCCTCAGGCGCCGTGACGATCGCCGAAGCCGCGGCCGTGAAGGTCGAGAACGGCGTGGTGAAGCTCTATTTCGAGAGCGGCAAGGCCGAGGTCGCGCCCAACGCCAAGGAAGCGTTGGCCGACGTCGTCAAGGCCGTGCAGAGCGGCGGCATCCTGCTCGTGAGCGGCTACCACGATGCGAGCGGCGATGCTGCCAAGAACGCCGAACTCGCCAAGCAGCGCGCCATTGCCGTTGGCGATGCGCTCAAGGCCGCCGGCGCGCCCGCGGACAAGATCGAGCTTGCCAAGCCCGAACAGACCCAGGCGGACGGCCCTGCGGGCGAAGCCCGGCGCGTCGAGGTGAAAGTGAAGAGCTGATGCCCACCGCGGAACGACTCGAGGCCTTCATCGCCGCCGTGGAAAGCGGCGCGCACGCCCAAGCCATCGAAAACTATTACGCCGAGGGCGCGAGCATGCGGGAGAACCAAGCCGAGCCCCGGCGCGGCCGCAGCACGCTGGTTGCCCGCGAGCAGGCCACGCTGGACCGCACGGCCTCGGTGGTTTCGACCTGCGTGCGGCCGGTGTTCGTGAACGGCGACCACGTGGTGATCCGCTGGGTCTTCGATTTCCGCTTCAAGGATGGCAAGGCCATGCGCATGGAAGAGCTCGCCTGGCAACGCTGGGAGGGCGACCGCATCGCCCAGGAAGAGTTCTTCTACGATCCGGCGCAAGCCAAACCGGCCTGAGCAGCCGCTCGGTTCGAAGCCGTCCTGCGCCTGGGCGCGGCAGCCGAGACGGGTGCCGCCGCCTGTTAGTAGAAGCTGGCCCGGTGCGTGGGAGGGCTGATGGCCGCCCGCTGCTCGGGGCGCATGGTCAGGTCGTGCAGGGTATCGAAGTCCGAAGGGGCATCCGGAACGCGCATCACGACTTCCGGTTCATTCAGCGAAGCAACCCACAGGCCGGCGGCCGACTCGGCGGGTTCGTCGTTGGCGAAGGTGCCATCGCGAATGTAGAGGGTTTCGCCGTCGGGCCGTTCGGCGTGCAATTCGATCAGGCGCGAAATCGAAAAGTTGTAGGTGACCAGCTTTTCACGCGTCGTGCGGTCTTTGCCGCCGCAATTGAACGAGCCTTCTGCCGCAATGACGATGCAGGAGCCCTCCACGCCATCGTCGACCTGGCTTCCCGTGCGCCAGATGGCATTCGGAAGGCGCACGCGCACCTTGTCGATCACCAGATCGCGCTGCTTGTTGAGGCTGCCCAGCGGCGGAACCAGCGAACGCAGCTGGCGCAGGCGCTCCGCAAAAATGTTGTCCATGAGGAATTCCACATGGTGGGTTGCACTTCCGGAAGAACGCTTGACCACCTGCATGACCACATGACGCGACTTGTTCATTGCAGGTTCCTTCCGCAGATCGCCCGGCACTGGGCGTCATTGCATATATACGAAATCATTTGCCGTCGGCTACGAATTAGAACTTTTGACTAATGCAATAAATGCATCAATTGTGTCTAACTGTATATCGATTGCGGCGGATTTGGAAAGAAAATCTGCAATGCGCGCCCGGGCATTGTCGCCAAGGCGTCGCCCGGCCCTGCCAAGCCGGCGAATCCCGGTTTATTCAAGCGATTCGTCGAGTGCCTTGCACGAGGGTGCGCAAACGGTCTGCGACTTGCCCAGCACCTGGCGGGTGCGCAATTGCGACCGTACGCGGTGCTTTCCGCACATGAAGCAGGACATGGTTGCCCCGCTGAACGACGCCGAGGCGCGGAACGGCGAGCCCGGCGCTTTCGACTTGTAACGCAGGCCATCGGCCACAACGGCGGTCTTGACCTCAGCTTTGGCCATCGGCTTTGTCCTTTTTCGGTTCAGTGTTGCGCATGGCGCGTGCAATGGCTTCTCTGGCGCTGACTTCGGCTGCAAGCGCCGTGTCTAGCGTCGAGCGGCAGAGGCCGGCATGTTGGTAATTGAGGTTTTCATAGACCTCGGCGGCGGCAGGATAGGCGTCGAGCAGACGACCCAGGTCGGCGCCCGGTTCAACGTCGTTGAATTCGTGCACCAAGTGTTCTACCACCGAGCGGTATTGTTCGGCGCCTACGGGAACGGCGCTGTGCTCAAGCCGCTCCAGCAGTTGAGCCAGCACGTGGGTCACTGCCAGATCGGTCTTGGGAGACGGATTGTGGGTCGTGTTCATGGATTGCATCTGGGGGCAGCATACGCTTATGCAAGTGGCTGCTACGGCGTGGGGGTCGATGGCGCCGAGGTTGGCGCCACCACGGGTGGTTAAAGCAACATTTCGGGAACGAGAGGCGCAATGATCAGGTTGTGCAGCCGCTGAAAGAAGCTCGATTCCGGCTCCGACGTCAGGATGACCTCATTCTCACCGTCGTTCGTGAGCCACTGCAGCGTGCCGGTGTCCTTGGCGATGCGCAGGCGGTACGAGTTCTGCAGCTTGCTGATGTTGATGACCCGCAGCATCTCGCGCGCCAGCTGGGGGCTGTCGACCACCACGCCCATCTCGGTGTTCTGGCTCGCCGAGCGCGGATCGAGGTTCATCGAGCCAATGAAGATGCGCGTCTTGTCGATGGCCGCGGTCTTGGAGTGCAGCCGCCCCAGCGATTTGCCGAACATGCCGAAGCGCTCGCCCGCGGTGGTGCGCTGCGGGCTCAGCTCGTACAGGTCGGCGCCGCTTCTGAGCAGCCGCTCGCGGTAGCGCGCATAGCCGGTGTGCACCAGCGGTTCGTCGTTGGCCGCCAGCGAGTTGGTCAGCAGGGTGAGCTTGACCTTGCGCCTGGCCAAGTCTTCGAATGCCGCCATGCCGCGCTCGCCCGGCACCAGGTAGGGAGAGGTCAGGTCGACCTCGAACTTGGCGTCCATCAGCAGCGTCCAGACCTTCATCGTCACGCTGGTGGCAATGGCCTCGTCCTCGGTCATCGTGGTCGGCTTGGTGGGCGGATCGGCAATGGCGCGGGCCTCGCCCCACAGCAGCCCCATGCGGCCGCCATCGAGCTCTTCGGCGATCGGCCCGTAGCCCAGCACGTCGGACGGCGGAAGCAGGATCTTCGGCGGCGGCGCCGCCATGCCGATCCAGGCGTCGAAGTCGGCGACCGTGGGCGTGCGGCCGTTCTCGCCGCGCACGATGTCGGCAATCGGCCAGACCTGCACGCTGTTCCAGTAGGCATCGAAGATCGACTCCAGCTGCGGCAGCACCTTGCCCACCACCAGTGCGTCCATGTCGATGAAGTTCTGCGCCTCGCTCAGCACGAAATACTCGTCGGCGATGTTGCGGCCGCCCACCACCGCCATGACCCCGTCCGCGACGAACAGCTTGTTGTGCATGCGGTGGTTGAGCCGCCCTATTTCGTGCGGCGACGCCATGAAGCGCGACAGGAAGCCGTTGCGCCCGCAGCAGAACGGATTGAACAGCCGCACAGCCACGTTGGGCGTATCCGAAAGCGCCAGCAGCAGTTGCTGGCTTTTGACGGTGTAGAGGTCGTCCACCAACAGCCGCACCTGCACCCCGCGCGCGGCGGCCTCGCGCAGCGCGCGCATCAGGAGGCGTCCGGTGGCGTCGTTCTCGAACTGGTAGTACTGGACCGCCAGCGAACGCTGGGCGCGCTGCGCAAGCTGGACGCGCGCGTCCAGCGAATACACGCCGAGCGGCATGAGGCGAAAGCCGGAGTGCTCGCCGGGCGGCGTCGAGGCTGCCGCGATCTTTGCCAGCGTGGTGGATGGGTCGGCCGCGGCGGCATTCACGGCCGCCCGCTCACGCGCCGGCGGCAGCGAGCCGCATGCCGCCAGCGCCATGGCCATGGCGCTGGCCAGGCAAATTCGCAGAAGTTGAGTCCAGGGGTTCATGATGGATCGCTGCTCGCAGCCCTTTTGGTTTCTTGGCCCCCTGCCATGGATGCGCCCGCCGGTTTGGTTTCATCTGGGTCGCATCGAAAGTTGCTCACCCTCCTAGAATTCGTTTCACACCTGCTAGGAGTTACACCATGGCAAGACCGATCCTCTCACGCATCGCATTGATGACGGTCGCAGCCGGGCTGGCACTCCCCGCCTGGGCCGCCCTGGACATCGGCGACCCGGCACCCAAATTCATTGCCACTGCCGCGCTGGGCGGCAAGACCTTCCGCTATTCGCTGGCCGACGCGCTGGCCAAGGGGCCGGTGGTGTTGTACTTCTTTCCGGCGGCCGACTCCAGCGACTGTTCGATCGAAGCGCATGCCTTTGCCGAAGCCGTCGACCAGTTCGCGGCGCTCGGCGCCACTGTCATCGGGGTTTCGGCCGACGACATCGACACGCTCTCGAAGTTTTCGGTCAAGTCCTGCCAGAGCCGTTTTCCCGTGGCCTCGGACGAATCCAAGTCCGTGATCAACGGCTTCGACGCCCTGATGCAGACCCGGCCGGACTTCGCCAATCGTCTTTCGTATGTGATTGCGCCGAACGGCAAGGTGGCCTACTACTACCAGAACCTCAATCCGGACAAGCATGTGGAGCGCATGCTCAACGCGGTTCGGGCGCTGCCGCGGCCGGCTTCGCCCAGGTAGCAGGTGCAAAATCCCGCCCCATGCAACTCAACTTCATCGCCAACGCCGACGTCCCGTCATCCTCCGGCCGCACCCTGCAGGTGCTCGATCCTTCCGACGGCCAGCCTTTCGACGAAATCCAGCGTAGCAATGCCGCCGACATCGATTCCGCCGTGCGAGCGGCGCGCGATTGCTTCGAGGGTGTCTGGCACAAGGTGAGCGCGGCCGACCGCAGCCGCCTGCTCTACAAGCTCTCGCAGAAGGTTGCCGAGCACATCGACGAACTCGCCCTCATCGAGCAGCGCGACTGCGGCAAGCCGGTGAAGCAGGCCCGCGCCGACGCGCTGGCGCTGGTGCGCTATTTCGAGTTCTATGCCGGCGCCTGCGACAAGCTGCACGGCGAGACCATTCCCTACCAGGACGGCTACAGCGTCTTCACCTGGCGCGAGCCGCACGGCGTCACAGGCCACGTCATTCCGTGGAACTACCCGATGCAGATCTTCGGGCGCAGCGTGGGCGGCGCGCTGGCCGCCGGCAACGTGTGCGTGGTGAAGCCGGCCGAGGACGCCTGCCTCTCGCTGATCCGCGTGGCGCAGCTGGCGGCTGAAGTCGGCTTTCCGGCCGGCGCGCTCAATATCGTGACGGGCTACGGCCATGAAGTGGGCGACGCGCTTGCGCGGCATGAGGGCATCGACCACATCAGCTTCACCGGCAGCCCGAAGATCGGCACGCTGATCCAGCAGGTGGCGGCCGAGCGGCATTGCCCGGTCACGCTCGAACTCGGCGGCAAGAGCCCGCAGATCATCTTCGCCGACGCCGACCTCGACGCGGCCATCCCGGTGATCATCAACGCCATCGTGCAGAACGCCGGCCAGACTTGCTCGGCCGGCTCGCGCGTGCTGATCCAGCGCGGCATCTACGAGCCGCTGCTCGAACGCCTGGGCCATGCCTTCGAGGCCCTGCGGGTCGGCCCCGCCGCCATGGACCTGGACGTCGGCCCGCTGATCCGCCAGACGCAGCAGCAGCGCGTGTGGGATTTCCTGAGCGACGCCCAGGTGGCGGGCATCCCGATGGTGGCCCACGGCATCGTGGTCGACGAGGCGCCCGAAACCGGCTTCTACCAGGCCCCCACCCTGCTGCGCGACGTGCCGGTGAACCACCGCCTGGCGCAGGAAGAGGTGTTCGGCCCGGTGCTCGCCGCGATGCAGTTCGCCGACGAGGACGAAGCGGTAGCGCTCGCCAATGCCACGCAGTTCGGCCTCGTGGCCGGCGTGTGGACGGCCGACGGCGCGCGGCAGTTCCGCATGGCCAAGCGGGTGCGCAGCGGCCAGGTGTTCATCAACAACTACGGCGCCGGCGGCGGCGTGGAACTGCCGTTCGGCGGCGTCAAGTCGTCGGGCTACGGCCGCGAAAAGGGTTTTGAAGCGCTCTACGGCTTCACCACGCTCAAGACCGTCGCCATCAAGCACGGCTGAGGCTGCATCGAGGTGGACGGGGCGCGCTGCGTCTGGCGGCCGGTGTGACTGGCGGCCTTTCGGAGTAGCCTTTTCCGGGTCGGTCCATATCCGATGGAGTAAATTGGCCCTTGCCCCATGAACAGCAAAAGCACCATCGTCATTCCGCTCTCCGAGATCGGCCGCGCACGTCCTGCGGTGCCGGTTCCGGAGGTCGCCGTGCCCGCCACGGGGCGGCTGCTCGACCGACTGGGCCGGCCGCTGACCGACCTGCGCATCAGCGTGACCGACCGCTGCAACTTCCGCTGCAGCTACTGCATGCCCAAGGATGTGTTCGACAAGGACTACCAGTACCTGCCGCACAGCGCGCTGCTGAGCTTCGAGGAAATGACCCGGCTCGCGCGCCTGTTCGCGGCCCACGGCGTGCGCAAGATCCGGCTCACCGGCGGCGAGCCGCTG
This sequence comes from Variovorax paradoxus, assembly GCF_030815975.1. Taxonomy (NCBI): domain Bacteria; kingdom Pseudomonadati; phylum Pseudomonadota; class Betaproteobacteria; order Burkholderiales; family Comamonadaceae; genus Variovorax; species Variovorax paradoxus. Next base: position 4,986,360 of record NZ_JAUSXL010000002.1, read on the forward strand.
CTGCGCAAGAACATCGAGGGGCTGATCGAGCAGCTGTCCGAGATCCGCACCCCGGCCGGTGAACCGCTCGCACTCACGCTCACCACCAACGGCTCGCTGCTCCAGCGCAAGGCCGCCGCGCTGGCCGCCGCCGGCTTGCAGCGCGTGACCGTGAGCCTCGACAGCCTGGACGACGCGGTGTTCCGCCACATGAACGACGTCGATTTTCCGGTGGCCGACGTGCTCGCCGGCATCGACGCCGCGCTGGCCGCGGGCCTGGGCCCGTTGAAGGTGAACATGGTGGTCAAGCGCGGCACCAACGAGCAGGAGATCCTGCCGATGGCGCGCTACTTCCGCGACCACCACGGCGGCAAGGTGGTGCTGCGCTTCATCGAATACATGGACGTGGGCGCCACCAACGGCTGGCGCATGGACGAGGTGCTGCCCTCGGCCGAGGTCGTTGCGCGCATCGGCGCCGAGTTTCCGCTGGTGCCGCTCGAACCCAGCGCGCCGGGCGAAACCGCCCGGCGATGGGCCTACGCCGATGGCGGCGGAGAAATCGGCGTGATCAGCAGCGTGACCCAGGCTTTCTGCCACGACTGCAGCCGCGCGCGCCTGTCCACCGAGGGCAAGCTCTACCTCTGCCTTTTTGCGAGCGCGGGCCATGACCTGCGGCCGCTGCTGCGCGGCACGGGCACCGACGAGGACATCAGCTCCGCCATCGGCCACATCTGGCAGGGCCGCGTCGACCGCTATTCCGAACTGCGCGCACTCCGCGGCCCCGAAAGCGGCGAACACGACACCAGCGACCCGGCGCCGCGCCGCGTCGAAATGAGCTATATCGGCGGATGACCCCAAATACACAAGATTCCATTTCCCCCAGCGAGATCACCGGGCTGCTGCTGGCCGGCGGCCGCGGTTCGCGCATGGGCGGCATCGACAAGGGCCTGCAGAACTTCAATGGCTCGCCGCTCGCGATGCACGCCGTGCTGCGCCTGGGCATGCAGGTGGGCGAGGTCATGATCAATGCCAACCGCAACCTGGCGGCCTACGAGTCCTTCGGCGTGCCGGTGTGGCCCGACAGCCTGGCCGACTATGCCGGCCCGCTGGCGGGCTTCCTGACCGGGCTCGAGCGCTGCGAAACGCCCTATCTGCTGACCGTGCCCTGCGACACGCCGCTGTTTCCGCTCGATCTGGCGAGCCGGCTGGCTGAGGCACTGACGGCCAACGACGCGGAAATTGCCATGGTCAGCGCCCCCGAGACCGCCGCCGAGCCCGGCACGGCGCCGGTGCTGCCGGCCGCAGCCGGTGTTCTGCCTGCTGCACACCGCGCTGCTCGAAAGCCTGGTGAACTTCACCCAGTCCGGCGGCCGCAAGATCGACGCCTGGACCGCACAGCACCGCACCGTGCTCGTGCCCTTCGACCGGCCCGGCGACGCGCCCGACGCCTTCTTCAACGCCAACACGCTGGCCGAACTGCACGCGCTGGAAAACCGATGAGCCGCATCGCCGACATTGCCGCCGCGCTTGCCGGCTACGACCCCCAGGCGCTGAGCGTCGGCGGTGTCCAGGCCTTTCTGGCGCAACTGGTGGCGCCAGCCGTGGTGTCGGAACGCGAAGAGGTCGCGCTGCGCGAAGCGCTGGGCCGCGTGCTGGCCGACGACATCATTTCGCCGGTCAGCGTGCCGCCGCACGACAACTCCGCGATGGACGGCTTTGCCTTCGACGGCGCGATCCTGCGGGACGACTCGCCCACTGACGCATCCATCGAACTGCGCGTGGTGGGTACCGCATTGGCCGGCGCGGCCTGGCGCGGCGCGCTGGCTGCCGGCGATGCGGTTCGCATCATGACGGGCGCGGTGATGCCCGAAGGGCTCGACACCGTGATCCCGCAGGAGTTCTGCAAGGTCGACGGCGACCGCGTGCGCTTTCCCGTCAAGGTGCTTCGCCGCGGCGACAACCGCCGCTTTGCGGGCGAAGACCTCATGCAGGGCCAGCCGGCCTTGCGGCGCGGCGAGCGCCTGTCGCCCGCCGCTCTGGGCATGGTCGCCAGCCTGGGGCTGCCCTCGGTGCCCGCGCTGCGGCGGCTGCGCGTGGCCTATTTCTCGACCGGCGACGAGATCCTGACCCTCGGCGAGCCGCCGCGCGAAGGCGCGGTGTACGACAGCAACCGCTACACGGTGTTCGGCCTGCTCACGCGGCTGGGCTGCGAGGTGATCGACCTGGGCCTGGTGCGCGACGATCCGGCCACCCTCGCCGCCACGCTGCAGCGTGCCGCCGGCGAGGCCGACGCCATCATCACCAGCGGCGGCGTGAGCGTCGGCGCGGCCGACCATACGCGCGCCGTGATGCAGCAGCTCGGCGACATGGCTTTCTGGCGCGTTGCCATGCGCCCCGGCCGGCCGATGGCGGTCGGGCTCGTTCCGCGCGGACAGCAGTCCTCGCCCGGGCCAGGCTCGGCGGTGCTCTTCGGCCTGCCCGGCAATCCGGTGGCCGTCATGGTCACCTTTCTCGCCTTCGTGCGGCCCGCATTGCTGCGCATGATGGGATGCCACGAGATTGCTGCAGCGCCGCCGCCCCTGCTGCGCGCGCGCGCCGCGAGCGCCATCCGCAAGAAACCCGGCCGCACCGAATACCAGCGCGGCTTCGTGCGGGCCGTGACCGGTGCGCTGCCCGAGGTTCGCATTGCCGGCAACCAGGGCTCCGGCGTGCTGAGCTCGATGGTCGAGGCCAACGGCCTCGTGGTGCTGCACCACGACCAAGGCAGCGTGGCCGCGGGCGACGAAGTCGACGTGATGATGCTGGAGGCTTAGAGGGTCAAGGCTCAGATCCGGCCCAGCGCCTTGTCCACGCCCTTGTTGGCGAGCATGTCGGCGCGTTCGTTGCCGACGTCGCCCGAATGGCCCTTGACCCAGCGCCATTCGATCAGATGGCCTCCTTCGGCCACCAGCTTGTCGAGTTTCTGCCAGAGTTCGACGTTCTTGACCGGCTGCTTGGTCGAGGTGCGCCAGCCCTTGGCCTTCCAGCCGCGGATCCATTCGGTGATGCCCATGCGCACATACTGGCTGTCCAGGTAGAGGATGACCTTGCAGGGCCGCTTGAGCGCGGCCAGTCCCTCGATGACGGCGGTGAGCTCCATCCGGTTGTTGGTGGTGTTGAGTTCGCCGCCGAACAGTTCCTTTTCGGTGGCGCCCGACTTGAGCCACGCGCCCCAGCCGCCGGGGCCGGGGTTGCCTTTGCATGCACCATCGGTGTAGATCACGACTTCGTTCAAAACGCTCTTTTCCTTCTTCTTTCAATATTCAATCGGTGCACTCGGTGCGAGCCTTGTGCATCTTGCCTGCGATGGGTACCGGCGCGGTGGCGCGCGCCGCTGCACGGCGCCAGTCAGCGCTGAGCAGGCGCATGCCGCGCACCCGCTTGACCGCCACCAGGAAATACACCGCGCCGAAGATCGGCCACCAGCGCTCGCCGGCGGTGTCCATCCAGCGGCAGCGTTCGAGCCAGGCCTCGCTGCGCACCGCAGGCCGGTAGACGCCGAAGCGCCCGGACTCCACCTCGAAGCTCAGAAGCCGCAGCCAGTCGCGCATGCGCCAGTAGCCGATGAACTCGCCGCCCTCGGGCAGGAAGAGGTCGCCGAACCCGAGCTTGCGGTACAGGTGCGCGCGGCGCTGCCGCATGCCCCAGAGGCTGGCCGGATTGAGCCCGCAGATCACCACGCGGCCTTCGGGCACCAGCACCCGCTCCACTTCCCGCAAGGTCGCGTGCGGATCCTCGCTCAACTCCAGCGCATGCGGCAGCACCACCAGGTCGAGGCTGTTGGCGGCAAACGGCAGCGCCGTGAAATCGGTGAACAGCGCAGCCCTGCCGGACTGCTGGCCAGGGTCGGGCAGGGCCAGCCAGCGGTGCGGCATGCGGTTGCTGCGCAGGCCATCGACGCCGGCGGCGCCGAGCTGCAGCGCGTGGTAGCCGAAAACATCCGCCACGGCCTCGTCGAACTGGGCCTGCTCCCATGCGAGCAGGTAGCGGCCGGGGGGGGTCGCGAACCAATCCTGCAAACCTATAATTTGACCGCTCATGACCCTCGTTCCGCTGCCCGCCTTCGCTGACAACTACATCTGGATGCTGCAGGACGGGTCCAACGCGATCGTGGTGGACCCGGGCGACGCTCAACCGGTGTTCGACGCCTTGGCGCGCGACAAGCTGCAGCTCGCCGCGATTCTAGTCACGCACCATCACCCCGATCACACGGGCGGCGTGGCCGCGCTCCATGCGGCAACCGGCGCACCCGTCTTCGGCCCGGCGCGCGAGCGCATTCCGCAGCCCTTCACGCCGCTGTCGCACGGCGACAGCGCCGAGGTGCTCGGGCTGCGCTTCGCGGTCATCGACGTGCCGGGCCACACGGCCGGCCACATCGCCTACTTTCTGCCCGCCAGCGCAGGCCGGGCGCCGCTTCTTTTTTGCGGCGACACGCTGTTCTCCGGCGGCTGCGGCCGGCTGTTCGAGGGCACGCCGGCGCAAATGCTGGCCTCGCTCGATGCGCTGGCGGCGCTGCCTGGCGACTCCCGCGTGTGCTGCGCGCACGAATACACACTTGCTAACCTGCGTTTCGCCCGCGCGGTGGAACCCGGCAATGCCGATCTGACTCAGTACATCGCGCATTGCGAAAGCCTGCGCGCGCAAGGGCAGCCCACGCTGCCCGCGCAACTGGCCACCGAACGCCGAATCAACCCCTTTCTTCGCAGCCGCGAAGCCACTGTCCTTAGAGCGGTGCGCGAGCACGCCGAGCTTTCCGCCGATGCGGCCGAAGCCGACGTGTTTGCCGCGCTGCGCCAATGGAAAAACGACTTCCGATGAAACTTATCGCTGCTGTCTGCCTTGCAGGCTCACTGTTGCTCGCGGGCTGCGCGGGCACCACCAGCCCGTCTTCCTCCTCCACCACCTCCCCGCAATCCACCGCCACCAGCGGCGGCACCGGCTCCAAGGCCTCCGGCAGCGCCGCCCCGGTCTACCCGGGCGGGCCGCTCACCCCCATCACCAGCAGCGAGGCCCATTCGCAGAGCGTCATCACGCTGGCGCCGCCCGCCGACATGTGGGACCGCATCCGCCGCGGCTTCAAGATGCCGAACCTCGAGAGCGACCTGGTGCGCGACCGCGAGCAGTGGTATGCCAGCCGCCCCGACTACATCCAGCGCATGACCGAGCGCTCGAACAAGTACATCTTCCACATCGTCGAGGAACTCGAGCGGCGCAACATGCCGACCGAACTCGCGCTGCTGCCGTACATCGAGAGCGCGTTCAACCCGCAAGCCATTTCCAGCGCGCGCGCAGCGGGCATGTGGCAGTTCATGCCGGCCACCGGCACCGACTTCGACCTGAAGCAGAACATCTTCCGCGACGACAGGCGCGACGTGGTGGCCTCCACGCGCGCCGCACTCGACTACCTGCAAAAGCTCTACGGCATGTTCGGCGACTGGCAGCTCGCTCTGGCGGCCTACAACTGGGGCGAAGGCAGCGTGAGCCGCGCCATCGCCAAGAACCAGCGCCTGGGCCTGCCCACCACCTACAGCGATCTTTCGATGCCGGCCGAAACGCGGCTCTATGTGCCCAAGCTGCAGGCCGTGAAGAACATCGTGGCCAATCCGCAGGCCTTCAATACCGAGCTGCCGCTGATCGCGAACCACCCGTATTTCCAGACCGTGACGCTCACGCGCGACCTCGACGTCGAACTGGCCGCCAAGCTGGCCGACATCCGACTCGAGGACTTCCGCGCCCTCAACCCGGCCGCGCACAAGCCGGTTCTGCTTGCGGCCGGCACACCGCAGATCCTGCTGCCCTGGGACAACGCGGCTGTGTTCCAGCGCAACTTCGATGCCTACTCGCAAGGCCAGTACGCCAGCTGGACGGCGTGGGTCGTTCCCACCACGATGACAGTCGCCGACGTCGCCCAGCGCTCGGGCATGAGCGAGGCCGACCTGCGCGCACTCAACAGCATTCCGCCGCGCATGCTCATCAAGGCCGGTTCGACGCTCATCGTGCCGCGCGGCGCCCGCGTCAAGGAAGACGTGACGGCGCTGGTGGCGGACAGCGGCCATCTGAGCTTCCAGCCCGAGATCGTCAACCGCCGCACCACCGTCAAGGCGGGGCGCAACGACAGCGTGGCCAGCATCGCGCGCCGCTACAAGCTCAAGCCCGCCAGCGTGGCCGAGTGGAACGACGTCAAGCCCAATCATTCGTTCAAGCGCGGCTACAGCGTGGTGGTGTACCTGCCGGTTCGCGCTGCGCCCGAAGCCCGTGTCGGCACAGGCGCGGCACCGGTTCGCGGCCGAGCCGCCGTTGCCGCCAAGCGCGGCGGCAGCCCGGTGAAGGCGGTTGCTGCACGCGGCAGCAACGTGGTGAAGTCGCCGGCAGGCAAGCAGGTCGTGCGCGAGAAGCGCGGCGGCACGCCGTCGAAGAAAAAGCGCTGAACCCGGGACAGCGAAAGCCAAGGCCCGGGCGCACGCAGCGCTAGAGTTTTTCGGTCTCCCCGCTGCGCGGCTGCCACTTCATCAGGCGCTTCTCGATCAGGCCGACAAGGCCGTCGAGCAAGAGCGCAAAGGCCGTCAGCACCACGATGCCGGCAAAGACGGTGTTCACATCGAAGGTGCCTTCGGCCTGGAGAATCAGGTAGCCCACGCCACGTGCCGAGCCCAGGTACTCGCCGACCACCGCGCCGACGAAGGCCAGGCCCACCGAGGTGTGCAGGCTAGAGAACACCCAGCTCGTCGCGCTCGGCAGGTACACGGTGCGAAGCAGCTGCCGCTGGTTGGCGCCGAGCATCTTCGCGTTGGCCAGCACCACCGGGCTCACCTCGCGCACGCCCTGGTAGACGTTGAAGAAAACGATGAAGAACACCAGCGTGACGGCCAGCGCCACCTTGCTCCAGATGCCCAGGCCGAACCACAGCGCGAAGATCGGCGCCAGGATCACGCGCGGCATCGAATTGGCGGCCTTGATGTAGGGATCGAGGATCAGGCTCGCCGTGGGCGCCAGCGCCAGCCAAAGCCCGCAGGCCAGGCCGAGCACAGTGCCGATGCCGAAGGCCAGCACTGTTTCGAGCAGCGTGGTGCCCAGGTGGCGGTAGATGTCGGCATTGCCCTTCAGGCCTTCCGGGAACAGCAGGTTCGGCGGCACCTCGAACGGCAGGAACCAGCTCCAGATGCGCCCCGCCACCTGGATCGGCTCGCCAAGGAAAAAGGCGATCTGCTGGTTGCGCGACGCCACATGCCAGCCCACCAGGATGATCGCGAGCAGCACCAGCTGCCAGAAGCGCGCATTGCGTTCGTTCAGGCGCGGCATCATGCGGCCTTCCTCAGCTGCTGCGCATAGCCCTTGAGCACCTCGTCGCGCAGCACCTCCCAGATCTGCGTATGCAGTTCGACGAAGCGCGGCTGCGTGCGCACCTCGGCCACGTCGCGCGGGCGCGCGAGGTCGATGGCGAACTCGCCGATCGGATGCGTGGCCGGGCCGGCCGACAGCACCACCACCCGGTCGCTCATTGCAATGGCTTCGTCGAGGTCGTGCGTGATGAAGAGCACGGCCTTCCGTCCGTGTGTGCCCCCGGGCGCTGTGCGCCCACCCCCCGAGGGGGTGAGCTCCGGCCTTGGGGCGGCCCGGCGGCCCTCGCTCGGCGCACTCCAGAGTTCGAGCACTTCGTTCTCCATCAGCTGCCGAGTCTGGACGTCGAGCGCACTGAAGGGCTCGTCCATGAGGATGATGTCGGGGTCGAGCACCAGCGTCTGCGCCAGCGCCACGCGCTTGCGCATGCCGCCCGAGAGCTGGTGCGGATAGCGGTCGCCGAAACCGGAAAGGCCCACGCGCGAAAGCCAGGCCTCGGCCTGTTCGCGCGCATCGGCATCGGGCACGCCGCGGTACTGCAGCCCGACCATCACGTTGTCGATGGCGCTGCGCCACGGCATCAGCGCTTCGGTCTGGAACATGTAGCCCGCGCGCGCGTTCACGCCCGCCAGCGTCTGGCCGAAGACCTTGATGCTGCCCGACGAAGGCTCGAGCAAACCGGCGCCCACGTTCAGCAAGGTCGACTTGCCGCACCCCGTGGGGCCCACCACCGAGACGAACTCCCCGGCCCGCACGCGCAGCGTGGTGTCGGCCACCGCGGTATAGCGCTGGCCCGGATCGTCCTTCGAGTGGAAGGTGCAGCTGATGGAGAGAAGCTCGAGTGCGTAGTCGGACATGTCTGGCAGGAATTCTGGCATCGGCCGCCACAAGAAAAAACCCGGCCGAGGCCGGGTCGCGGGGACGTTCGGAGTCAGGCTTTGAACCTGTCTTTCGCGCGCCTAGCAAAATCGTTGGTGTAGGTCTTCATGAGGTCGATCTTGTCGGCCTTCACGGCCGTGTCGAAGCTCGATATGGCGGTGAGCGCCGTCTTCGGACCGTCGGCCGGCACCAGGCCGTCGGTGGCGATCGATTCGCGCACCTTGTCGAAGGACGCAAGGTACAGCGCGCGGTCGCCGAGCAGGTAAGTTTCAGGCACTGTCTTGATGATGTCGCCGGGCCCGGCCGTCTGCAGCCACTTGAGGCCACGGACGATGGCATTGGCCAGCGCCTGGCAGGTGTTGGGATTCTTCTGGATGAAGTCGACCGGCGCGTAGAGGCAGGCCGCGGGCATCGGCCCGCCGAACACCTGCTGCGTGCCCTTGAGCGTGCGCGTGTCGCTGATGATCTTCACGTCGCCCTTCTGCTCGAGCATGGTCATGACGGGGTCGGTATTGCTGATGGCATCGATCTGGCCCGAGCGCAATGCGGTGAGCGCACCGGCCGCCACGCCCACGCCGATGTAGCTCACATCGCTGGCCTTGAGGCCGCCGCGCGACAGCACGAGGTTGGCCACCATGTTGGTCGAGGAGCCTGGCGCCGAGACGCCGATCTTCTTGCCCTTGAGATCGGCAATGCCCGTGTAGCCCGCCATGTTCTTGGTCGAGACGCCCACCGCGATCTGCGGTGCGCGGCCCTGCAGCACGAAGGCCTGGAAGAACTGGTTCTTGGCCTGCAGGTTGATGGTGTGCTCGTAGGCGCCGGAGCACACGTCCGCCGAACCGCCCACCACGGCCTGCAGCGCGCGTGCGCCGCCGGCGAAATCGGAGATCTCGACATCGAGGCCCTCGGCCTTGAAATAACCGAGCTGCTCGGAAATGGTGAGCGGCAAATAGTAGAACGCCGCCTTGCCCCCCACTGCGATGGAAATCTTCGTCTTCTCGAGCTTGGCTTGCGCAAAGACCCGCGGCAGCGCAATCGTTGCTGCAGCGACTGCGGAGACTGTCATGAGGGTTCTGCGGTGGAGCATGGAGCGATCCTGCGGGCTCTTGATTCTGTGAACCCGATCGAGCTTAGGGGTGCGCCCCTGTTGCCTGCATCGGGGTCATCCCGTGCGGGTTTCCACGTAAGCATGAAGACCTCCGCGCGGCCTGTGCCGAACGGCCTGTGGCGGGGCGCCGCAGAGGCTGTTTGCGCGCTTATCGCGCGAGAAAAAGAATGGCGATATTGACCAGGAAACCGAGCGCCCAGACCGCGCTGCGCGCGGAGCCGATGCCCTTGATGTAGAGCGCGATATAGGCCACCCGCAATACGACATAGGCCGCGGCCAGCATGTCGAGCCGCGCCTGGTTGGCGCCGAGCTGATGCGCGATGATCACCGCGCCGATGAAGAACGGAAGGCCTTCGAAGCTGTTGGCTTGCGCGCAGTTGGCGCGCGCGCGCCAGCCGCTCTGCCTTGCGGCCCAGTCGCGCGGCTGCACGTTGTCTCGCGGGCCGAAGCTGCCGGCCTTGGCGACCCATGCCGCGAGATACGGCAGGCCGCAGGCGATGAACACGCACCAGTAGGCGATGGTGAGCAGGGAAAAAGTCATTGGAATGTTGTCTCCGTTCGGCAGAGCGGCTGCAGCGGCCGCTGCACGCTATCGGCGGTCTACCAGGGCATGCGCGATGGTGCCGAGATCCACGTATTCGAGTTCGCTGCCGGCAGGCACGCCGCGCGCGAGGCGCGTCACGTTGAGGCCGCGCTGCCTGAGCGCTTCGCCGATCACATGCGCGGTGGCTTCGCCCTCTGCCGTGAAGTTGGTGGCCAGGATGACTTCGCTCACGGTGCCGTCGAGCGCGCGGTCGAAGAGCTTCTGCAGGCCGATGTCCTTGGGCCCGATGCCGTCGAGCGGGCTGAGCTTGCCCATCAGCACGAAGTAGTAGCCGCGAAAAACCCCGGTGCGCTCGAGCGCGGCCTGGTCCGCGGGCGTTTCGACCACACAAAGCTTGCTCGCGTCGCGGCGCGTGTCGAGGCACACGTGGCAGACCGGCGCTTCGGTGAAGGTGTTGCAGCGCTCGCAATGCCGCACGTTGCCAGCCGCCTGCTGCAATGCGCGCGCAAGCAGCTGCGCGCCCTCGCGGTCGTGCTGCAGCAAGTGGAACGCCATGCGCGAGGCCGACTTGACGCCGACACCGGGCAGGCGGCGCAGCGCATCGACCAACGCGTCGAGCGAACTGGCGTCGGCCATCAATGGCTCAGAACGGCAGCTTCATGCCGGGCGGGAGGCCCGGCATGCCTGCGGTGAGCTTGCCCATCTTCTGCTCGCTGGTTTCCTCGGCCTTGCGCACCGCGGCGTTGAAGGCGGCAGCCACGAGGTCTTCGAGCATGTCCTTGTCGTCGGCCAGCAGGCTCGGGTCGATGGTGATGCGCTTGACGTCGTGCTTGCAGGTCATCACGACCTTGACCAGGCCCGCGCCCGACTCGCCTTCGACCTCGATGGTGGCCAGTTCTTCCTGGGCCTTCTTGAGGTTGTCCTGCATTGCCTGCGCCTGCTTCATGAGGCCGGCCAGTTGTCCTTTGTTGAACATCGTTGGTCCTGATTGGTTGGAATGGGGGAAGGATAAGAGAGATGGCGGTCGATGCCGAATGCCGCAAGAGCCGGCACGGGTTTTCAGTGGCGTTGCGTCAGGCCGGCTTCAGTGTTCCGGGCACGATCTTCGCATCGAATTCGCGCATCAGCATCTGCACTTCGGGATCGCTGCGAATGGCCTCCTCGGCCACGCGCTGGCGCTCGTCGGCCGCCTGCTTGTTGCGGCGCGCGGGGCTGTCGACCACGCCGCCGATCTCGATGGCGAGCTTCACGCCATGGCCCAGCGCGGCCAACGCATCCGTGAGCTTTTCGCGGGCGGAAGGCTGGTTGAGCAGTTCGCGCTCCACGCGAAGTATCCACTGGTCGACATCGCGCGCCACCAGCTGCGACTGCAGTGCGAGTTCGCGCGCCAGGGCGTTGATGCTCTCGGCCGCGATCATCTGCGTGACCGTGGCATGCCAGAAATCGCCGTCCTCGCTCGGTGGAATGGGCTGCGCCGGACCGCGCTGCTCGTCGGGCCGCGGCACGTCCCGCTGGCTCGGCGGCGGCTGCACGCGCATGGGAACAGCAAGCACCCGGGGCGCCTCGGCAGGCGCCGAGGGCTCGGCCGCGGCGGAAGGCCTGGGCCCACCCGGGCGCATGGGTTCGCTGACCACGGCCAGACGCTGGCCTGCGGGCGCCGGGATGGCTGGAGGCGCCGGTGCAGCGGCCGAAACCGAAACCGGCGCTGCGGCGATCTCCGCCGCGACCCGGGCCGGCGCTGCGACCGCAGCGGCCGAAACAGCCCGGCGGGCTTCATTCAGAGTTTTTTTTTCCGTGGAGGCCGAAGAAGCGGCCGCGTTGGAAGGCTTGAAGGCCAATAGCCGCAACAGCACCATGGTCAGCGCCGCGTACTCATCGGGCGCCAGGCCCAACTCGCCGCGCCCGTGCAGGCACAGGCTGTAGAGCAGCTGGGTTTCGTCGGCAGGCATCAGCGACGCGAGGCGCGCCGTCTCGGCCGCGTCGGGGTCGGTGGCCGAATCGGCCGACTCCGCCCGCGAGGGCACAGCCTGCAGCACGGCCATGGCCTGCAGCACTGCGGTCATTTCTTCCAGCGTGGAAGCGGCCGACATGCCGTCGCGCCGCAGCGCCTCGGAGGTGTCGACCACCGTCCTGCCGTCGCCCTGCGCCAGCGCCTCGATCAGCTGGAACACATGGCCGCGGTCGACGCTGCCGAGCATCTGGCGCACGCCGGTTTCGAGCAGTTCGCCGTTGCCGAACGCGATGGCCTGGTCGGTCAGCGACAGCGCATCGCGCATCGAGCCGCGCGCCGCGCGCGCCAGCAGGCGCAGCGCCTGCGGCTCGGCCGGCACCTGCTCGGTCTGCAGCACGCTCGTCAGGTGCTCCAGCACCGTCTCGGGCGCCATCGGCCGCAGGTTGAACTGCAGGCAGCGCGACAGCACCGTGACCGGCACCTTCTGCGGATCGGTGGTGGCAAGAACGAACTTGAGGTACTCCGGCGGCTCTTCGAGCGTCTTGAGCATCGCGTTGAACGCGGTGTTGGTGAGCATATGCACCTCGTCGATCATGAAGACCTTGAAGCGCCCCTGCACCGGCTTGTAGACCGCCTGTTCGAGCAGCGACTGCACCTCGTCCACGCCGCGGTTCGATGCCGCGTCGAGCTCGGTGTAGTCGACGAAGCGGCCCGAATCGATGTCCTTGCAGGCCTGGCACACCCCGCACGGCGTGGCCGTGATGCCGCCCTGCCCGTCCGGGCCCTGGCAGTTGAGCGACTTGGCCAGAATGCGCGAGACGGTGGTCTTGCCCACGCCCCGCGTCCCGGTGAAAAGATAGGCGTGATGCAGGCGCTGCGTGGTCAACGCGTTCTCGAGCGCCTGCACCACGTGCCCCTGGCCAACCATCTCACCGAAGGTTTTCGGACGGAACTTGCGAGCGAGCACGAGATAAGACATTGCGGGCATTCTAAAAGGCGCCGCGGCCCCTCTTGCCCTCACCCCGCAATCAAAATGGCCCCCTCTTTTTCGTGGGACACCGAGGAACCGGCTTTGCCGGGCCTCTGGTGTCGCCCCCAGCAGGGGGGTGGGCGAAGCGACACGAAGTGCGCGCAGCCTGGGGGGTTACAATAAGTGCTGACGGGCCTCCCTGCATGGTGAAGTGGCCAACCGGGTCAGGTGGGGAACCAAGCAGCCCTAACTGCGTAGTCAGTGCCAGGGGTAAGGCTCGTCAACCTAACATCAAAAAGCCGTGAGTTCTCAAGGCAAGAACTCACGCGCTGAAAGAAGGGCTGCGAGCCCTGCTCCCACCTTCACGCGCTTCCGGCACCGACCAGCATCTCGCACGGCCCGACGAAGCCTTCGCTGCCTTCGAACTGTCGCAGCGCCTCTTCGATGGCATCCCAGGTGCTCGCGCGCTCGGCCTCGTCGAGCCCGACCATCATCTGGTGCAGCGCTCCGAAGGACTCGCGCTCGAAGCGCACGCATTCGGCTGCGCTCGCCAGCCGCACCGGCGACGGCACCCGGCGCACCTCGATGTCGCGCAAACCCGCTTTGGCAAACGCGGCCTCGAGCGCACCCTCGGCACCGAGCGAAAAGGGCCCGGGCTGGCCCGGCAGCGGCGCGGGAAGCCGCGCGCGTTCGCGGATGATCTTTACGGGAATCGAGAAGAAGGCATTGCGCTCGGGAGTCGAGTAGACGACCGCCGACACCCGCCCGCCCGGACGCAAGGCCCGCCGCATGCCGGCGAGCGCGCGCTGCTGGTCGGGAAAGTAGATCAGGCCCACGCGGCTGATTGCCGCGTCGAAGCTGCCGGCGGGCAGCGTGTCGAGCGCCTCGCCGTCGAGTTCCAGGGTCTCGAGGTTCGACAGTCCCGCGGCCTTGGCATCCGCCGCCGCGCGCTCGAGCAAGGCCGGCGCGATGTCGGTAGCGAGCACGTGGCCGCTGGCGCCCGCGCGCCGCGCAGCACCGATCGACTGCTCTCCTGCACCAGCCGCGACGTCGAGCACCCGGCTGCCGGGCCCGATGCGGGCCAGGTCGAACATCGTTTCCGTTGCATCGCCCAGCCAGCGACCGAGAAACGGCCCCCAGCGATGCCAGGCCTCGGCGGCAGCTTGCCACTGAGCCCGGGTGGTGGTCTTGAAGGCGGCAGCGTTGAATGCCGGCGGGGCTGTGACGGTGGTCATGATGGGTCTCCATCGAGTGAGGGAGTCTCAAGAATGGCAGCGCAGCCCGAGGTTCGCCAGTCCAGAATTTGTACTGGCCTCGGCTCGCCTCAAGGACTAAATTGGCACCATGATCGACTACGGCCAGTTTTGTACCGTGGCGCGCGGCGCCGAGGTCCTGTGCGAGCGCTGGACGCCCCTGGTCGTGCGCGAGCTGCTGTGCGGCAGCACGCGCTTCAACGACATTCGGCGCGGCGTGCCGCGCATGTCGGGCTCGTTGTTGGCACAGCGCCTGCGCAAGCTGGAGGAAGTAGGTGTCGTCAAGCGGGTTCAGGGCGACGGCAGCATGGCCGAATATCACCTGACCGCAGCGGGCGAGGAATTGCGCCCGATCGTGATGGCGCTGGGCCATTGGGGCGCGCGCTGGATCGGCAGCCGGCTCAAGCGCGACCAGTTGGATGCCGGCTTCCTGATGTGGGACGTCCGCCGCTTCGTGCGGATCGACGAGTGCCCTCGCGCGCGCTGCATCGTGATCCACTTCCGCTTCACCGACGCAGCCGAGGGCGAGCGGCGCTGGTGGCTGGTGGTCGACCAGGGCAGCGCCGACCTCTGCCGCGACAACCCCGGCGAGGAACCGACGCTGATCGTCGAATCGACCGTGCGGACGCTGACCGAGATCTGGACCGGCGATCTCGACGCCGAGGCTGCGTTGCTCGAGCGGCGCCTGCGCGTCATCGGCACGGAATCCGATACCCGCGACCTCTGGCGCTGGCTCGGGCGCAGCGTTTTCGCCGACACCCGGGTCGCAGCGCGACTCTGAGGCCTTCCCCGCCGCAGCCGCTGCGTCCAACTAGCCCATCTGCCGTAGTCCGGCCATGACCTCTTCGGTCGGCGGCAACTCGCTGGTTCGCCAGACCAGCCGGGCGTGACGATCGAACAGATAAACCTGGCCGGTATGGCGGTCGCCCGCTGCCGCGCCTCCCGTGAACAGCGAGAACATCGACTCGAATGCCTCAGGGGCTGGCGCCGCCGCGCTCCACGTTGGCCTTGCGCCGAAGCGCCGCAACCAGGCGCTCAGTGCAACAGGGCCGTCGGACAGCGGGTCGATGCTCAGCGACAGCAGGTGCACCGCCGTGTTGCGCTCCGACAGCAATGCCGCCTGCAGCGTCGAGAACAAGGCCCCCTGGATCGGGCAGACCGTGCTGCATCCGGTAAACATCAATTGAACGGCGGTGGGGGCGCCTCGCAACTGCGCCGCGAGCATCGGTGTGGCGCCGTCGTGGCGCCGCAGCGGCAGGGCCGGAGCCGACACCGCCGGGAGCACCGGGCCGATGCTGGTGTTTGCGCGGGCCGGAGGCACGCCCAGCCAGGCCAGTGCACCGGCGGCAAGCAGGCGCCGGCGCCCGCGGGATGCAACCCGCGAGTGTATGAAGGGGCCCCGCGCGTTCATTGGGTTCATTGAGAAAGGGCTTGCGTCAGGTAGTCCCACAACGCCGCGCACTGGCCTTCGTCGGCATCGAAGCGCGGCATGGCTCGGGGCAGCGTGACATGGGCCGGGTCGATGCCGGTGCGCAGCGTGCGGCAGAAGGATGCGTGCTCGTACGCGACGGGCGGGCCGCCGCGGCGCGGGAGGACTTCGCGCAATTGGCGCCGGTCGAGCGGCGGCGCGAAACCGGAGACAGCGGCAGTGGACTTGCCGGGGCCCGCGTGGCACTGGATGCAGCGCGTCGCTGCGCCCGGCAGCGGCGCGCTGTGGCCGGACAGCGTGCCTGCGAGTGGCTCGGTGCCATCGAACAGGCGTGCGCCGCGCGCCACCGAGAAAGCCTCGGCGACTTCAGGCTTTCCGGACCACGCCGGGCCAACGGCCAGTGCGGTTCCGAGCGCCAGTGCCAGCATCATCATCGAAAGCCTCGGCTTCGCGAAGCGCACCGGCCGCTACCGGATGTTGATGGTGCTCGCCACGCTCGGCACGCCGCTGCTGTCAAGTGCGAACAGCATGTAGTTGCCCGGCAGCACCGTCCCGCGATCGGTCGGAATGCCCAACTGGTAGTTATTGCCTGCCGTGCCCGTGAATGACAGCGGGATGCGGCGCTGATCGGTGTTGACCGAGTGAGTGGCCGATGCCATGCGCACCAGCGCAAAGCGGGCCGCCGCGCGGTCGGTCGCGACGGCGATCTGGCTCCCCCATGTGGCGCTGGCCGGCGCGGTCGTGATGGCCGGGCGGGGCGCCGGCGAACCGTCGCTCGCCAGCAGGTACGGTGGCGTGTAGATCTCCGCATCCGGGTGATCGCCCGCACAGTCGCACAGCCCGCCGCCGCCCGACAGCACGCGTCCGTCCGGCAGCAGCAGGGCCACGCTGTGATAGTTGCGCGGTTTCTGCATCGGCGGCACCGTGATGAAGCTCTCCAGCTCCGGGCTCCACAGTTCGGCCGCCAGCACACTGTAGGAGTCGGAAAACGGAACGGGCTGCGTCTGCCCGCCTATCACGAACACCTCGCCGTTAGGCAGCACCACGCTGTTGACAAAGGTTCGGCCATAGGCCATCGGCGAAAGCTTGCGCACCGTGGGCGGCGTCGGCGCGCCCGCGCTGATGTCGATGATGTAGGCGGTCTTGAAGGCGTTGCCGCTGTCGTGGTTGGGCGCGCCGCCGAGCTTGAGGATCTTGCCGATGTCGTACATCACGGCGCTGGCGGTCATGGCATAGGGGTCGTCGCTGCGCAGCCCGGCCTGCAGGATGGCGCCGCTGCCGCGCGTGTCGATCCAATGCATTGCGGCAGCAGGCCCGGCGTGGAATACCCAGCCGTTGGCGGCGCCAAACAGCCACATGTGGTTGTCGCCCCGGTAGACCCCGGCCGCGTCCGGGCCGGCCAGCGGCGGATTCGAGACATTGCTCGCATCGGGCATGTTGGCCGGTACGCCGGACAGCGTGCGCCAGGTCTTGGTGTCGGCCGACCACACCTCGCCGTACTTGCCGCCCTGCCCGCCGTTCCACGACCCGCCGACTGTGAACACGGAGCCGTCGGACATCGTCGTGCTCGCCTGGTAGGCACGTGCAATGCCGAGTTGCGCACCCGTCGCCCAGCCGCCCAGCGCCGGGTCGTAGATCGAGGTCTTCGTCGCATCGCTGCCGCCGCTGACCAGCACGCTGCCATCGGCCAGCATGCTCAGGCCAGGGCAGAACATCTGGTGGCCGGTGGCCGTGACGACCAGCGGGCTGGCGCTTCGCGTGACGGGGTCGAACACCGAGGTGTAGGTGTACGCGTCGCTGCTGTTCGTGCTGAAGCTGGTGGGCGAGCGGGCTGCCCACAGCAGCAGCTTGCCGTCGGGGAGGTTGGCGGCCGATGCGGGCACGAGTGGCAGCGCGATCGGATCGGACCAGGGCTTCACCGCTGCGGTCGATTGCGCCGCGGTGTACCCGGCTGCCGTGAACAGGTACTCGTTGGCCGGCAGCCACTTCCCCTTGAATCGAGAGCGCAGCCGGACCACGAGCCCCGCGCCGTCTATGGGAAGGTTTGTCACCGTCAGCGTTGTCGCACTTGTCGATGCGTCCACCACAGGTGTCGCCGAAGAGGCCGACAGGATCGTCAAGCCGTACTGGTTGGCACCCGTGTTGTTCCAGATGAAGGTTGCGCTGCGGCTGGCGAACTTGATGCCGGGGGACGGACTGGTGAGGGTCGCCGGCTGTCCGTCTGGTGGCGCCGGCTTGCTTGCCGATGCGGACGTGCCCGGCAGCGTCGGATTTGCGCCCTGCGCGCGGGCGCCGCCTCCTGCGTCACCGCCAGACCAAACCAGGAACACCAGGGATGCATAAGCAAGCCCGCGCGCGGCGCGCGGCGATGGAACGCTGGTCATCGCTGCTCCTTTATTTTTGTCTGATCGCAGCTTATTCCTTGCGCGCGCAACAAACAATACAAAAGTATTCAGTTACGCCCTCAAAGACCCAGCCGCTCGATTGCGCCGCGCGCCGCAGCTGCCCCGCTGGCCATCGATGCCGTCAGCAGGTAGCCGCCGGTCGGCGCCTCCCAGTCGAGCATTTCTCCCGCCATGAACACGCCCGGCACCGCGCTGGCCATGAGCCGTTCGTCGAGCGCCTCGAAGCGCACGCCGCCTGCGGTGCTGATGGCTTCGTCGATGGGCCGGGTTGCAACCAGCCGCAGCGGCACGGCCTTGATCGTCGCCGCCAGTTGCGCGGGGTCTTGCATCGCCTCGCGGCCCAGCGCCTCGTGCAGCACGCCGGCCTTGATGCCCTCCAGTCCGAGTCGGCTCTTCAGGTGGCTGCTGAGCGACCGGGCGCCGCGCGGATGCTTCACGGCCGCCAGCACCTGCTCGGCGCTGCGGTCGGGCAGCAGATCGAGCAGCAGCGTCGCGCTGCCTTCCGCCGCGATCTCGTTGCGCAGCAAGGCCGAGACCGCATAGATCAGGCTGCCTTCGATGCCGGTTGCGGTGGCAACGAACTCGCCTTTGCGCACGAAGCGGCGCCCCTGGCTGTCGGTGAACGAAATAGCGACTGACTTGAACGGCTGGCCCGCAAAACGGCTCGCGAAATGCTCGCTCCATCCGGCTCCATCGAAGCCGCAGTTGGCAGGCAGCAGCGGCGCGATGTCGATACCGCGCTCTCGCAGCCACGGCGCCCATGCGCCATCGGACCCCAACCGCGCCCAGCTTGCACCACCCAATGCGAGCACCACCGCATCGGCCTTCACGATGGCCTCGCTCGTCGGAGTAGCGAAGCGCAACGAGGCCGCGTCGAGTGATGCGTCGCCAAGCCAGCGATGGCGCATATGAAACTGCACACCCGCCGCGCGCAGCCGGTGCAGCCAGGCACGCAGCAGCGGCGCGGCTTTCATGTCGGTCGGGAACACGCGGCCCGAGGTGCCCACGAAAGTTTCGATGCCCAGGCCCGCCGCCCATTCGCGCACCTGCTGCGGACCGAACTGCGCAAGCATGGGTTCGAGCTGCGCACGGCGCTCGCCGAACCGGCTCATGAACACGTCGAAAGGTTCCGAGTGCGTGAGATTCAGCCCGCCGCGGCCGGCCAGCAGGAACTTGCGGCCCACCGAGGGCATGGCGTCGTAGACGTGCACCTGCACGCCGGACGCGCTCAAGACTTCGGCCGCCATGAGGCCGGCCGGTCCGCCGCCGATCACGGCGACGGTATGGGAAAGAGTCATTCGAGATTTACCAGTTCGCCCTGCCCGGTCAGGAACGCGGCGCGCACCGAGGCACCGGGATAGGCATCTTGCACGGCCGCGCGGTAGCGCTGCATCTGTGCGATCAATTCCGCATCCCGTTCGGGACGCGCCGCAGATTTGTAGTCGAGGATCCACCAGGCGCCGCTGGCGCGCTCGCGCACCAGCCGGTCGATGCGCAGCGTCTCGCCTTCGTGGACCAGTGTCACTTCGTTGCCGTGCCAGTCGATCATGCGCTCATCCCATGCCCAGGCGCCCGCGCCCGCGCGAATGCGCTCGGCCAGCACGGCGGCGCCGCGCGCCTGTTGCGCGTCGAGCATGAATTCGCGGGCCGCGGCGCGCACATGCGCGGGCGGCAGCGCTTCGCCCGGCAAGGCCCATTCGAGCAGACGGTGCATCGCCTGGCCGAAGGCCGCAGCCCGCGCGTCGACGGTGCCGCCAGCAGCTTTCCTGATGGCTGCGGGTTCCTTGGCCGCAGGTGCGAGCACGGGCATCTTCTTCATCGAGAAGCTGCCGGCCCCGGCCTCCACCGGCAACACGGGCAACGGCTCGTCGGCCTCGACCGGCTCGCACATCGATTCGAGCCGCGACCACCAGCTGCCCTCGTTGGCCCGGGCCGGCTGCACCGACGACAGCACCAGGCGCTCGCGCGCCCGCGTGGTCGCGACGTAGAGGCCGTTGAGCTCCTCGCGATGGCGCGCGCGCTGCTCTTCCTCGAGCAGCGTGGCCGCGCAGCCCGGGGGCGTTTTCTCGCTCGCCAGGAACACGAAGCGCGTGGGAGCGCTGTCGCTGCCTTTCCATTCGACCAACACACCCATGGTCTGGGCGCGCGGGGATGGGGCGTCGCAATCGAGCATGAGCACGGTGTCGGCTTCGAGGCCCTTGGCGCCATGCACGGTCAGGAGCTGCACCGCATCGGGCACGGCGACGGACGGCGCCCTGACGCCGCCGGCACGCAGCGCGCGCACCAGCGCATACGGCGTGGCAAAGCGCGCACCCTCGATCTCGAGCGAAGCCGCGAGCAGCCCGCGCAGATTGGCCAGCGCGCTCTGGCGCATGGCGGAAGGAACGGCGGCGCCGAATTTGGCCAACACATCGCCATCGTGGAAGATCGCATCGAGCGCGTCGTGCGGCGGCAATGCAGCGAGCCAGCGCTGCCATTGCCTGAGCCTCGCCCCGGCTTCGACCAGTTCCGCCGGCAGACCCTCGCCTTTCTGGATCAATGCAAACCAGCTCGACGACGCCTGTTCGCGCTGGCGCAGCGCCAGTTGCACCAGCGCGTCGTCGCCGATGCCGAACAGCGGCGACTTGAGCGCGCGCGCCAAGGAGAGGTCATGCGCGGGGGACACCAGCGCATCGATCAGCGCCACCACGTCCTGCACTTCGGGCGCATCGTGCAGCTCGTTCTTCTCGGGCTGCTGCACGGGAATGTGGCGCTGGCGCAGCGCGTCCTGCATGGCGGACAGCCGGTTGCGGCGGCGCGCCAGCACCATGATCTGGCGCGGCGGCGTGCCGTCGGCAATGCGCTGCGCGACCCATCGCGCGGCCTGCTCGCATTCCTTTTGCAGCAGTTGCTCCTCGGGCAACACGCGCGGCGTGACAAGGCTGTCGCGCCAGTGCAGCATGCCGTCGTCCGCGGGCGCGGCCTCCGCTGCCGTATCGATGGCGCCGCGATCGATGGGCGGCAGCTTGAGCAGTTCGCCCTCGTCATTGCGCTCGGTGGTGTGTGCGCGGTAGCCGTCGAACTCGCCGGCGCCCTGCGCGGCCAGCATCGCCTGATTGACCAGGCCGACCACCGCACGCGCGTTGCGGTGCGTGTGATCGCAATTGAGCAGCTCGCCACCCAGCCCTTCGCGCACGAATTTCTTCGCAGCGATGAACACCTGTGGCTCGGCGCGGCGGAAGCGGTAGATGCTCTGCTTCGGGTCCCCGACGATGAAGACGCGCGGTGCCTTGCCGCCCGCGCCGCTGTAGGCGCTGAGCCAGCCGTAGAGCGCCTGCCATTGCAGCGGATTGGTGTCCTGGAACTCGTCGATCAGCAGGTGCGCGATGCGCGCATCGAGCCGCTCCTGCACCCAGCCCGACAACGCCGACTGGCCCAGCAGCAATTGCGCGGCCTGCTCGACGTCGTTCATGTCGACCCAGCCATGGGCGCGCTTGACCTCGGCGAAGGCGGAGATCAAAAGGCGCGTGAGGCGCGTCATGCGCTGCTGATAGAGCCAGGCCGCATGCTGGGCCTGTGCGGCGCAGAGCGTCTGGAGCTCGGCCTCGGCTTCTTGCGCGGCGGGGTATTTCTGCAGGTTCTTGTTGAGCCGGTCTTCGGTGGCGACAAAGAAGTTCTTGCGCAGGTGCGCCAGCGCGGGAGCGAGCGAGTCCTGCGGCGGTTCGCCAACACCGAACACGTCGATGATCGCCTCGGCCGCTTTCTGCGGCGTCTTGTTGGCTTCGCGGCCGAGTGCGGCGGCACGGTCGAGCCAGCGGCGCCTGGCCTGCTCCCCGCGCAGTGCACCGGTCGGCTCGTCCAGTTCCTCGAGCGAAGAATGAAGCGCGCTGAAATGCTGCACCGCCGACGCCGGGTCGGACAGCGAGAACTCGACCCGGCGCGTGAGCGCTTCGCCAAGTGCCTTGGCGGTCTGCGAACGGCCGTAGGTGGCGACCACCGCGTAGTAGTCGGCCAGCGCCTCCCTGTCGGCCGCCACCGCTTCGAAGAAGGGGCGCCAGGTGCGCGAGCGCGCCTCGGCATCGTCCTCGAGCAGCTCGTAGTTCGCGGGCAGGCCAAGCTCGCGCAGCACCGCCAGCGGCGCATTGCGCAGCAGGCCCGCAAACCAGGCGTGGAAGGTGCGGAACTGCACCGGCCGGCCGCCTTCGAGCAAGCGCCGGTAGAGGCCCTGCAGGCGCGGCACGGCAGCGAGCGCAGCGGCAGGCTCGACACCACGAACGACGAGTTCGCGCACCAGCTCCTCGGGGCTGCGCTCGGCGAACTGCTCGAGCCATTGGTCGAGCCGCTCGCGCATCTCGCCGGCGG
Organism: Variovorax paradoxus; assembly: GCF_030815975.1. Classification (NCBI taxonomy): domain Bacteria; kingdom Pseudomonadati; phylum Pseudomonadota; class Betaproteobacteria; order Burkholderiales; family Comamonadaceae; genus Variovorax; species Variovorax paradoxus. The sequence goes on from NZ_JAUSXL010000002.1 coordinate 5,008,596, forward strand.
CTTTCTTGGTGAAGGTGATGGCCAGGATCTCGTGCGGCTCGCAGGCGGATTCGCCCTCTTCGAGCAGCGCGCGCAGGATGCGCGACACCAGCATCCAGGTCTTGCCCGCGCCGGCGCAGGCCTCGACGGCCACCGAGCGCCGTGGATCGCAGGCGACGGTGTAGAAGGCCTCGCGCGTGACGTGCCGGCCGTTGTGTTCGTAGGCGGCGCCGTTCATTTCGCAGGCCCTCCATCCGAAGTCGAAGGTGCAAGCTGTTCGACCTCCCAAAAGTCCTTGCGGCAAAGGCCGCGCGCCGCACAGTAGTCGCAGATCGCGCCCTCCCCCAGCGGCGGCAGCGCCGCGCCCTGGGCGATGCGGGTGAAGTCGTCGAGGATGCCGGCCACCAGCGCATCGCGCGCCTCTACCACCACGGGCTGCTCGACGGTCTGCGTGCCGGACGACTTCTCGCCGACGTTGACATAGGCCGCGCGCAGCGTGTCGTCGGCCACCAGCGCGGCATAGAAGGCGAGCTGCGTGTCTTCGGTCGGGTCTTTCACGCGCTCCTTGGTGACAGCGGCCGATTCGGTCTTGTAGTCGATCACGAAGGCCTGGCCGTCCGGCATGCGGTCGATGCGGTCCAGCCGGCCGACCAGTTGCAGGCTGCCCAGCGGCTGTTCCATCCAGGGCTCGGATTCGGCGAAGACAGCACCGCTCGCCTCGTGCCCGGCAAGCCATTGAAGGTAGCCGTCCCGCACCGCCGGCCATGCCGCGGCGAACGGCAGGAACTCGGCATCGGACAGTCCGAACTCGCGCGTGGCGCGCTCGGCTGCCGTAGTGAGGTACGCCACGCGCTCGGCGGCATCGTGGGTTGGCTTCTCTTTCAGCGCCTCATGGAAATGGCCCAGCACGGCATGCAGCCAATTGCCGAAGTCGCGCTTGTCGACCTCGGCATCGAGTTCGTCGGCACTGCGCAGGCCCAATTGCCGCAGCGCGAAGAAACGGTAGGGGCAGCGGCGCAGGTCTTCGTAGACGCTGGTCGAGATATTGCGCAATGGCAGCAGTGCCCCCGACGGCGTCGGGTACGCAGTCGGCTGCAGCGCCACCTCGCGCGGGGTGCGCGGGTCCGCAGTCATCTGCAAGGCGTGGTCGAGCTGCAGCGCCTGCACCAGCGGGCTCGGGCGGACCGGCTCGCCGCTCGCATCGGACTGGCGCCACAGCACTTCGCAGCACGGATTGCACAAGGCCGCGGCCCATGCCGCGCGTTGCGCGGCCTCGAGCGTTTCGCGCGCGGGCAAGCCCAGTTCGGCCCGCTGGGCGGCGCTCCAGTTGCCGGGCGGCTCGGGCGACGCAGGCAGGCGCCGGTCGTCGCAACCGGGAATGACCACCGCGCCGAACGCGCGGCCCAGCAATTGGTGCAGCGGCAACACCACCACCTGCGGCGCCTCGCCGCCGGCGGGCGGCACGAAGCTGGCGTCTTCGAGCACGTCGCGCACCCAGGCCGTGAATTCGGCCAGCGTGTGGCGTCCGCCGGGAAATTCGTCGTCGCCGCCGTGGACATCGGCATCGAGCCACAGCGCGCCGATCACCTTGGCGCCGGCCATGTCGGCCGCGAGCGGCTCCCATTGCTCCCCGGCCTCGAGCAGCTCGCGCAAGGCGCGCAGCCAGTCGGCCAGGGGCCTCGAGCGGGCCATGGCCATGCGGCGGCCTTCGACGGCTTCGGTGAACGGCAGCAGCGCGATGTCCTGCGGCTTCTCGCTGCGCGCGGCCTGGCCGCACCAGGCGGACCACTCGCGCACGCCTTCGCGCCGCAGCCGAGCCTCGAGCGCCTGGGTGGCGAGCGCATCGCCGTCGGCGCCGCTCTTGAGCCATTCGAGCACCTGGTCGCTGCCGGCGTCGTGCGCACAGGCGCGCAGCGCGCTCATCACGGTGGCGGCGGCGCGCGTGGTGGAGAGCTTCCAGCCGGTTTCGTCGTGCGCCGTGACACCCTGCGCCTGGAGCTGCGCGCCGATGCGCCGCGTGAGCGCCCGGTCGGTCGCGATCAGCGCGACCGGCGCGCGGCCCTCGGCCAGGTGCCGCAGCACGCATGCGGCCGCGAGTTCCGCTTCGTCTTCGGGATCGGCGGCGACATGCGCACCTGCCGTGGTGGCCGCAGGGCTTGCGGGCACCAGCGAGAGATGGATGGCGCGATCGCCCCACAAGGTGCAGAGCGTCTGCGTGAGCGGATCGGACTGGAAGCCCTCGAGCACGATCAGCGCATCGACCTGCGCACGCACCGCGTCGCGCAGCAGCACATCGGTGGCATAGCCCGAGTTGGCGGCCCAGGCCACCGCGACGCGGATCAGCGCGCTTTCGATGCGGAACCATTCCGACTCGCTGCCCGCTTCGGCCACCTGGGCCGCGCGCTGCGCCCATTCGCTGCCGCGCACCTCGGGCAGCGCCGCGGCTGCCAGGGGCGCCAGCTGGTAGGCCAGTTCGACCACGCGCCCGGCCAGCGCGAAGCGCTCCGCGGCAAAGCCGGCCTGCGAGAGCAGCGCCTGGGCCGTGACCAAGTCGCGCGCCATGTCGAAAGCGATGTCGTAGCCCGTGGGCAGGAAACCGCCCGCGCTGCGCGCCCAGTTGCGCGTGGTTTCGAAGCGCGGCGCGAAACCCGGGCTGCCGCAGCGCGACCACATCCCGTGGGCCACGCCCATCAATTGCGCATATGGCACCAGCACCACGGTGCGCGCCGCGTGCAGCCCCTGCTGCGCGATGGCGCCGGCAATGCGCGCGACGACGCCGTCGGCGGGGTCGCACCACAGGGCCTGGACGGGGTGGCCTTCGTTCATGTTCTATCGAGGGGTTGGAGAGCGTGGAGGCGCGACGCGCAAAGGGCTTTTGCTATCGGTGTCATAGCGTTCCCGCATGGCACCCCACCCCTTGGTTTCTGTCACAATGACCAGCACTTTAGCTGCACCGAAACTCTCTGCGCACAAGGACACATCACATGGCCAGCGACCTGATCAAACACATCTCCGATTCTTCCTTCGAAGCCGACGTGCTCAAGTCCAGCCAGCCCGTGCTGGTCGACTACTGGGCCGAATGGTGCGGCCCCTGCAAGATGATCGCCCCCATCCTGGACGAAGTGTCGACCGCCTACGAAGGCAAGCTGCAGATCGCCAAGCTCAACGTCGACGAAAACCGCGACATCCCGGCCAAGTTCGGCATCCGCGGCATTCCCACGCTCATGCTGTTCAAGGACGGCCAGCTGGCCGCCACCAAGGTCGGCGCCATGAGCAAGGCGCAGCTCACGGCCTTCATCGACCAGCAGCTCGCCTGAGGCATTTCACCCGGCCAGCGCGCAATGCGTTGGCCGGACGGTTTTTTGCTGTCATAATCTCCCACAGTTCACCGGCCCCTTCAAGGCAACCGGTTCGAGTTCCCCGGTTTGTGAGGCAGCTCTCGCCTCACATCAAACCTCCCCCCGTTTTTCCGATCGATTGCCCCGCAAGGGGTCATTCCATGCACTTAAACGAACTCAAGGCACTCCACGTGTCTGAAGTCCTCAAGCAGGCTGAAGCGCTTGAGATCGAAAACGTCGGCCGCATGCGCAAGCAGGAGCTGATGTTCGCGATCATCAAGAAGCGCGCCAAGGCCGGCGAACAGGTCTTTGCCGACGGTGTGCTCGAAATCCTGCCCGACGGCTTCGGCTTCCTGCGCAGCCCCGACACCAGCTTCACGGCCAGCACAGACGACATCTACATCTCGCCGAGCCAGGTGCGCCGCTTCAACCTGCACACCGGCGACATGATCGAAGGCGAAGTGCGCACGCCCAAGGACGGCGAGCGGTACTTTGCGCTGACCAAGCTCGACAAGGTCAACGACGGTCCGCCCGAGCAGAACAAGCACAAGGTGATGTTCGAGAACCTGACGCCGCTGTTCCCCAAGGAACAGATGAAGCTGGAACGCGACGGCGTCAAGAGCGACGAGAACATCACGGGCCGGATCATCGACATCATCGCCCCCATCGGCAGGGGCCAGCGCGCCCTGCTGGTGGCGCCGCCCAAGAGCGGCAAGACGGTGATGATGCAGCACATCGCCCACGCGATCAGCGCCAACTACCCCGAAGTGCACATGATGGTGCTGCTGGTGGACGAGCGGCCTGAAGAAGTGACCGAAATGCAGCGCACCGTGAAGGGCGAGGTCATTGCCTCGACCTTCGACGAACCCGCAGCGCGCCACGTGCACGTGGCCGAGATGGTGATCGAGCGCGCCAAGCGCCTGGTCGAGCTCAAGAAGGACGTGGTGATCCTGCTCGACTCGATCACCCGCCTCGCCCGCGCCTACAACAACGTCGTGCCCTCGTCGGGCAAGGTGCTGACCGGCGGCGTCGACTCCAACGCGCTGCAGCGTCCCAAGCGCTTCCTGGGCGCCGCGCGCAACGTTGAAGAAGGCGGTTCGCTGACCATCATCGGCACCGCGCTGATCGACACCGGCAGCCGCATGGACGAAGTGATCTTCGAAGAGTTCAAGGGCACCGGCAACTCCGAAATCCACCTGGACCGCCGCCTGTACGAAAAGCGCGTGTTCCCGTCGATCCAGCTCAACCGCAGCGGCACGCGCCGCGAAGAGCTGCTGCTGGCGCCCGAGATCCTGCAGAAGACCCGGATCCTGCGCCAGCTCATGTACAACATGGACGAGATCGAATCGATGGAGCTCATGCTCAAGAACATGAAGGCGACCAAGACCAATGTCGAATTCTTCGACATGATGCGTCGCGGAGGCTGAGCACCACGCTCGCCGCAAAAGCGCGTTGGCCCTCGGGTCAACGCGCTTTTTTCATGGGCGGTCGATGATGCGGATCGCCCGGCCTTCAGCGGCGCTCTGCTGGCCGATGTCGAGCAGTTCCATCAGCGCGACGGCCTGCTCGGGAGGCACGGGGTTCGGGCCGTTGCCAAGGATCGCATCCCGCACCGCGGCGTAGTACTCGACGTAGTTGCCGGCCCGCGTGGGCCAGATCCGGCGCTGCGGCTCGCCGCCGTCGCTGCCGGGCACCACGAGTTCGCCGTCCTGCGGGTCGGCACCCCACCCTGCAATCGGGGGCCGCTGGCCGGCGCGCAGCGCGTCTTCCTGCGGATCGACGCCGTGCTTGATGTAGCTGCCGCGCGTGCCGTGAACGATGTAGCGCGGCGCGGCATGGGCCGCGAGCGTGGTGGCGTGCAGCACCACGCGCAGCGGCGCATGAGGGCCGCTTTCGTAGCGCAGCACAGCGTGGAAATAGTCTTCGACCTGCGCGCCGTCGCGCAAGGCCGCGGTGTCGAGTTGCAGCGTATCGGGCGTTCCGAACAGCTGAACCGCCTGGTCGAGCAGATGGGAGCCCAGATCGACCCACAGGCCGGCGCCCGGGACCTTCTGTTCGCGCCAGCGGTCGCGCACCTCGGGGCGAAAACGGTCGAAATGCGACTCCAGGTACACCAGCCGGCCCAGTTCTCCGCTCGCCAACACGTCCTTGAGCGTGAGGTAGTCGGCATCGAAACGGCGGTTCTGATAGACCGCCAGTACCCGATTGTTGCGCCGAGCCAACAGTTCGAGCTCCCTGGCTTCGGCCACGTCGAGCGTGAACGGCTTGTCCACCACCACGTGCTTGCCGGCCTCCAGCGCCGCCTTGGCGACCGGGTGGTGCTGGGCGTTGGGGGTTGCGACCACCACCAGGTCGATGTCCGCCCGGGCAACCAGCGCGTCCACGTCGGGCACCACCGCCACGCCAGGCCAATCGGCATGGACCTTGTGGGGCCGGGAGCTTGCCACGGCCGCCAGTTCGAGCCCCGGAACAGCCGAAAGCACCGGCGCATGGAAGGTCTGGCCGGCAAAGCCATAGCCGACGAGGCCGGCACGCAAGGTTCTCGAAGTCATCTGGGGGCCATCTTTCGCTCGAAATGGGACAGTATGCGATAATCGCTGGCTCCGCGAAAAGTGCAGCCGGGCGTCTTGCCCTGCGATTTCCTCCCCGGAACGGTTTGCCCCCTGTGGGCACGCTTGTGGCTCTCGCATCGACCTCAAAGGAAAGACCATGGCAAAAGAAGGCATCCACCCGAATTACCGCGAAATTCTGTTCGTCGACATGTCGAACGGCTTCAAGTTCGTGACCCGTTCGTGCGCGAACACCAAGGAAATGGGCAAGACCGACGACGGCCGCGAACTGCCGCTGTTCAAGCTCGACACCACGAGCGAATCGCATCCGTTCTACACGGGCACGCAAAAGTCGGTCGACAACATGGGCGGTCGCGTCGAGAAGTTCCGCAACCGCTTCGGCAAGACCACCGGCGCTGCTTCCAAGTAAAGCACGCGCTTTCGCATCGAGGGCAGCCCGGTTTACCGCGCTGCCCTTTTTTTCTTTCCCAAGACCGACGCTACTTCTCCCCTGTGAATCAGCCCACTCCCGCGATCGTTGCCCAGAGCGCCGTGCGCCGATTGCCGCGCCTGGCACTGCTGCTGCTGTGCGCCGCCTACCTCCTGCCGGGCCTGGTGGGGCGCGGCCCCTGGAAGAGCGCCGACATCACCTCCTTCGGCTACATGGCCGAACTGGCGCGCAACACCGAAGGCATCGCCCGCTGGTTCGATCCCATGCTGCTGGGCCTGCGTCCCGAAACGCCGGCGCTCATTCCCTACTGGATCGGTGCCTGGGCCATCAAGATCGCGCCGTCCTGGGTGCACCCTGACCTGGCGGTGCGCATCGTCTTTGCGCTGCTGCTCTGGGGCACGTTCACCGCCACGTGGTACGCCGTGTACTACCTCGCGCGCACCTCGCGGGCCCAGCCGGTGGCCTTCGCCTTCGGCGGCGAGGCGCGGCCCACCGACTACGCCCGCGCCATTGCCGACGGCGGACTGCTGGCGCTGATCGCCTGCCTGGGCCTGGCCCAGCTGGGCCACGAAACCACGCCGGCGCTGGCGCAGCTGTATTTCGCATCGCACCTCTTCTACGGCGTGGCGGCACTGCCCTACCGCCGCGTCGGCCCGGTGATCGCACTGCTGGTCGGGACCGTCGGCATGACCTTGAGCGGCGGTCCCACGGTCGGCCTGGCGCTGGCGGCGGGCAGCGCGCTCTTCATCGCCTACGAGCGGCGCACCGCCGATGCCGCTTCCGACGAAAGCCCCGGCTATACCCGGGGCGCGCTCGCCACGATGACCGCGGCCGCGCTGGTGGCCGCCGCGCTGGCTCTAGGGCTGGGCCTGCTGCAATGGAAGATCCAGTTGCCGGGCCATCATCCGAGCAGCACCTCGGTGCTGAGCGATGTGCGCAGCCAGGCCAAGCTGTTGGTGTGGTTCACCTGGCCGGTCTGGCCGCTCGCGATCTGGACGCTCTGGCGCTGGCGCCGCCAGCTCACCGCGCGCCATGTGGCACTGCCGTTCTGGTTCGCGCTGGTGCCGCTGGCCGCGACCTGGACCACCGACTATTCCGACCGCTCGTTGCTGCTGGCGCTGCCCGCACTCGCCACGCTGGCCGCCTTCGCCCTGCCCACCTTCCGGCGCAGCGCGGCGGCGCTGATCGACTGGTTCAACGTGCTGTTCTTCAGCGGGCTGGCCGTGCTGGGATGGATCTACTGGATCGCCATGCAGACCGGCGTGCCGCACAAGCCGGCAGCCAGCGTGACACGGCTGGTGCCCGGATTCGTGCCCGAGTTCTCGCCCATTGCGTTCGCGCTGGCGCTGGCCGCCACCATCACCTGGTGCTGGGTGGTCCGCTGGCGCACCGGGCGCCACCAGGCCGCACTCTGGAAAACGCTGGTGCTGCCGGCCGGCGGCACCGCGCTGTGCTGGATGCTGCTGATGACGCTGTGGCTGCCTCCCATCGACTACGCGCGCAGCTATGTGCCACAGGTGCGGGCGGTGGCCGAGCGGGTCGGACAACCGAGCTGCATCGCCGAACTGGCGCTGAGCCGGGCGCACATTGCGGCGCTGCGGCATCACGGCCAGTTCAACCTGCAGCCGCTGCTGCTCGGCACCGATTGCCCCTGGCTGCTGGTCAGCCCTGAAACGATCGAGCGGCTGCACACCATCATTTCCCTGGAGCAATGGCGTTTCAGCGGCACCCTGCGACGGCCCAGCGGCGCGACCGACGACCTGTTGCTCTATCAGAAGATTGCGCCGTAGCACGTGGCAGGCGAACGAGGTCTGATCGCGCGGCACGCCGGCACGGTGCTGGTGGGCCAGCTGGCCGTGATGGCGTTCGGCGTGACCGACACCATCGTGGCCGGCCGCTATTCCGAGAACGCGCTGGCCGCGCTGTCGGT